>CAJXVA010000009.1 GCA_913061055.1 uncultured Pseudomonadota bacterium
CGAGATGTAGAGAGGTCTCGTGGGCTCGGAGATGTGTATAAGAGACAGAGCTATCCCGTCTCCAGTGACCGAGTCTCGTGGGCCGTGGGCGCGTGGGAGCTGTTGGCCCAACTGGACGGTGACGAGCGTGAGGCGTTCCGCGATCGAACCCTCGAAGCGCTCACCAACACCCTCGAGCACGACCGCGCCGTCGTCTACGACCCTGCAGATGGTCTCTACTTGGGGGAGCAGTCCTTCCTCGACTGGCGCGAGCAAACCTATCCCGAATGGACAGCCACCGACGTCGTGCACATCGGCATGAGCAAGGCGCTCTCGACCAACCTGCTGCACTACCGAGCCATGCGCATCGCGGCATCGCTGGCCGACGAAACGTCCGACGCGAAGACTCGGGACCGGTTTGACGGATGGGCCGACGACTTGCGGGCGGCCATCGTGGAGCGGTTCTGGCTGGAGGACGAGGGCATGTTCTCGACCTTCGTCACCACCGGGCTCGACCCGGCCCCGGCCCGTCGATACGACCTGCTCGGCTCGTCCTTCGCCGTGCTGTTCGATGTTGCCGACGCAGATCAGGCCTCGCGGATCCTCTCCGCCTACCCGCACTACGGACCCGGAGCGCCCGTCGCCTGGCCTCAGCTGCAGGACATCCCGATCTATCACAACCGCGGAGAGTGGCCGTTCGTCACCGCCTACTGGTTGCGAGCCGCCGCCAAGGCCGGCAACGCGGCGGTCGGCGAAAAGATGATGCTCGCCCTGATTCGCGGCGCCGCGATCAACCTCTCCAACATGGAGAACTTCGAGGCTGGCTCGGGTGCGGCATGGCTCGAAGACGGCGCGGCGAGTGGACCCATCGTGAACTCGCAGCGGCAGCTATGGAGTGTCGCGGCCTACGTCTCGATGGTTCACCACACGTTGTTTGGGCTCCAGGCCGAGGCCGACGGCTTGCACGTCCGGCCGTTCTTGCCCGCTGCGATCCGCAGCTCGGTGTTTGCGGGAACCGACGAGATCATCCTCAACGACTTCCGCTACCGCGGCCGCAGTCTCAAGGTCGTGCTCGAGCTGCCCGAGGATGCGGGCACCGGGGCGCTGCAGGTCGACACGATCTTCGTGGGGGATACCCAGATGTCCGGCGACCTGCTGGAGGGTCTCGAAGACGGCACCTGCGTCACCATTCGGCTGGTCGCCGGACAGCGCGACGCCGGCACGTTGACCGAGGTCTCTGATGCCGACTACCGCGATGTCTTCGGGCCTCGAACCCCACAGATCACCAGTATCGAGGGCGCCGGTGGCCAGGTTTCTCTGGGGCTCTCCACCAGCGAGGCTGCCGATGTCACGTGGCGGATCTATCGGGACGGCGAGGTCGTGGCCGACGAACTCGTGGGCTCCACCTCCTCTTGGACGGACGCGGACTTCGACGCCAACAGCGCCCAAACCCCCTGCTACGTGGCCGAGCTGACGTTCACCGGCAGCGGCAACCACTCTCAGCATTCCCCGCCGCAGTGCTGGTGGGGAGAGGGCTCATCCCGCGTCAGCGTGGTCGGAGCCTCGGAGCTCCTGAACGTCGGCGGCACGGGCGTAAACAACCACGGCCGCTTCCACTACGAGGGCTGGGGAGACGAGGGGCACACCCTCACGGCCCCCAGCTTCACGCCGACCCAGAGCGGACCGCACCTCTTGCAGGTGGGCTACGGCAACGGCGCGGGGTCGATCAACAGCGGCATCACCTGTGCGGTGAAGCGAGTTCTGGTGGAAGAGGTCGACAGCGGCGACGTGGTGGCGAGTGAGACCATCATCATGCCGCACCTGGGCGACTGGTCCGTGTGGGCCCTGTCGAGCTTCGCACCGGCGAACCTGACCGCGGGTGTCGAGTACCGGGTGGTCATCGCGGGAGACGACCAGACCGTGAACATGTCCGCGTTCTCCCACTTCGAGGCGTATACCGGCGGGCTCGGCGGTGACGAAGGCGAGTTCAACCGCGTGAACATTTCGGACCTGCGCATCTTGGCTCGGTAAACGCCGAGCTCATCCGCCTCACGACGCTACAACCGAAGCTTGTCGTAGGTGACGACCTTGATGAGCGGCTTCGGCAACATCGCCTCCACCTCGGTGATGCGTCTGTCGACCGCCACGATGCCATTGCTCGCCTTGGCCTGGTTGCCCCACTGTTTGAGGTGGTCGGTGGTGACGGTGCGGATGTTGTTCGGTTTTGCCCACTCACCGCAGATCCGCTGACCCAGCGTGTTCATCTGCTCGCGCACCGTGGCGCCGCCGGCCTTCACCGCATCGTCGGTCTGCTCGAGCCAACCGTCCGCCATCCAGCTGCCCTTGTAGAACTTCTTGACGAAGTCCTTGTACTGCGACTCCCCGCCTCGTGTGGACGGCGACGCCGCCCTGAAGACCAGCTGGAAATAGCCCGTGTAGAGTGCGTCAAATCGGATCTCGCTCACGTATCGCTCCTTCGTTGCGCTCTCATCGCTGCAACGCCCTGAGCCAATCGTACCAGGTCTTCGACAGCCGCCAGCGTAGAGGCTGACCCGGCGCAGCCCCCGGCCGGACTCACAAGCTCTTGGCGGCGATCCGGTGCTTCGGATTCTCAGGGTCGAGCGCCTCTTTGGCGGCACGCTCGCGTCGCTCGCTGTAGCGGTCGACGAGCAAGTCTCGACGGTCACGCGTGAGGACCGTGAACTTGTAGAGCTCTTCCATCACGTCCACGATGCGGTCGCGGTAGGGAGAGTCCTTCATCCGCCCGTCGTCGTGAAACTCCTGGTACGCCTTCGCGACCGACGACTGATTGGGAATGGTCAGCATTCGCATCCAGCGACCGAGGAGGCGCAACGTGTTGACGACGTTGAACGACTGGGACCCGCCGCAGACCTGCATGACAGCAAGGGTGCGACCCTGGGTCGGGCGGACCGCGCCGATCGACAACGGGATCCAGTCGACCTGGTTCTTGAACACTCCCGTCACCGCACCGTGCATCTCCGGTGAGCACCAGACCTGGCCCTCGGACCACAGCGATGCCTCGCGAAGCTCGGCAACCTTCGGGTGTTCTTCGAGACCGGGCGCTTTGACCGGGAGCTCGCGCGGGTCGAAGATGCGGACTTCGCATCCGAGTTCCTCGAGGATTCGCCCCGCTTCTTCCGTGGCCAGGCGGCTGTAGGAGCGCTCCCGAAGCGACCCGTAAAGCATCAGGATCCGAGGGGGATCGGTCCGCAGAGTGACGCTTGGGATCTGCGGGACGCTGGGTGCCGGGGGCGTTCCGTCGTGGTGGCTCATGACTGTTGTTCTGCGCGAAGAGCTTCGATGACCCAGTTGACGTGTCGCTCTGGCGCGACGGCCGTGCCGTGCTTACGCATGCACTCGGTCTCCAACACCCAACGGTGTGTTCCGACGTTGTTCTCGAACGTGGAGTCGGGGACGACCTTGCCGTCGGGCATCACCTGGCGCCCCTGGATGCGGGTGCGACGAAGAACCTCGAGGGACGCCAGTCGAAGCAACTCGTAGCGCTGCTCCGCTTGGTCCGGCTCCACCTCGATCGAGACGATGAGCTTCCCGAATGTGGGGTCCTTGTTGACCAGCTTGTCCCCGACCGCAAACCCCGTGTCGAAGCGGATGCCGACGGCAGTGACGCCCAACACATCGGAGGCGCGCAGGCCCTGAAGCACCGTCGCCTCGTCGGGGAGCTCGATTTTGTCGAAGATGCCTGCGTTGGGCACGAACAGCCCACGCCCACCGTCGCGCGAGTCCTTGAGGTCGGCGCGAAATCCCTCCGCGTTGATCCGGTACTCGCGAGCCACACGAGCCTTCTCGACGGCTGCTTGGTCGAACGGGATCGGCGCTCCGCGGGCGACCAGGTACTGCAGCTGGACAAGGTTCAAGGGAGCCAACGCATCGCCCTCACGGATCCGATACGCCTCCTCGGTGACCGGGTGCTCGACCTGGATGCGGGTGTTCATCTCGAGCAAGTAGAAGTGCCCGTCCTTGAACATCAACTCCACGGTGCACGCCCCGACGTAGTCAACGCTGTCGGCGATACGCACCGCGATCTCACACATGCGGTCTTCGAGTGCCGAGTCTTGACGGAGCACGGCCGGCGGCGCCTCCTCTTGGATCTTCTGGCTGGCGCGCTGCTCGCTGCAGTCGCGCATCCCGAAGTGCCGCGTGTTGCCGAAGCGGTCACGGACGACCTGCACCTCGAGGTGCGTGGTCTTTGGGATGTTCTGCTCGAACATCACACCTGGATCCCATCCGTTCGAGGTGATCTCTCCGAGAACCCGAAGGACGGCCGAGGGGATCTCCGATGGATGCTCGAGAACAACCTGCCCCCGACCGCCGCCGCCATTTGCAGCCTTGAGACGCCCGGGGAAGGTGAAGGCTCCGTCGGCGTGGGCCTCGATGATCTTGGAAGCGATGGCCTCGGGGTCGGTGTCGTCGATCACGATGCCGGGGGTCACCGCGTTCGGATCGATCGCTTGGGCGAGCTTCCGGAACTCGCGCTTGTCCCCTGCCCGCTCTACGACGTCCTGCATGGGACCGATGAAGGCGATCCCGCTGCTCTGGAAGCACTGGATCGCGGCCGTGTTCTCGGCCAGCGGCCCGTAGCCGGGATACACAGCGGAGCGACCAAGGTGCTGCTGCGCCTCGTCGCCGAAGCGCTCGGCGTACGCTCGCTTGATGCGCTCGACCATCTGCGTTGGGTTGGCATAGGTCTCGAGGAACGCGCCGTCCAGCGGGATGGTGAACCCACCGGCCTCGTTCGCGATGCGGACTTGCAGCGCATCGGCGTCGTCGGTGGCGCTGTGCAGGACGACCGGAATCGCTCCAGCTGCCAGCGCCTCTCGGGTTGCACGGACCCCCATCTCGCCCTTGTCGGCCACGATGACGTAGTCGAGCCGGCCTTCGCCCACGGTCGTTGCGGGATGGCGATCGAGTTCCTGGGACAGGAGGTAGACGAGATCGCAGGCGCGGGGGCTGCTCGCGAAGATCTCGTGCGCTTCGTCCTGCAATCGTTTTCGCAACACCGCGCGGCACGAGGGGAACAGACTGAGCGCGACACACAGATCGATGGCCTCTGTCGCCCCCTGCTCCAGCGTCTCCGCGGCCTGAGCGATCTCGACAAGCGAGAGTTGCGACAGGTCAGCCTCCACGACGCTCTGCTCCGGCACGTGCTCGCGAGCCTGCGCGATCTGTTCCACCAGCGTCCGGACGCGAGCGGGCGCCGACTCATCGAGCGCGGCGACCTGTCTCTCCCAACCGAAGTACTTCATCCAGACCTCGGCGTTCTCGATGACGTATCGAAGCGCCATCAGTCGCTGCCCCAGCGCACCCAGTGGAAGTGAGCGGAGCTCTACGAGCGCTGCCCCCGGAAGACCAACGGCCGCCGCAAACGCTTGCGTGGACACGAGGTACCCGCTCCCCGGGTGCACGAGTCGTTGCATCGCTTGGGCGATATCGTCCGGGGTTGGGCGCTGACTTTTGTCGAGGATCCGCATGGTCGAGCCTGCGATCGGTTGGGCCCGGGCCTGGCCCCAACCTGCGAACGCGGGGCATTAATGCAAGTACGGTGGCGTCCGGTCAAATCGCGGACTACGACGGCCACACCTGCAGTTCGCGCTCACCACGGGAGCCCGTTTTCCTGCCCGTACACCACGCCTCCGATCACCTGCCCCGCACCACATCCGCGTCCCCGCTGCGGGGTCGCCCGCCTACGGGTTGGAGTAGTAGCCGCGAACGGAGGAGGGACTGGCGACGACGAGGTCGGCCACCCCGTCCCCGTTGAAGTCGCCGGACTCGATCTCGATGATCGTTCCCCCGCCGAAGGGCAGCACCTCGGGGACGAACCCCGCCATGCACACCCGCGTGTCCGGGTGTGACGCAGCACTCGCCGATTCGCCGGAGCGGCCTCAGGGCTAGTCAGCCCGCGGCCGCCTTGGTACGCCTGCAGGTGCAATTCCCTTCGATCGCCCGCCATGACCAACAACGACATCCTCCGCCGCATTCGCTACGTCTTCGATTTCGGCGACGACAAGATGATCGCGTTGTTTGCTCTGGCCGACAAGGAAGTCACCCGAGCCGAGGTGAGCGATTGGCTCAAGAGGGACGATGACCCCGCCTACCGCAACTGTGGCGACAAGTCGCTCGCGTATTTCCTCAACGGGCTGATCGTCGACAAACGCGGACGCCGCGAGGGCCCGCCGCCGCCGGTCGAGTCACGGCTGAACAACAACCTCATCTTGAAGAAGCTCAAGATTGCGATGGCGTTCTCCAGTGACGACATGCTGGACGTGCTCCGGTTGGCGGGCAACGAGATCAGCGAGCACGAGCTGAGTGCACTGTTCCGAAAGCCCGGGCACAAGCACCACCGCAAGTGCATGGACCAGGTGCTGCGCAACTTCCTGACCGGGCTCCGGATGCAGCTACGACCCCAAGCGCCCAAACACGAGCCTTCGTACTGACGCTCAGGCCTGCAGGCCTTCGAGGAGCAGGTCGAAGACCACCCGCAAGCGACGGCTCGTGCTTAGCTCGCGGTGGGTGGTCAGCCAGGTCGCCATGGGAAAGGGCGGGAAGTCTGGCAGAGCGCGACGCACCAGCGGTTCGGCGTCGCCGATCTCCTCGACCATGATGCAGATGCCCGCGCCACGTTTGGCGAGCTCCCACTGCACCAGCTGGTTCTCGGTGATGATCGGAAAGCTCGCGGGTGTTAGCGATAGCCCGAGCGCGCCCAGGCCCTTGATCAGGGCGTCGCCCCGATCGAAGCCGAGGAACTGCCCTCGCGAAAGTTCGTCGGCGGTGCTGGGGTTTCCGATCGCCTCCAGGTAGTCGGGCGTGGCGTACAGTCGGGCGAACCTTTCCCTCACCTTGCGGGCCAAGAGGTCGGGCTGGGTCGGGCGAAAGCTCCGGATCGCGATGTCGGCCTCGCGCCGCGCCAGGTCGCTGGCGTCGTTGGTCGCCACGATCTCGACTTCGATGCCGGGATGAACCGTGCGCAGGTGGGCAATGATCGTCGGCAGCGTGTACATGGCGTCGATCTGGCTGGCGGAGATGATGACGATCCCCTCCAGCGAGACCGACTGACCCGCAGCGATCAGGGATAGGCGGGTGGCCGCTTCCCCCATCCCACGAGCATGCTCGAGCAGGCTGAGTCCGGTCTGCGTCAACGCGAGCCCATGCCCCACGCGCTCAAACAGGACCACGTCGAGCTCCTCCTCCAGGGCCGCGACCTGACGGCCCACCGTGGGCTGCGCCATGCCGAGCGCTCGGCCAGCGGCGGAGAACGACCCCTCCTCAGCGGTCACCAGAAACGCCCTCACCCGCGTCCAGTCGAACCTCATGGAACTCCAATCCATGCGAATACGCATATCACGTGTCCAACTTCGGGGGATTTTCAGAACGGTATCGCATGGCTACAACAAGAGTCCGATGCAAGCAGCAACCCACACCCAGTACGGCTCCTCCGAGGTTCTTTCCGTGCAGGAGGTCGAAAAGCCGACCGTAGGACCCCAGCAGGTCCTCATTCGAGTGCACGCCAGCCCAGTCACCGAAGGCGACCGACGCCTCCGGGCGGCCGACTTCCCCGGGGTGAGCGCGGTGGCGGGCAGGTTGATGTTTGGCCTGTTTCGTCCCCGCAACCACATCCCCGGGACGATGTTCGCCGGTCAGGTCGTCGCGGTCGGTCACGCCGTCACTCGATTCGCGGTCGGTGACGACGTCTTCGGCAGCTGCGACAACAGTGCTCAGGCCGAGTACCTCGCGGTCGGTGAGGACGGACCGCTAGCAAAGATCCCGCCGGGCATCGAGTACGACGAAGCCGCCGCCGTTCCCTACGGCGCGGCGACAGCTCTCGCATTCTTGCGAGACGTCGCCCAGGTCCAGCCCGGGGAGGAGGTCCTGATCGTCGGAGCCTCTGGAGGCGTGGGGCGGTTTGCCGTTCAGATCGCTCGCCACCTCGGCGCCCACGTGACCGGTGTGGGCAGCGGCCGCAACGCGGCGATGATGACGGAGCTCGGCGCCGATGCGGTCATCGACTACAACCGCGAGGACTACACGAAGAACGGCAAGACCTACGACGTCATCTTCGACACAGCGTCCGGCGATGGATTCCGCGCCGCGAAACAATCGCTCAAGAAGAGCGGCCGCTACGCCAGCGTCTACCTCAACCTCTTGATGCTGTGGCAGATGCTGGTCAGCGCCGTGTTCGGTGGGCCCAAGGCAACGTCATCCGTCGTGCTCGGCAACCAAGCCCTGACCCAGGACGTCGCAGAACTCTTGGCGCAAGGCGTGATCCACCCGGTGATCGCCGCGCGCTACCCCATCACCCAGGTCGCCCAGGCCCACGCCGCTCAGGAATCGGGAGCCACCAGTGGAACCGTAATCGTCACCGTCGATGACACGGCTCGCTGCGCCCCACCGGCGAAAGCCCTGCACGTCGCGTGACGCGGCGGGCTCAGCCCCTCTACGCCAGCTTCTCCAGCAGGGTCCTGGCCGCCAGCGCCCCAAGGTCATTGGCAGCTTGTGGACTCGCGCCGGTGATGAGCCGACGGTCGACGCAACAGGTCTTGTCCGCCTTCTTGTTGACGATGTTGGCGCCCAGTGTTTCGAGCTTCTCTGCCAATCGCCATGGCATCGGACCTGGGAGGTAGCCGATCTTCGGCGTCATCTTGTCGACCGAGTCGGGAAACACCGCCATCTTGTATCCGCGGTACGGGAACTCGCGGCCGCCCAGAGTCGTGGCGAGGAAAGAGCCGGGCCCGTGGCAAAGGCTGATCGTGAACAGCTCGTTCTCGTGCGCCCACCGCAGGACAGTGCCGACGTTCGGGTCCTCGGGAATGCCCAGCATTGCGCCGTGTCCACCGGGCACGAAGACCGCAGCGTATGACTCGATGTTGTCGAGAAACCCGTCCACCACCGCCTGAAGCGGGGTTGGGTCCTTGAAGCGAGGCTCCAGATCTTCGTAGATGCCGACGACGTCCTTGTCTCCCCGAGGCATGGCCCACATCTCGAACACCACCGGCTTTCCGGTGGGGGTTGCGATCTCGAATTCGAAGCCCGCGTCCCTCAGATGCAACAGCGGCAGCAGTGCTTCCACGGGATGGTTGCCCGTCGAGAACTGCTTGCCGTTGTGCATCGTCATGTTCTTCTGCTCGGTGCAGATCACCAAGATCTTGGAACGCTTGCCTTGATACGGGGCGTACGAGACCCGCTCGAAGTCGGAGACGTCCGATGTCGAGAGCTTCAAGGCCACCTTCGAGGGGCTGAAGGATCCATCCGGCTCCTGTTTTGGAGCGATTCCGAAGAGTGATTTGAGCATGGGTTCTTTCCTATTTTTGATGGGGTGTGGTGACTCGAATCGCCCTACTCCGCGACAACCTCGAGCACGATCTTGCCCCTGGCACGACCGGTCTGGCTCTTGGCGTGGGCGGCACGCGCCTCGGACAACGGGAAGACCGAGTCGATCAGAACTCGCACGGTCCCCTCATCGATCAGCGATGCGATGCGGCCGAGTTCGTCGCGGCTGGGCTGCACCATGAACATGCCTCCGCTCGCGCCCGCAGCCGCGAGCTTGTCGGCGTCTGGTGTGCCAACGACCGAGAACAATCGAGCTCCGTCGCCCAGTAGGGAGAAGGAACGCTCTTGGGTCTCGCCTCCGATGGTGTCGAGGACCACGTCGACGTTCTCGAGCACGTCCTCGAACCGCTGCGAGCGGTAATCGACAAACTCGTCCGCGCCCAACTCTCGGACCAGCGACTCGTTGGCCGCGGATGCCGTTGCGATCACGTGTGCCCCCGCCCACTTTGCAAACTGGATCGCAAAGCTCCCGACGCCCCCCGCCCCGGCGTGGACCAACACGCGCTCGCCCTTGCCGAGCTTGGCGTGGTCGAACAGCCCCTGCCATGCAGTGAGCGCCGCGAGGGGCACGGCGGCGGCCTCGTTGTGCGACAGGCTTCCGGGCTTCGGAGCGACTTCGGATGCGCGCACCACCACGTATTGGGCGTAGGCCCCGTTGCGGGCGATGTCGGGCCGGCTGTAGACCGCGTCTCCGATCGACACGCCGGAGACGTTGGCGCCCACCTGCTCGACCACACCCGAGACGTCCCATCCGAGCGTGAGCGGCATCGGGTACGGCAGCATCGCCGACAGGTATCCCTCGCGGATCTTCCAATCCACCGGGTTGACCCCGGCAGCGTGCACGCGGACTCGGACGTCCTCGGGCCCAGGCTCCGGGAGCGGCGCGTCCTCGTACACGAGAGCCTCTCCGTCGCCGTAGTTGTGGATGCGAATGGCCTTCATGCGCTGCAGGATGCGACCAGTTTGGCTCGTGTGAATGACCACCGATGGGTTACTCTGTCTTGCAGGCAGGACAATGGAGAGTGACTTCAATCGGCTACGAGTCTTCGTGGAGGTGGTCCGCAGCGGCGGATTCGCTGCGGCGGCCCGAGCGTTGGACATGCCCCGATCGACGGTGAGCCGCTGGGTGCAGGAGCTCGAGCGGGGACTCGGTGTCCGACTGCTTCAGCGCACCACTCGAAAGGTGGAGCTCACCGAGATCGGGGCCGGCTACTTCGAGCGGGGTGCGAGCGCGGTCGAGGCGGCGGGGCAAGCCCACGCGTGGGTGCAAAGCCAGTCTGAGCGCCCCCAAGGCACGCTGGTGATCACCACGTTCCACCTCTTCGCCGAGACACTTCTCGCTCCGCTGCTGGTCGCGTACCTCGAGGACAACCCGGGAATGTCGACGCACGTGATGCTCGACGAGCGGAACGTCGACCTGGTGGGCGAGCATGTCGATATTGCAGTGCGCATTGGATCGATGCCGGACTCGTCGCTGGTCGTGCGAAAGCTGGCCGACCTGCACGCGTGGCTTGTGGCCAGCCCTTCATACCTCGCCAAGCGCGGCGCCCCTGAGCATCCCAGCGAGCTCGTTGAGCACCCGACGCTTCTGTATGGTCATGGCCAGCAGCCAATCTCGATTCGGTTCGAGAACGGCGACGAAGCCCTGGACGTTCCGCTTTCGAGTCGCTGCGCCGCGAACAGCATCGAGCTCGTTCGGCAGGTCACGCTGCGTGGCCTCGGAGTCGGGGCCGTGCCCAGCATTCTCGTCCACGAAGACCTAGCCGCGGGCCGGTTGGTGCGTGTCCTTCCTTCATGGCGGCACGACGGATCTCAGCCGATCTACGCCGCCTATCCGAGCCGGAGTCACCTGCCTCGAAAGGTCCGAGCCTTCGTGGAGCTGCTCACGGCCCGAGTCACCTCCGCCACTGTCAACGGCCCACGACACTAGTACCGCAGTTCTGAAGTCCGTTCCGGGTTCTCGGAGGAGTTCGGAGCAACAGAGCGAGGCGTCCCGGAGGGATGCGGAGCGGAAAAGACGGAAAGTACCGAACGCAGTCCTGACCAACCAAGGGTTTCGGAGGCCCCCCACACCCCGCAGGAGGGGGCCGCAGAAACCCGGCACGGACTTCGGGCGTGAGGTACTAGGTAGGGGGCATCGGCACGACGGGAGGACGCGTGAACTCGGCCGAGCGCTCGCTCGTCGAGGAACCATTGATCTCGCATGTATGGCCCCTTGCTTGGCTGGTGCGATCTCGCAGGATCTCCGCTCAGGACCAGTACCGACTCCTCATCCGATCCAGCCAACGCATCAGGTTGGAGTGCCCATGGAGCGCATCCTTGAGCGGGCCTTCCAAGGGTTCGCCGTGAATGTTCTCAAGCGATCCATACGCGATGGCATCCATCACCCCCGGACTCCCAAAGAAGAAGTCGTCGTTTCCCAGGACTGCCGAGAGTGCATCGAAATCGGCCACGGCCTCTGCAACCGCCCGCTCCCACGGCATCTTGCCGAGGCCCTGTCCTAGCGCCTGCTTGACGGTCGCGCGACGGATGAATGGGCCCACGGCCCACAGCACGGGGCCCGGAATGGCCCCCTCAAAGTACGCGGCCCGTACCGAAGGCCAGTTGTCTCGCCAGCGGTGCAACAACACCACGAAGTACAGATGGGACTCGATCATGCGCTGCGCCATCACCATCGTGGCGCGCTGTTCAGGCGTGCGCCCGGCGTCGAGCGTGACGCCGTGCTCCCGGGTCAACGTCTCGATGATCAGACTGCTGTCTTCGAGGACCGTGCCGTCATCCCGCAAAATGTACGGTGCCTTGCCCGACTTGGACTTCGCGGGTCCCTGAAGCGCGGAGGTTTCAAAGGGCACCTGGGCGATCTTCATCCACGTCAGCAGCTTGAGGCAAAACGGACTCTCGCTCGGGATGTCCCACTTGCCAGAGAAGATGTGGACGAGGTAGGGCGACGGCGCAGCCATTCGCATCCTGGAGTACGCAACGCAGGGACTGCCGTCCACAGCTCTCCTGACAAGGATTGTCAGCACAGATGAGCCCCTTCACGCCCGCCGGCCCGGGCGACAAGACTCAGCCTTGATCGCGACGCAGCCCGGGAGCCCCGCAACGACCACGGCCGGCCGAGACTCCTCCTGCCCGTGGCAACCCACCGACCGCTACGTCGGCGGCATGGGCATGACCGGGGGCCGGGTGAACTCCGCCGAGCGGGCGGTCGTTGCGACTCCGTCGATCTCCAGCGAGACCTCGACGTCGTAGGTGCGGCCTCGAGAAGCCTTGCCCTCGAGCTTGGCTTCGACCGCGGACCAGGACGGAGGCTTGATCCGGTAGCTGGTGCGGGCGGAGCTGGTGGCGGCGACACGCTCATCCCACTTGGCGTACGCGTTGTCGGCCTCGGACCATTTAGAGGGCATGCGCGAGGGGAGCGTGGCGACCACCTGATCGGTCTGCACGTCGCGCAGCTTGATTTCAACAACGCTGACCTTGGCAGGTGCCTCTCCGGCGTTGTCGAAGGTGAGCTGCAGAGTGGACTGCTGGCATCGGTGTCTGCGGGGCGCGGGGCTATCCGAAGGGGCCTCGCTGGGCGCGACGACCGAAGGAGACTGAGGTTTGGCTCGTTTGGCGGGGGCGGCCGGAGGTGCGGTGGAAGCGGGGATCGACGAGCCAGGGGCCGGAGGATCGGGGCAGTCGCTCTCCAAGAGCACCGAGCCGACCGCGACCTCGACCGGGCTCTCGACGGGCTTGTCCGACTCATCGCCAGCAGCGGTTTCTCCGCCCTTCACCTTGGGGTCGCCCGAGACCGTGGGCGCGCAACCGGCGAGTGCGGTGAGGGTTGCGAGGATGAGGAGGGCGGGGAGGCTGATCTTCATGGTGGAGTTCTGCTGTTCACAGGGTGCGAAGCCAAGCCGCCAAGGCGGCACGATCGCGTGAGGGCAAGTCGGTTCCGAACTCGTGACCGACGATGGCACCACGGCCCCGCACGGATCGCTCGAAGTCCGGGCGCAGACGGGCGGGATCGAGGAGATCCTCGAGACTCGCGACGTCGCCGGTGTGAAGGTAGGGGGCTGCTTTGTGGACACCGACCAACGGCGCCGGTCGGTACTTGCCGGTCCCGCGAGCGCGTCCGTGGGCCAGCGCCGGATCGGTTCCCACTCGGGACGCAGGGATCGCGCGCCCGCTGCCGCTGGCATCGCCATGGCAGCGATCGCAATGCGATGCAAACAAGGCCTTGCCTCGCCTCGCAAGCGCCGTGGGCTGCGAAGCAGGAGTCTGCGGCGTCAGCGAGTACAGATACATCGCCAGTGCCCACGCGAGTTCACGGGGCGGACGGATCCGCTCGCCGCTGGCGTGCAACATCTGAGTCTCCTGCCGGATCGCCAGCGCGAGCGGAGTGTCGTGCACGATGGTGGCGGCCTGCGTCAGGTTGCGAAGCTCGCGAAGCCTCCACAGATCGGGTATCGCCACCGGGTCCTGGTCGTCGTCCTCGGTGATGTCTGCACGGCCCGGTCCCCAGCTGGACATGCGCGCGGCGAGCCCGGGATCCAAATCGCCGAGGCTGTGCTCGTATGCGAGTCGCATCGCACCGTAGTCGAGCGAGCGCCGGGCCCGACCCACAACGATCCGGCCATCCTCAATGGCCGTATGGCACAGCGCGCAGGTGATGCCGACTTGGTCCGCACCGTCGATGTCACGGTACGCGACCAACCCTGGCACGTTCCCGTCCCGATCATGCTCGAGACCGAACGCGTCTGCCGTACCCGAGGCAAACGCAAGCTCGGCCGCGGGCTCGGGACGAAGCGGGAACCGGAAGAACACCTCCCGGCCAAGCTTCACCCAACCGTCCATCGTCTCCGGCCGGCGCCCGTCCCAGAGCCTTGGCGTCGCCGGATCGTAGGGCACCGCATTCCCCGTCTCGAGTGCGACGAGGTCCTGCACGCGGAGTTCCTGGCTGCTCGGGTTCCAAGCCGGAAGCACATCCCACCCGGTTCGCCCGCGCCCATACGCCGAGATCCGCATCGCGCTGTACAGGTTGTCCGGCGTCGCCAGCGAGTGCTCCAGCGCCGCCCGCCGAGCCTCAGCGTCGTCGAGATACGTCGGGGCGTGGTTCAACAACCAAGCGTCACTCCATGCCGCGGGGTCGCTCGCGGCTGGCGTGTCCAGAGTCGACGATCCGGCCGGCATGCTGGACGCTGCCGTCGCGACACCCGTCAACCCGACGACGCACACCGCCGCGGCACGTACGGTCTGGCTGGCCCACATCGTCAATCCGACTCCGATACTGGCATGGAACGCGCAGTGTCGAGGATCGGTTTGCCCGGCGCGCTCGATCAGTCCTTTGGCCGGTCGAAGCAGAACATGATGGCCGCTGCCACCAGCGCGGCGCTCAGCGTCATTGCAGCGCCGACCGTGACCAGCGTGTTCGCAGACCCTCCGGAATCGAACGACTCCAGGCCGCGCAAGAGCGAAGCGACGATGGCAATCCAGATCCCGATCCGTCCGTACTCCCGCATGACCTGACCCTACCAGCCGGGCGGAGATCCGGTACGCATCAGACGCGCTACCATCACAGCGTGGAGTCCTACGATCGCACGCAGCCACGGACGCGATCGCGACTCCTCGTCCCCCTCATCCTGTTGGTCATCGGAGGCGCCCTCATCTGGCTGGTGAGCGCCTGGGCCGAAGACGAGCTCGATGTACACCGCGTGACCGCGGAGCAACCTGGCGCTCCGGCGTTGATCCTGTTGCACGGCTACGGGGCGCCGGGCAACGACCTGGTCGGGTTGGGGGAGGTGCTCTCGGAGTCGTTGCCGGGCGTGCAGGTGCTGGTCCCCGAGGCGCCGTTCCGGCTGGTGGGCAGCGGTCGGGCTTGGTACGTCGAGTCGCCGGGCGAGGCGGTCGAGTCGCGGAAGCTTGTGGGCCAGTTGATCGATGAACTCGTCGCCGCGGGTACGCCTCGGGGAAAAGTTGCGGTGGTCGGGTTCTCGCAGGGCGCGACCATGGCGGTCGACCTCGGCCTCTTCCACCCCGACGTGGGGTGTACAGGCGCCCTGTCGGGACGCCCGCTCGACGGTATCGGTTGGCGCCCTCGCCTCGCCCAGGGCGTGTCGGTCGACGTCTTCGTCGCACACGGACGCAAAGACAGAACGATCGCGTTCTCGGACGCGGTCGCACTGGCGGACATGCTGGAGAGTGCGGGCGCTTCGGTCACGTTCGCCGAATTCGGCGGCGCGCACGAGATCCCCCCGGCCATCGAGGACCAAGTCGGGGAGTTCCTCGCGACCTGCTTGAAGTGAGGCGGGCCGGCCTCAGCGACCCCTGCGACGTCTGACCGCGACCACGCCGAACGCGACCATCGCCCAGACCGGGACCGGGGCGCCGCCTTGCGTGCAGCCGCAACCACTGTCCGAGTCCGTCTCCGCTGCGCTACCCGAATCTGTCGCTGACGACCCGCCGCTCGACCCAGCTCCGACTCCCGTCGAGCCCGTCTCCTCGCCGCCCGAGCTGGTGCCCTCGCTGCCCGAGCCGTCGGTATCACCGGGGTCGTCGGCCTCGGCCACGACCTCGTCTACCCAGCCGGCGAACGCAGAGACCCGCGTCTGGTAGTCCATCGAGCCGTACTCTCCGATGCCGATGCCATTGGGGGCGTCGCCGAACGAATTCAGGCCGGCGATGTGTGGCATCCCATCCACGTCCACGAAGACCGGGCCGCCGCTGTCCCCCGAGGCCCCAACGCCCTCCAGATCGGTCACCGCAGCATCGGCTGGCATGTCGAAGACCACCTCGAACAGGAGGTCCTCGACGTTGGTCACGATATTGGTCGCTCGGCGGAGCAGGCCGTCGCTGTCGCCACCGCTCTCTCCTTCCAGCCCGGTCGCAGTGGTTCCGCGCCCGACGAGCGTGACCACGGAGCCCATCTCGTCCGAGCCGCGGTACAGCGGCAGCGGCTCAACACCCTGCTCGGCCTCCTCGAGCCGAACGACCGCGATGTCGTAGTCGTCACCGTCGGTCCACATCGGGTGAAGCGTCACGTCGGCCACCGTGCCGGGCATTCCGCCAACATCCAGCGAGTCTCCGGGCACGAGGTCGACAGCGCAGTGCGCCACGGTGACCAAGTGTGACTCGTGGAACAGCGTGGCTGCGCAGTCGTCCGGTGGGAACAGGGTCACCACGGCGGGGTAGTCGGTGTCGGCCACGACGTAGTCCGCGTCGGCAACATCGTCCCGAATGATGATCGCGTTGGCCTCGGGGGCCGCGGTCAGCAGCACCCCGGTCAGGATCCCCACAAGGCCGAGCTGAAGAGATCTCGATCGCTCGGTCACCTCGGCATCTTACGGATGCGACCCAGCCGACTCAAGGTTGCAGATGCTTCCGCGACGACTCATGCGGCCTTCGTCAAGACGTCGGGCGCGGCCATGGGGCGACCGAACATGAAGCCTTGGATATGGGTCGCGCCGGCACGTTGCACAAAGGCCTGATCTTCGGCCGTCTCGATCCCCTCCGCCGTGACGCTGGCTCCCATGCGCCTGCCAAGCGCAACGAGGCCGCCATACATGCATTCTCTCCTCGGGCTTGCTTGGGCACCCACCAGGAGCCCGCGCGACAGCTTCACCGCAGTGACCGGAAACCGAGCCAGCACTTCGGCCGTCGAGTAGCCGGTGCCGAAGTCGTCGAGGACCAGGCAGACACCATCATCTCGAAGCGCTCCCAGCCTGGCATCGATGGTCTCGTCGTGCTCCCACTCGACCTGCTCGGTCAGCTCCAACTGCAGACGCCGCGGGTCCAATCCGCTCACGCTCAGCGCCTCCCGAACGTGGGTGTCAAACATCGGCGAGCGAACATGGTCGGCGGACACGTTCACGCTCACGCTCACCAGGCTCTTTCCCGGAATCCGCGAAGCCCAGCCACACGCCCCCAGGAGCATCTGTCGTCCGAGTTCGACGATGAGCCCCGTTCGAAGGGCGGCAGGGATGAACTGTGCGGGAGAGATCTGTCCAAGCTCGTCGTCGGTCCAACGTGCCAAGGCCTCAAACCCGACGACATCCGATGACGCCGCCGTCACAATCGGTTGAAAGTGTGGGACGACCAATCCGGCCTGGAGCGCACCGCGTAGCCGCCCGTCCAAGCTGACCTCCCGGGACTTCGCGTTTGTTCGCACCAGCCCGATGCCGACCCCGTCCTTTCGCTCCTGCTTGCGCGAGTACATCGCAGCGTCTGCCGCTGACAGAAGATCTGCCGGCGAGGCGTCGGCATCGGTGACGACGTTAATTCCGATGCTGAGTCCGACCCGCAGCGACTCCTCGCCAAGATCGATGGGCACTTCGACCGCGGTCTGGATCGCGTCTCCGATCCGATTCGCATCGACTTCGTGCGCACATTGAGCCAGCAAGATGACGAACTCGTCACCACCAACCCGTGAGACGCAATCCGCGGCTCGAACGCTTCCGCGGAGCCTCTGCGCAACCTCGACCAACACCGCGTCTCCCACTGCATGACCCCGCTGGTCGTTGATGGGCTTGAAACCATCGAGGTCCATGTACAGCAAGCTGAAGCCAGAGCCCGCCTCTGCGTGGAGTCGATTGAGGGCATTCGCGACTTCCTCATCGAGCATGGCTCGGTTGGGGAGCCCCGTCAGAGGGTCGTGCAACGCTCGGTGTCGTGCCTGCTGCTCCCTCTGCGCGAGTGCGGCCGAAGCAGCGTGCCGCTGCACGTTGAAGCGAACCGTGCGCGCGAGCAGCCGCGCGGTTGCCTCACTCTTCGCCAGGAAGTCACTCGCGCCTCCCTCGACGGCTTCCCGCTCGATGTTCGGGTCATCCGAACCCGTCAACAGAACGAGCGGGATCTCCACCCCGCGCTCCCGCGCCAACTCGATCAACTCCAGCCCGGTATTGGACCCGAGTTGATGGTCGATGGTCGCCACCTGGAACCGCCCGGAACACAGCAACGCCAGAGCCTGCTCGAAATCCTCCTCCACCCGCACGAGCAGGGCGGCGTCCCCACTCATCAGCTGGGCTCGAATGAGACAGCCGTAGGCCGGGTCATCTTCGACGACGAGCACGGCGATCTCCGGGCCCACGGCGCCAGCCTCGCCGTCGCTCTTCGGACGCCCAGTCGGAGCGGGGCGGATTTCGCTCCCTTCCATGCGGACCTCATGGGTGCACGCGCCCGTCGCCGCAAGTCCGATCTGGAACGCATCGCCGACCATCGGCGGCTGACCCAACTCGCCACCCCTAGGTTCCCAGATCGGTACCCGCCGCCACGTCTAACGGGTCGGATCTGGAGCCGTGACGGTGTGGTGCGGTTCTTGCTCAGCAGCGCAGCGTGCTTTCCCGCTCGCATCTTCTCCTCGCGGCGCTCCTCGGACTCGGATGCAGTGGCGACGGACGCTCCAACCAGGCGGTCTCCGGGTCCGCCGGGATGACTGCTGGATCCACGACCGGCAACAACCCGTCGGCGGAGAGCTCGGGCGTTGGGACATCGTCCGCCGGGGGCTCTGAAGGCAGCGATGACGGCACAGCGGGTTCGACAGGCAACGCGGCGACCTCCCCCTCGAGCGAATCCACTTCCGGACCCGAAAGCACGAGCTCCACCGGGAGTGCCGCGGACGCGAGCACGGGAGCGGGCGAGGAGTCATCCACTGGGGAATCGGATGGCTCGGGCATCGAAGACGGCGTGCTCGACATCGGGATCATCGCGCACAACGACTGCACCTTCACCGTCGAGCCGGCCTCCATCACAGTCCCCGAGGGCACCGCGTTCACCGTCAACTGGGTGAGCTCACCGGCGAGCGAGGTGGAGTTCGACATCGCGAAGATCGACGCATTCAACCAAGTCCCGATCGTCATCGGCATGGAACCGGGCGGCGCGTATCACGACGATATCCGCGAGTGGTGCGGCGACCTGTTCACAGGCACGTTCAACTTCCGCCTCACGAGTTGTCACGACCCGCTGTACATCCCGGTCGATTGCGGGGGTTGATGGGTAGAGTGGAAGCGCCCGGGTCACGCTCCGCTGTGCCCGATCGACTCGCCCCGGTGATAGACAACCTGCCTGGGGATCGGCACAGGGACGCCGGCTGCATCGAGCGCTTCTTTGACTCGGTGCCCAAGCTCTCGTTCGACTGCCCAATGCTGCATCGCCTTGACCTTCACGCGGACGCGAATGTTGACGCCAGCAGGAGTCACAGCCATGACGCCCTGTACCTCGGGAGGCTCGACGACGAGTTCCTTGTTCTCGGCGGCCCAAAGATCGGCCGTGGTCTGCACCACCGCCATCGCCTCCCGAACGTTCTGCTCATGCGGTAGCGGGATGTTGACGATTGCCCGCGCCCAGTCTCGATTGAAGTTGCCCACGATCTTGAGTTCGCCGTTGGGCACGTACCAAAGCTGACCATCGACCGCGCGAACGCGGGTCATCCGAAGGCCGATCTCCTCGACAGTCCCACTGACCTCCCCGAACGTGATGTGGTCGTCGGCCTCGACCACCCCATCGACGATGAGAAAGAAGCCGCTGATCACATCTCGAACCAACGTTTGCGCACCGAAGCCGACCGCAAGTCCTAGAACTCCGGCGCCGGCCAAGACCGTCGCCACATTGAGCCCAAGCTGACTCGCAGCCATCACAAACCCGACGCCGAGAATTGAGATTCGAGTCAGGCTCTGCACCGCCGGAGCGAGCGTCGCAGCGCGGTGCTCACCGGCTCGAGCATGCAGCGTGCGAGACACCGCCGAGCGAGCCAATCGCGCGCCGAGGATCGCAACGACGACGATCGCAAGTGCCGCACCGATCCTCCAGGCGAGTTCAACTCCGTGGGAGACGACGTACTTTTCTAGGGTTGTGTATACGTCCATGATCGGTCCTCGTCCGGGTTCGCGCGGAGGCCTCCAGGACTCACGCGCCGGCTGTCTGAGATAGAGCGACATCGACGACTGAAGGACGCATGAGCGTGACCTCCTGAGCCGCCGAGGCGATGCTCACGGTGCCTTGGGTTCGCTCAATCTCGTCCAAGATCCGGGTGAACAAGAGATCCTTGGTCCCGCGCCGCCGCTTGAATTCGACGACGTAGCGAACCGTGTAGGTCATCCAGTTCTCGTCCATGACCATCGTGACCATCGGCTCGAGGCGAGCGTTCTCGATCACGTAGTTCCGCGTCATCGCGTCCCAGGTCTTTTGTACCTCGCGCGCGTAGTCCCCGGTGATCTCCTCCGCGGCGGCCTCGAGGAGTTCCCGAGTCCGAGTACGGTCGCTGCCGTGACGCACCGGCACGGTGATCTCATCCCATAGGAACGGGAAGTCGCCAGAGTAGTTGACGACCGGCTCCTTGAACACGAACGAGTTCGCGATTCGGACGATCTTGCCGTTGTACAGGTCTCCCGCAACCCAGTCGCCGAGCTGGAACACGGTCGTCCGAAGCACGCCAATGTCGATGACGTCGCCCTTGATGCCACCGAGCATCACCCGATCACCGATCTTGTAGAAGTTGCTGAACGTGATCGCGATCCAACCCGCGACCGAGGCAATCACCTCCTGCAGGGCGAATGCGATGCCCGCTCCCGCAACACCAAACGCGACGGTGAAGCCCCCAAGCCTGTCGCTGAAGACGGTCGCCACGAACAGCGCGATGACGAGGTAGCTCCCGAACTCCACGAGTTTTCGCGTGCGGTACCGCGTCGTCTTGTCCTCGACACGAGCGGTTAGGCTGCTGCGGATCACCCGGCGGAGACCAAAGATGACGACCAGGCCGATCGCGAGGGACACCGCCTTGCCCACGGTGGGATCGAAGAGGATCTCTTGTACTTCTGGGGGTATTTCCATGGTGATAAGTCCTAGATCCCAAAAGCGTGTTCGAACCTGCCGGCCAAGCTGAGGAACGCGGTGTGCTGCTGATTGGCGAGACCGGGGCTGAGGTCCGATGTCGCGCCGCCAGCGTAGAAGAACCCGCGCTCGGCAGTGGAGTGATCGAATCGGTACTCGGTCCGGACGAGGATTCGGTCAAAGAATGTCACGTTGAGCGTGGCGGTCCCCGAAATCAGCCACTGAGGGACGCCATAGATTCGGCCGTTTCGATCGAACCAGGCGTCCGGACGTGCGGCGATGTCGAGGTCTACGTTGCGTCCGTCGACAACGAGCCCGTGCACGAACAGACCTCCGCCGGTCCACAGATGCAGAGGCTCACCGGGAAGACTCGTAACCCGTTCCTGCCCGTAGTCCCACACGGCGCCGATCCCCGCCCTCGGGCCCTCCCAGGTGACCTGAGAATCGCTGTGCACCCGCCATGCTTGCGCCGAGAGATCCGTGTCGTCGGGACCGAAGTAGACGAACTGAGCCGCGCTCCAGGATCCCGAGGCGGTGTCCCGATTCCAGGTGAGCCCGGCGAGGTAAGAGGGCGCATCGTTGACGTCACCAATGGTCTGCCAGCCGTTGACGAGCCAGGCTTGGATACCAAACCCGGCCGGAAGGTCCTGCACGACCCGGGCACCAGCCAGATAGAACGGGGCCGCGTTCGACTCCCACGACGGCGAGTAGTTCCAGTTGTCCAGTGACCAAAACCCCCCGATTCCGATTGGGCTGGCGAACAGTCCCGCGCCGATCTCGGTGCCGGTCTTGTTGATTCGGCCTCCGGCGTTCGCGAGCGCCACATGTTTCCAGACCTCGGCGCCTGCAAGTCGGCCGTCGTCGCCCCCTGGAACCGGCTCGCTTGCGACAAGGGCGTCCGCCGCCCCTCCAAACTGCAAACCGAGTTCAAAACGCCACGGCTCGCGCTTCGAGGGCGCGTGGGTGAGGTAGGCCGCCCCGAGGTTCACAGTGAACTCACCGGTCCGAGGGGTCGTGACGGTCCCCCGATACAGGTGGTTGTCGGGGAGGTTGCTGTTGATGAGATACGCCGTGTCGACGAACGCACCAACCGTCCACGCCTGGTCCTTCGCCTCCTCGTGCTCCTCCTGCTCCGCGGCATCGACAACCGTGACAGGGGGTTCGTGCGGGGCTTCGGAGGGCGGAGGGTTGAGAAATAGAAGAACCAAGGGTTGCATCGATGATTCCCGAGCGCGGGACGAGGTTAGAACCCGCGAGGTGCTCGCAGGGTCACATTTCGGCGCACCAAAGCCCGAGACTTCGGTCACGTGGGCTTTTCCGTAGTCGTTTTGTGACCCCTCGGTGCCGGCCCGGGTAGTCGACCCGAAGTGCCTCTCGGACGATGGAAGTGGGTTCTTTTTTCCGTGGCATCGCGCCCACCTTCATGGTGGAGACGCGTGGTAGCGCCGCGACGTGACGCGTATCGAACGAAAAGACTCACCGCCTCAGCGTCGCCCTGGGTAGGGGAAAAAAAATCGCAGTTCTCTGCGCTCGCTCAGCCGAGCGCCCCGTCTAGCCCGGCGAGTCCGCGACGAACGCGGGCCAAAGGAAAAGACCCATGCGAATCGTTGCTTTCATTCTCGCGATCCTCGGAGGCCTACTTGCTGCTGCCTTGGGGGTCACATGGCTCTCAGACGCGTCAGAGCTCCAGGATCAGATCGCGCTGGCCGAAGCGGCGGGCATTTCGATCGACAGCATGATCACCGCCGCGTATCTGCTGATCGCGGCGCTGTTCCTCGGGATCACCGGCGGGGTCTTGGCACTGATGCGCAAAGGCAAAATCGCGGCCCCTGTTCTGATCGGGGCTGCTGTTCTGCCCGCGATCTACGAGCCGAAGTCGCTGGTGTTCAGCTTCATCCTGATCATCGCGGGCCTGTTTGCGCTGGGTGCAAAGCCGAAGCCGTAGCGGTGCATCGTCGTCTGCGAAGCACGCAGAGTCGAGTACGATGAAGACGACCATGAGCGAGGCCTGTCCGGATGACAACGAGCTCGCGCTTTTTGTGGAGCGCCAGCTGTCCGAGCCTCGACGTGCCGAGCTCGAGGACCACCTCGTCGGATGCGAACCGTGCTCGGACACCGTCAACTACCTCGTGGGCGCGTTCGCGAGCGAGGCGTCAACCCCCCGCCACACCATCGGTCGTCATGCGCTGCCTAGGACCGGCGACCGGCTGGGGCGCTACGTCATCCTGGATGCCGTCGGCGCCGGAGCCATGGGCGCAGTCTACTCCGCCTTCGATCCAGAGCTCGACCGGAAGGTCGCCCTCAAGGTCCTGCCCCCGCAGCGCCGGGAGGGTGGAGAGCAGCTGCGCGCCCGGTTCCTGACCGAGGCGCGGGCGATGGCCAACCTGTCGCATCGCAACGTGATCTCGGTCTACGACGTCGGCCAAGAAGGCGAGTTCGCGTTCTTCACGATGGAGCTGATCGATGGGCAAACCCTGACCCAGTGGAGTTCAGCAGCACACTCTGTCGCGGAAGTCATCGAAGTGTTCGCCGCCGCCGGACGAGGGCTCGCGGCAGCGCATTCGAGCGGCCTCGTCCACCGAGACTTCAAGCCGGACAACGCACTGATCGGCAACGACGGCGGCGTGCACGTGATCGACTTCGGGCTGGCACGCTTCACCACGCCGAGCATGGACACGCCGAGCGGCGAAGACGAACCCGCGGACCCGGACACCGACCTTCGCACGAGCACCCGTACCGGGAGCTTGCTGGGGACCCCAGCCTATATGGCTCCAGAGCAACTGGCGGGAGAACCCAGTGGCGCTCCGGCGGATCAGTTTGCCTTCTGCGTCTCGCTTTTTGAGGCGCTGCACGGCCACCGGCCCTTCTCTGGCGGGAACGTGGGCGCGCTCTCGGAGGCGATCGATTCCGGGCCCTCCTCGGATTCGTCTCGTGCGGTGCCACGTCGCGTACGACGCGTGCTGACCCGCGGTCTCTCGGTACAGCCAAGCGATCGCTACCCGTCGATGGATGCGTTGGTCGCTGCGTTGACGGCCCGAACCTTCTCGCGCTGGGCTCCCACCATGCTCGTCGCCCTCGCAACAGGCGGCCTCGCCCTCACGGCCAACTACGCCCTCACGGACCATCGCGGAGTGAACTGTGAGCGTGACGCCGCACACCTCGCCCAGGCGTGGGGCCCTGCCCGACGGACCGCGCTGCTGGAGGCCCTTGCGGCACACCGCACCCCAGCATCCTCGGGGCCGACGTCCGAGTGGTTGGTCGAACGCTTTGACGCGTACGCCGAGATCTGGAGTTCCGCGCAGCTCGACGTCTGTGTCGCCTCCCTCGAGCGTCACGAGCAGTCCTCCGCGATGATGGATCGGCAGATGATCTGTCTCGACCAAGCGCGAACGCACCTCCGCACAACGGTCGACCTCCTCATCGAACGGGGTGGTGCAGACTTGGATGCTCCGGCGCTGGTCGATGGACTCCCGTCCATCGAGGCCTGCCGCGACGTCGCAACACTCGAAGTCGGCCCACCAGCTCCTCCGACGGGACTTGCCGAGGACATCAAGGCGCAACGTGAAAGCCTCGCCTCCGCACGCGCCCTGTACCTCGCCGGCGACTTCTCCGCGTCTCTCTCCCTCGCACAGTCCGTGGCCGACAGCGCGCGCAACCTCCCCTACGCCCCACTGCAGTACGAAGCGGGACTCGCTGTTGGTGTTGCGAGCTACCGGCTCGCGGATTTCGCCACTGCCGAGCGCCAGCTCGCTCTCGTCCTCGACGAGGCACTCGCCGCTCAGGATCGGAGTGTCGCCGCGCGAGCCGCAGCGACACTCTCGTGCCTCGCGGCCACCGAGCTCGACAAGGCGGACGCGGGGCTTGCCTACGCAAGGACCTCCCTTGGACTCGCGCGAACGATGCGAGGGCAGGAAGGGCTGAGAGCGCACGCGTTGCGGTGCTCCGCCAGATCTCTCGACGGTGCCGGCAGGCTCGAAGAGAGCGAACAACGACTCCGTGAAGCCGTCGATGTCCTCGAGGTCATGGGCGATGCTCACAGCCATGAACTCAGTCGCACCCTGGGTGAACTCGGCCAAAACCTCAAGGGTCAGCGACGGTACAAAGAAGCGGGTGTCCAGCTTCGGCGAGCTCGTGACCTCGCCAGCACCATCTTCGGTCCGGACCACATCGCGACGGCCGAGATGTCGGCGGAACTCGCCTCGGCTCTCGTCGCGCAAGGTCAGTTCCCTGCGGCGGAGGCCGAGTTCACGCGTGTCGTGGAGGTGTGGACCAAGCTCGGGAAGCCGCGAGCACCGAACGTTGGTCTCGCCCACGGCAAGCTCGGGAACCTCTACTACGGCCAGGACCGCTACGAAGAGGCGGAATCGGAGTTCCAGCTGGCCCTGGAAATCGTCGAGGAGTCCTTGGGCACGGAGCACTCGGCCGTGATGCAGCTGCAGGCATCGCTGGCCAATGTTCATGGGGCGCGGAACGACCACGGAAAGGCTGTCGAGGTCTACCGCGAGGTACTCGAACGCTTCGAGCCACGAGCCTCCCCTCGGCATCCGGTCGCGGTCCAACTCCGCACGAGCGCCGGCAACTCCCTCATGGTCCAGGAGCGCTTCGAAGAAGCACTTCGGATGGTCGAGCCCTCCGTCCCGGCATGTGCCGATGAGTCGAATGTTCCCCGGGGTCTTTGCGGAGATCTCGAGCTGATTCGTGCCCGCTGTCGGCTCGAACTCGCAGAAGTGACAATGGCTGCGACTCACCTCTCGGCTGCCCGCGCCTTCTACGAAGCATCCGAGCAGACGCCCGAGATCCGAGAGCTTCTGGAGTCCCTCGAGAAGGACATCGCCGACGCCCAAAAGTGAGCCGCTTGCTCCTAGCCGTCTTTCGAAGCGAGCAGTCGCGCGACCGAAAGATCGAGCTGGCTTCGGACCATGTCTACGACGCTGCGCACCGTCTCCTCGCCGCCACCGATGCGTCGCTGCAGGTCCGCGTGAGCTGCTTGCACCAAATGAAGCCGCGCCTGCTCCGCCCAGCGCGCAGCCGTGGTCCGATGCACGCCATACAACGCTCCCAGGTCGTCGGTGCTCAACCGCTCCACCAGCTGGCCACGAAGCAGCCGACGATCTTTGTCCGAGAGTTCTCCGAACGCGGATTCCATCGCCGCCTGGACATCGTCGCGGTAGCGGTGTCGCAAGAGCTCGAGCTGCGGGTCGAGCTCGACACGTCCCAGCTCGGCCAAGACCGCCGGGCCCAAGGAGGATTCCTTCCGCGCCCCGTGACTGCGCAGCAGGTCCACGACCATGCGGCTGACCACGACGCGAATCCACCCCTGCAACGAGCCACGGCCGGCGTAGCGGTGGAGGTGCGGCGGCTCTCCGGTCAGGAACCGAACCCACACCCGCTGGCGTAGCTCGTCCAACGGCTGTCCGGTCGACGCGGCCTTGCCCAGCGCGCGATCGACGTCAGTGCCGAATCGCTCTCGCACCAGCCCCACCGCGACTTCGTCGCCGCACCCGGCGAGGTACGCCAGATAGAGGTCGGCCACGTGCTCGTCCTTGGGCGGGGTGTCCTCAGCCCCCAAACCCTGGAGGTGCTGCGTGAACGCTTCTCGCCGCTCGACCAGCTCCGGATGAGCTCGAATCCCCACATCAACGAGGGCGTCGAGTTCCGTGGTGCCAGCGGGCTTCACCACGAGAGTATGCCGCCGTTGTGGGCAGCACGTACAGGCCCGCGACAACGGAGCGTGGTCGAAGCTCCCGTGCGAACAGTCATTCCGTTTCCGGAACTTCGACCCGCGGGGACAGCTCTTGGATGCGCCGAGACCAACGGCGCGAGACCTCCAGCTGCTCGTCGATGTTGTTCATGCTGCTCTCGTGCAGCGCGCGAGCCGTCGCGGGGTTGAAACTCGCGCAGCCGATCGCGTTGGTGATGCGATCCATCCAATTGCAGACGGTCGGTTCGGCGTCCTCGTCGCGACCGCTCAACATCAACCGCATGCCGTGGCTCGAACGCAGGTCCAGGTGCAGGTCGTCGATCAACTTCGCGGTGTGTGACGCGTCAAACGAAATGGCAGGCGGCCACTTCGAATCGCCGATCAGCAACTCGACCCCCTCTTCCTCGACCCGACGCAGCAGATGCCTGGAGTGCAGGTAGTCCCCCACGAATGCGCGGCGCTTGACCTCGAAGTCCGCCATGTAGTCATCGACCGGCTCGTCCCCCTTCCCCCGGGCGACCTGATCCTCGAGTCGCTCGCGTCCCTCCTTGGCTTGGCCGGGCGGCTGGGCGCGGAGCACCAGCGCCGTCGTCGACAGGGCGCTCGTCAGCATGGAAGCCGAGACGAGGCAGCTCATGGAGTTGCGGCACGAAGCGAGGAAGCGCTGGTCCACGGAGACCGCGTCTGCGAGTCGTGCGTCTGCCTCAGCCCACTGTCCGTCGAGCGCGTGGCTCAGCGCCTCGACCAACGCGAGCTGATGCAGCTTGAAGATCTGGAAGTAGTGGCAATCCGCGAACTGGTCCACCGCGCAGCCGTCGACGAAGCGCTCCGACGCGGCCGCCTGATGCCACGCATCGAGTGCGTCGCCGTGCACGTTGGCCCGGGCGGACTTCCGCACCTTGTGTGCGTTGTCTGAGACTCCGCCCCAGCGTGTTTCAAAGGAGGCCTCCTCGCTCTCGGCGCCAAGCATTGCCATCAGCGCGTCGGAGTTGACGTCGACGGCGACGTCGGACCACCGTCGAGAAATGAACCTCCAGCCGTTGGTCCCGGCCTGGGGGATCGGCGGGAGGTCGGCGGAGGTTGCGTAGGCCTCGGGGACGGTATCCGAACGGAACAACGCCGCGCCCGTGATCACCGCGAGGCCAAGCCCAACGGCGGCGATCAGCCACTTGTACCCACGCATACTCACCGCGGAGGTACTCCGCGGAGCCGCCCCGCATTCCAGCCCTGCGTGGAGATCGCCGGATTCATGCCCACGGGTAGTGTACCCGGACAGGCCGTCGGCCGCTTGATCTGAGAGTCCACGTGGCCCGGAGGTTGGGAGATGCGCTCTACTCCCCAGCGGGCTCCTCGAGCCACACATCGATCTCCGCGGCTTCCTTCTCCCAGTCGGACGCCTGCCACAGGTCTCGAGCGCTGGTCGCAAGCTCGACCGCTCGCTCCTCGTCGGTCGATGCGAGACGGAGGATTCGCGCCAGCTCGAAGCGCGCGTCGGCCACCTCGACCGGCTGGATGTCATGCCCTTCAAGGACACGAACTGCGCGTTCAGCCAACGGGAGGGCCTTCTCGATGTTCCCTTGCTTCCGATACAAGCGAGCGAGCATGGCAAGCGGACGCCACAGGTCGGGATGCTCCGGCCCGAACACCTCCTCGAACATCTCGATCGAGCGAACGAAGTTGGCGGCCGCCTCGGAATGACGGCCGACCGCGTCCTGCATCAGCGCCAAGTTGCTGACGCTCGTCGCCAACCCCTCGGACGGCCCATCGCGCTCCATCAGCGCGACGCCTTTTTCGTGCACGGCCAACGACTCCTCGACCCGCCCGAGCCCGTCGTAGGCAGCACCCAGAGTGTTGTACGCGGAGGCGAGCATCGGATTGTCCTCGCCCGAGTTCTCGATGATGATCTCGATCGCGAGCTGGGTCTTCTCGATCGATTCCTCGAACCGGCCCAACCGTGCGAGCGCACCACCGAGGTTGAGCATGCTCCCGTGGAGCCGGGGACTTCGAGGGCCGTAGGCCTGGCCATAGATCCTGATCGAATCCTCGTAGCGAACGACTGCCTCTTCGTACTCTCCGCCCATGAACAGAACGCCCGCCAGGTTGTATTGAACTTTGGCGACGTTGGGGTGATCGGAGCCCAGTGCGTCGGTGTACGCGGCGAGGACCTCTCGGAGGATCGACTTGGCCTCTGGCACCTCGCGCCGGTTGTAGTGGACGCCGGCGAGCATGTTGAGCGAGTCCGCGATCTCGAGTTTTTGGGTCGGCACATGCTCGCGCTTCAGCGCGAGTCCTGCCAAGTGCTCTCGCTCCGCCTCGTCGTAAGCGTGCGCGGCGCTGGCAACGTTGCCAAACGCGTGATGCAACGCGGCCTGGTCCAAGGGACGATCTCCGGCGCGAAGCAAGGCGGTCTCGGCTGCCAGGCGCCACTGCGCGACTCGTTCGGGCTCCTTCGACCCAACACTCGAAATCAACACCGGCCACAGCCGCGCCTCGATCTCCTCTTCGCCGGCAGCTGCGGCGGCCCGAAGCGAGGCCTCCAAAACCCCCTGGACGTCGCCGTCGCCCCCAAGGGCCTGCATGTTCTTGGCTTGGAGTTCCAGCGCTCGCGCAAGCCCGCGCCGGTCATCGGCCTCCCGCGCAGCCGCGACCGCGTCCCGCACGAAATCGGTCGCCTTCGCGTCCTGCCCCGTATCCATCAAGGCACGAATCCGGACGCGCTCTTGTTCGAGGGCGTCGAGTTCTGCAGCACGGGCCGGGTCCTGCGGAGCGTTCTCGCGGAGCGCCTCCAGGTCGGTGCAGGGCTCCAGCGGCGACAGAGCCGTGACCGCCGCAACGGCACGTTCGACGACGGTGACATCGCCCTCGGCGAGGATCGACGTGACCGCGCCCAGCTCCGCCCGCCGGGTGTTGAGACACTGCATCGTCAGGTCATACGCCTCCCCAGAGCGCTCCTGCCTCACGAGGCTGGCCTCGCAGCTCTCCGTGCGGATGTCATGCCAGAGCGCCGCGTAGTCGTCGATTGCCCGCTCGACACGCTCTTGCGTCTGGCGCCCGAACTCAGCTCGAGACCCCGTGATCGCGCGAGCGACCTCCTCCCGCCGCTCCCCGCCCCAAACCTCTTTGAGCGCGTCGTCGCCCCCGTGACATGGAGAGACTCCGTGCGCCCACGGCTGCCACGCGGCAAGCCCCAACGCACCGCCTCCAGCGAGGACGAGCACCGTCCGCCGCACCCGAGCCGCGGGGTCATGGGCAAGGGCCGCCAGCAACGGCTCCATGCTCGGCCACCGGTCCTTGGGGTCGGTCGACAGCCCGCGCCTCAGCGCGCGCTCGATCTCTCGCGGGATCGGTGCGGAGCTGCTCCCACGGGACAGCTCGCCTCCGAGCATGCGCTCGTGCAGTGCGGTCGGTGTCTTGCCATCGAACGGCCGCTCTCCAAAGAGCGCCTCCCAGAGTGAGACGCAGAAGGAGAACTGGTCGGATCGGGTGTCGACGACGCCTTCGAACTGCTCGGGCGACATGTACGCAGGCGTGCCGGCGAGCGTCGCCGTGGTCATCCGCAGTTCGGAGGCATCCTCCTCGAACGAGACGAGCTCCGCCGCCGAAGCGGAGGCGAACGAGCCCCGCGCCAAGCCAAAGTCGGCGACGACCAGCCGGCCGTCCGTTCCAAGCAGGACATTGGCGGGTTTGAAGTCCCGGTGGACGAGTCCTGCTTCGTGTGCCGCCACGAGACCAGCGCCCGCCCGGAGATACAGCCTCACGGTCGCTCGGGCGTCTGTTCGGGTTCGGGCGGGGTGTTCGCGGGCCCATGCAGCAAGGGTCCCGCCGTCGAGGAATTCCATCGCGAGGAAGAGCGCACCGTCGTGGACTCCGGTCTCGTAGACCGTCACGACATTGGCGTGGTTGAGCCGCGCGAGCGCACGAGCTTCGGCGAGCAAACCTTCGGTGGGGCCACTCCCACCACCGCCGCGATCGTTGTGGAGCAGCTTGAGGGCCACCTTTCGGTCGAGCTGCGGGTCATGGGCCGCGTACACGGCACCCATCCCGCCACGCCCCACCGAACGCAAGATTTCGAACCGCCCAACCACCGTGGGCAACGCGGCCTGCCCAAACATGCGGTTCTCCAGTGACGCCCGCAGGGCCTGGGTGTCCAGCCCTTCTCTGCCAGGCTCGTCGTCGTCGCGACCTGCCATCGGATCCGCCATCAGCTCACCCCTCGGGAACCGGCAATGAGCACAAATCGAACTCGAACTGCGCGTCGCCGTTGACGTTCTTCCGAGGTTCGTAGGACCAGCCCATCGTGTCCAGGAACGCGAAGCCGTCCTGGAAGATGAAGTGCATCGTTCCGCCTGGGCCCGTCACGACGTGCTCGGTGTAGCTGGAGACCGACGCATTGCAGGTGAAGTCGTCCGCGCAACACTCTCCATTGGGACTGGTGCGTCGCCCGAAGGTATCGAGCGTGTACGGCGACCCAACGTACGCCCCAGCGACGATCGGAATGAAGTCGTCCACGAACGCACGGCACACATCGCCGCCCACCGAGGGCATGCAATCGGTCTCGCAGGCGCCGAGCGTGATGCCGCACTCACCGTCGGGTTCCAGGTGCATGAAGTCGTCGTCCGCGACGACCATGTAGAAGACGTCCGGCGAGTCCTCTTCGCGGGCGATGGTGAAGAAGCCCTCGTAGCCGACCTGGTCGGTGGAAAAGATCACCTCGACGCTGGGCTCGGTGAGTTCGTAGAGCTGGCCTTTGACGATCGTCAGCGTCAGGAGACCTGCATCTCGATCGTAGATGACCGGGTCGATCGCACACTGGTCGTTGTCGTCCGCCATGAACGCGTCCTCGGGGCACTTCTCCTGGACGGGCGGCGTGTCCGGCTGGATGCCGAGGTCGAACTTGGGTGGCTCACCGGTCGAGCTTCCCGCTGAACTCTCGGTAGCCGGCGCTGGACCGGAGGTCGCCGAGTCGCTCGCGCTGGAGCTGGATCCACTGGCAGTCGGCGGGGACGTTGTCGGCGTGTTCGCGGTGCCACTCGACCCCGAAGCCGTCGTTCCGTACGTGTCCACGCTTCCCGACGATTCGCGTCCGTCGGCGCTCGAGCAGCCAGCTGCAACCAAAGCCAGCGCCACCGTGCATGAAAGTCTCCCCACCGAGGCCAGGATATCACCGCAGCCGCGGAAGCGCCGGCAAGGTCTTCAGCCTGCCTGCCCGGGCATCCACGTCTCGTGCACATGAAGCCACTGGACTCCGTTGGGTGTCGCCTCGTGCTGCCGCATCAACACCGTGCTCAACCGCGCCGTGTCCTTGCCGTTCACGTGCTGCCGCTCCACGTACGTCAACAGCGCGAGATCGGCGTGCACGTGTCGCAGCGAGACATCGACGACTTCGATCGATGAGCCCTTCTCCCAGGTCCCGAACGCACCGCGCAGACCCGCCGAGAGATCCGGCAGCGCGGTCGCAACTCCGCGAGGCGTCACCATCGCAAACCCCGGGGCCATCACGTCCGAGAACCGTTTGAATCCGCGAACACGATCGGAGAAGCCGCCGAGAAACCACTCTTGGAAGAATCGATGCAGGCCGACGATTTCCTCTTCGCACGCGATGGCGACATCCATCGACGGAGGATACAGGGCGCGCCACGATCAGGTGCGCGAGGGCAGCTGCTCGAACACATTCGCCGCCCAATCCATCACCGCACGGACCTTCGGCACCCGCGCCTTTGCAGCGTGAACCACCATCCACAGCGCGCGCGACGGCACAGCACCGAGCTCTTCCGCACCGATCGCCGCCGGATCCACCTCGACAACGTCGCGCAGCTGGGTGGCAAAACCCCGAGGAAGCACCGCGACCCCCAAGCCGTCTCGAACCGCCAACCCCAGCGACTCGAGGTCCTCGACGAGGAGCCTCGCGGGTCGGTCCCCCCACGCACGCTGTGCGAACTCCTGCTCAACGATCTCGGCCAGCGATCCGGCGAGCCCGAGCCACGGCATACCGGGGTGGAGGTCGAGTTCGCGAGAGGCGAACAGCGCGTACTGCTCGGTGTGAACTTTGCGGGCGACCAAGTCCCCTCGCTGTGGCCGCACAAACCGAAGCGCAATGTCGGCATCTCCTGCAGCGAGTGAGCTGACCCGGTTGCTGGCCAACACCCGTAGGCTCAGTTTTGGATGGCGTGCGTAGAAGTCGGGAAGCGCAGGGATGAGCACCCATCGCACCAGCTCCCCGACCGTCGTGATCGACACTTCCCCCTCCAGTTCGGGGCGATCATCGAGCGCGGCCTCGGCCGTCAGTGCCGCTTCGATCATCGGGCCGACAGCGGTGAGAAGCTCCTGACCGCGAAGGGTCAGCGTGATCGGAGTGTCGCGCAGGAGCAGCGGCGAGCCAGCCCTCGCTTCGAGCTGCTTGAGCTGACGACTCACCGTGGACTGGCTGACCCCCAACGCCTTGGAAGCGGCGGTCAGGCTCCCAAGCCGCGCCACCGACTCGAACGTGCGCAGGTGATCCCAGTCCATGCCCCAGTCTCGCCGGCCCGGTCGCCCGGCGCCATCCGAATCCGGATGACTGTCGTGCATCGGTGCCCGTTGGCAGGTGGGAGCCGCCGATTCACAGTCTGAGCGATGGAGATTCAGCAGCTTCGCAGCGCCACCATGCTCGTGTCCTTTGGGCCCCACCGCTTGCTGGTCGACCCGATGCTGGCCGACGTGGGTGCGATGCCGGGCTTCAAGATGTTCGGCGGCGGGCGCAAGCGGAACCCGCTGGTCCCCACCCCACCACAGACCGCCGCGGCCCTCGAGCGAGCATCGGGCGTGCTCATCACCCACGAGCACCCTGACCACTTCGACCTTGCCGGTCGGGCTTGGACCAAGAGCGTGGGCCTCCCGGTGTGGGCAAACCGGATGGATGTGCCCCGACTTCGACGCAAAGGACTGGACGCGCGTGCCTTGGAAGACGGTGGATTGGGAGTCGAGCTGGAGGTCGTGCCTTCGCGACACGGGCGGGGCTTGCTGGGCTGGATGCTGGGGCCGGTCGCCGGCTACTACCTGGCGCCGCAGGATGAGCCGAGCCTGTACATCACGGGGGATTCGATTCTGACCGACTCGGTTCGCGATGCGATCGAGCGTCTCCAGCCCGACATCATTGTTGCGCCTGCGGGCTCCGCCAACATGGGAGTCGGTGGGGACATTCTGTTCTCGGTCGACGAACTCGTCGAACTCGCCCGACTAGCGCCCGCCGACGTCGTGTTCAACCACCTCGAGGCACTCGACCACTGCCCGACAACCCGCGCCGGCCTTGGTGAACGCATGCGTGCCGAGGGACTGCTGAGTCGTGTTCATATCCCCGAGGATGGAGACGTCCTGCGCTTCGATTCGGCCTCAAAGCAACGCGTGCCGACCCGCGCGGTCGAGCTCCGGCCCGGTCTGCAGAAGTGGATGACCTCCCCGCTGGCCGGCGGCTGAGCCTCCAACGACATCTCGGTCGACAACGCAATGTCGTCGCCCCGACCGACGACATCTCGGGGGCCCCACGTCCTCGACCGAGATTTCCTTGTCGTCTCAGTGGGCTACCACATGGCCCGAACTCTGCACCGTTGCAGCTGACCATGACTCGGCTGCCCTCGACTCCTTCGCTTCTGACCATCGCTGCGTCCCTCGCTTTGGGCCTGCTCAGCGCATGCGCGGCCACCCCCGCAGCCAACACGGCCGCGCCCTCGCCCGATGCCTCCAACGACAGCGCCGCCCCGGGGGACGACCTGCGGCCCGGCCAGGCCAAGCCCAATGCGTTTTGGTGGCCGGACTCCCTCAACCTCGATCCTCTGCGCCAAAACGAAGCGCAGTCCAACCCGTTGGGCGACGACTTTGACTACGCCAACGAGTTCGCGTCACTCGACCTTGCCGCGGTCAAGAAGGACATCAGCAAGGTGCTCACCACCTCACAAGACTGGTGGCCTGCGGACTACGGCAACTACGGGCCGTTGTTCATTCGCATGGCGTGGCACAGCGCCGGCACCTACCGGGTGACCGATGGTCGAGGCGGTGCCAACGGTGGTCAGCAACGCTTCGAGCCGCTCAACAGCTGGCCCGACAACACCAACCTCGACAAGGCGCGCAGGCTGCTTTGGCCCGTGAAGAAGAAGTACGGCCACAAGATCTCCTGGGCCGACCTGATGGTGCTCACCGGCAACGTTGCGATGGAATCGATGGGTTTCAAGACCCTGGGCTTTGCCGGAGGTCGTCAGGACGAGTGGTCTCCCGAGTTGGTCTATTGGGGACCCGAGAAGAAGATGCTGGCCGAGCGGCGCTACCACGGTGATCGCAAGCTGAAGAAGCCGCTGGGCGCCGTGCAGATGGGGCTGATCTACGTGAACCCCGAGGGCCCGGGCGGCAAGCCAGACCCGCTCGCGGCCGCCAAGGACATCCGCGAGACGTTCGCTCGGATGGCGATGAACGACGAGGAGACCGTCGCCCTGATCGCCGGCGGGCATTCCTTCGGCAAGGCCCACGGCGCGCACAAGCCATCCGAGTGCGTGGGTGCCGAGCCCGCCGCCGAAGGGGTCGCGGCGCAAGGTATGGGCTGGAAGAACAACTGCGGCAAGGGCAACGCCGAGGACACCATCACCAGTGGACTCGAGGGCGCGTGGACCATGACCCCGGCGCAGTGGAGCACCCAGTTCTTGGACAACCTGTTCGGGTTTGAGTGGGAGCTTCACGAAGGCCCCGGCGGTGCCAAGCAGTGGCAACCCAAAGACGGCAAGGCCTCGGACATGGTTCCCGACGCCCACGACGAATCGAAGCGACACGCGCCGATGATGCTGACCACCGACCTCGCGCTGAAGTTCGACCCGGCCTACCGCGAGATCGCGATGCGCTTTCGCGAGCATCCCGAGGACTTCGAGCTCGCGTTCGCCAAGGCATGGTTCAAGCTCACCCACCGGGACATGGGTCCGCGCGCTCGGTACCTCGGTTCGGAGGTGCCCAAGGAAGTGATGGCGTGGATGGACCCCGTCCCTGAGGTCGACCACCCGCTGATCGGAGCGGGCGACATCGCGAAGCTCAAGAAGGACGTGCTTGCCACGGGGCTGCCGGTCTCCGACCTCGTTCGCACCGCGTGGGCCTCGGCGGCCTCGTTCCGCGGCAGTGACATGCGCGGCGGTGCCAACGGTGCCCGCATTCGTTTGGCACCGCAAAAAGACTGGGCCGCGAACGATCCACAAGCCCTGGCCTCCGTCCTCACCAAGCTCGAAGGCGTGCAGGCGGCGTTCAACAAGTCCGGAGCCAAGAAGGTGTCGATGGCGGACCTGATCGTCCTGGCGGGCGCGGCAGGAATTGAGAAAGCGGCGAAGGATGCCGGCGTCGAGATCGTTGTGCCGTTCATACCCGGCCGGGGTGACGCCACGCAGGCGCAGACCGACGTGACGTCGTTCGGCTACCTCGAGCCCGCCGCCGACGGATTCCGCAACTACCCCGGAACACCCGGCGAGCTTTCGCCGTCGCAACAGCTCGTCGACAAGGCGGACTTGCTTGATCTCACCGTGCCGGAGATGACCGCGCTCGTTGGCGGGTTGCGAGTGATGGGTGCGAATGCGGGCGGCTCCCCGCACGGAGTGTTCACGAAGCGCCCCGGTGCCCTGAGCAACGACTTCTTCGTGAACCTGCTGGACATGAACACCGTGTGGAAGGCGGCCGAAGGCGGGGTCTTCGAAGGCCGCGACCGCAGCACCGGGGATGTCGTGTGGACCGCGACTGAAGTGGATCTGGTGTTCGGATCGAACGCCGAGCTGCGGGCCGTCGCCGAGGTGTATGCGTTCGCACCCAACGAGAAGCTGGTCGGCGACTTCGTGGCGGCATGGACGAAGGTGATGACCGCGGATCGGTTCGACCTGAAGTAGGCCCGCGCCTAGTAGCAGCTGCCGCCGGGAATCGTCTTGCCCTTGTACGACGCGGGGGAGAAGTTGCAGCCCCGCTTCCCGGTCAAGCAGTCTTCGCTCTGCTCGCAGTGCTCGGCCTTCGCCGGGCTGCACTGCATCGGCCCCTTCTGAGACCCCTTGGGGACCAGAGCGCAGGTTCCGCGAATGCGACAACCAGCGCTGGCTTCACACTCCTCGTTCGACTCGGCAACGAACACACATCGACCCCGTCCGATCTTGCCCGGCTCGATCCAGTCGCATGCACCCTCGGTCTCGCACAGGGTGCTCTCTTCGCAGTGCTTGGCCTCGGTCGCCTCGCACAGGCCCGGGCCCATCATCCGATCCCGCATCCCGCAGTGCCCGAGCTTGGTGCAGTCCGTGCTCGCGCTGCAGTCGGCGTCGGACTTGGCACGGCACGATCGCATCACGGTCTTCGAACCCAGCAGCGGCGGATCGTAGGCATGGCACAGGCCCTGCTCGCCGCAATGATCGCTGGCCCTGCAGAGGTCGTCGTCCAAGGCCGCGCAGAAGCCCTGCCCCGAAGGTGCGCACCGGCCGGCCTTCTTGCACTCGGCGCTGTCGAGGCAACGCGTGGACTCCAAGCCCGCCGCGTCCTCGCACGTCCCAACCTCTGACGCCAAGCACTGTCCCTCCTCCTTGCACACCTCGGAGGCCGCACACTCGTCGTCACTGCCCGCGTAACAGCGCCAAGGGCCATCGCCCGCCGCGATGGTCCGGGCCGAACACTCGCCGGATTCTGCGCATGATTTGCCCTCCGCGCACGCTCGGTCCCCACAGCTCTTGGGGACGCAGCCGGCCAGCAATACGAAGACGATCGTGAGCAGGCGTCGAGTCGGGAGGACCATCACTCAAGGGCGCAGACGGGTTCCGCAGCGGAAGGTTGCACCCACCCGACAAACTGGTCACAGGGTGCCGCTGCAACGGAATGATACGGTCACGAGCGTCATGTGGAAACGGACCGGCACACTCGCGTTTCTGCTGGTTGCGGGCTGTGGTGATTCCCCATCGGCCCCTGGATCCGGCACCACGGGCGGGGCCGCTCCAGCTAGTACAGGGTCGAGCGCCGCGACGAGCCCGACTGACTCCAGCACTGGAACGAACGAAACCGTCGACACAACGGGCACGGGCACGGGCACGGGCGAGCCTGGCGACCCAGAAGCCTTCTTCCCGCTCGCGCGCAGCGGGGATCGACTCGAGATGCGAGGGTTTTCTTTCGAGGGCGTCCCCTTCGTCATGGAAATCTACGACACCGTTCTCGAGACCGCTTGCGTGCTGCGCGAGTACGAAGGGGCCCTGCGATGCGTCCCAACCGGCTCTGGGGTCAGGGAGTATGAATGCCTTGAGGGCTGCTCCTCACCATGGGTTCTTGGCCGGCCATCGACGGAGGATTGCGGCCCCGCATATTGGCCCGGAGCCGAGAACCTCGCCCCGGGCTCCCTTGTGCGACTGGAACCGGTCGCGGTCGATGACAACGCCCAGTTGAACACCGGCGTCGTCCCCGTCGCGGCGGCCCTGATCGACACATACGAACTCGATGAGGGAAGCGGTCAGCCGATCGATGCTTCGGAGCTGGTTGCGGGGGAGATTGTCGTCGAGCTCAACACGCAGGGACTCGGCGTGCAGATCTGGACGGCCGAGGACGGATCCCGGTTGGTCCTCGGGCCCTATGACGCCCGGTACGGGGCCATGTCGGTTCCTGAAGACACCAGCGTGCTCTGGCTCGAGCCACCGGTGAACTCCCTCATCTTCTTTGCCGACGACGGCTGCACGCAGCGATTGGTCTGCGGCAGCTCCGAGAACGAGGATGTGCCGCGACTCGCCACGGACGGCGTCGATGTGTACCTCGCCGGCACGTCTGCACCCGGGGAAGAAGTCTACTTTGGGAGCCCCGAGCAATGTAACGGTCCCGCTGGACCCGACGCCTGTTTCGAGGCGATCGGCCCCCTCGTGCCGGCGACTGACTATCCCGCGATTGTTCGCGACCCCGTTTCCAACGAGGACGTGACCGTCGATGTGCTGGCCCTGGCGAGCGGGGAACGACTTGGTCTGGCAGGCTCGCTGCAGGCCGGCGCACAAAGCCCCTGCGTGCCCCGCCGGGTGGGTGACTCGTTCCGCTGTTTTTCCGAAGAGGGTCTGGGCCTCCTCGAGTTCGGCATCGGGCCCTTCTCCGTCTACGCGGATTCCGAGTGCACCGTCCTCGCAATCCCCTCTGGGTTCGGGCTTGTTAGTGGAGCGCCCTACTACCGACCGTCCGTTGGTACCTGCGACCCCGGCGGTGAGGTCTTTGCCTGGGCGGGAGAGGTCGCTGCCCCCGCGCCATTCTTTGCAAACCCCGCCGGTTGCACCCCAACGCCCAACAGCTACATCGGGCCGTGGGGAACCTACCAGCCGGCAGACGCGGACGATTTCCCGGCACTGGGCCCGCTCGAGGTGTTCTAGCGAGCGTTGCTCATGAAGGTTGCAACCTCCGGCTCCCTGCCCCGTCCCACCCCACGATGAAGCGCTGGCTCGACGTCCTCGACCGCGGCATGGACAAGGTCACCTCGGAGGCCCTGCGCGTGACCGACCAAGCACGCAAGGTGGCGGGAATCGGGGTGGGAACCATCGCCATTCGGCCCAAGGGCTCGAACACGGCGATGGGCGATGACCTGCGCGGTGTCGTGGAGCTGAAGCTGGAAGAAGCGACCGAGCTCGAAGGCGTGACCCTCAGCCTCGTCGCCAAGCAGAAGCGCATGGGGCTTCAGCAGGGCGCGGGCGGCAAGCGAAGCCCGGTCCAGCGCATGGTCATGCTCTACAGCCAAGAGTTGCCACTCGCCGGCGCCGGGACCTACCAGGCAGAGTCCTTCCCCTTCTCGGTCCGGGTGCCCGCCCAGCTCGAGGAGCGACTCGACGCCCAGGGCGCGCTGGGCGATGTCCTGAAGTTCGCGCAGGGGGTTCAGGCGATGACCCGTGGCCCGGTGCTTTGGTCGCTCGACGCCGTGGCCGCCGTCCCCTGGAAGCGCAACGTCCGGGCCACGGTCGACGTTTCGATCGGCTGAGAGCTCGCAGCGGAGCCGCCCGGCTGCGGTCACGAAACCGACGGGCCGGCCCGAAACGCGCCTTGAGAGGACCCTGGCCTCGCCGCATGCGGGTAGGAGATGGCTTCGCGCATCGGCACGCTCGGCTCGCTGGGGTTGGGGCTCGCGTTGTTCTCCGGCTGTCCCAACGACATCACCTCGCGGACCATCCTCACCACGGACGGCCAAGGCGAGTCCGGATCCAGCGGCGACACGGGCCGGGACGAGGAAACCACGTCGAGCGGCGGCGACACCACCGGATCCAGTGGTGGTCCGGTCGGCACCGCGGAGACTTCGAGCAGCGGAGGGGGTTCCGAGCCGCCCGACGCAACGCCCGTCTGCGGCGACGGCGTTCGAGGACCCACCGAGGATTGCGACTCGGCCGGTGAGTCCATCTCTTGCGACGCCGACTGCACATTCCCGCTGTGCGGAGATGGCTACACCAACGCCTCCGCTGGAGAGCCCTGTGACGACGGCGGGGAGTCGGCCACCTGCAACGCCGACTGCACCCTCGCGCGATGTGGCGACCACAAGATCAACCCGAGCCGAGGCGAGACCTGCGACGACGGCGAGGAATCAGCAACCTGCAACGCCGACTGCACGCCCGCCGTCTGCGGTGACGGCGTCGTCAACAGCCTGGCCGGCGAACAATGCGACGACGGACTGCCCCCCGCGGACGGGGACGGTTGCAGCTCGACGTGCGCCCTGGAGGAGCCCGATGTTTGCGACGGTGGCGTGGACCCCTTCACCGGCGATCCATGGGTGGTGTGTGAGGCGACCGAGGCATCGGCCTGGATCTCATCCGGGCCCGACGGGGGCTACTTCCACGCCCAAGCGATCTGCGAGGCGCTAGGCTACGACAGCGTCGGAGCGATCGGAGGCAACTGCGGCTCGCCGTGCAGCTTCTGCGAGGCCGGAAGCTCCTGCGACGCGACCGGATTGCGAGCGTTCAACGGGGGTGGAAACTGCGGCTCCGACGACGACGGCCCGGTGTTGTGCACCACGGTGATGTGGATCTGCTCCTGACAACACCTCGAGATTGGAGACCGACTCGGGCTGGCTCTGCGATGTAGCCCACCAACCCACGCAGGTCCGGTGTCCATGACGCAGGCTGTTCCGTGTCTCCCTTGGAATAGCCGCGACGCTTCGGGGTTTTCGTGACCGTGTCTGAGTCTCGGTCCATCTCTCGCAGGCAGCTGCACAAAGAGCTGGTCCGCGCCGCGCAGGTTCGGTCGGCGTTCACCCTGCTGACGATGCCCCTGACGCTTGTGGCCGCCGCCGCCGGGGCCGCGCTGGTGGGCGAGGCGGTGGCACCCTACGCGCAGTACGGAGTTCTCCTGCTGTTCGGAGTCCCCGCGATCGTCGGCGGTGTCCTAACGCGGGGGTATTGCCGGAAGGCCGTGACATGCCCGCACTGCGACGCGAGTCTGTGGGACTGCGGAACGGGGAATTTCAAGCCCCGGCACATGAAGGTGCGCACGAACGCGACGGCCTGTTCGAGCTGCAGCTCGCGGATTCGATAGCAGGGCCGTCGGCTTGAAGCTCGAACGCAGATGCGGCTACGGCATCATCGCCGCGACCCCCGCACCGACAACAAGCCCTTCGAACCCGAGAGCACGACCCCCTCGCCGGTCCCCGAAGCTGGGGTGAGGATGGTGTCGAAGTCGGCGCCGGTGAGCACCGCCTCCACGCACGCGTCTTCGGAGGAAGCCGAGTACACGACCGAGAGGTTGCCGTCGACGTGCAGAAGCACCAACTCGCCCTGGCCATCCGCGTCCATGTCGGTCATGGCCACCTGCTGCACGGGATTGTCCAGATGATCCACGCGGGTCGTTCTCACGGCATCGTCTCCCGCGAACGCGGACTCCACGGAGGTGAAGGCGTAGTTCGTCGTATCCGCCGTGATGACGAACCCTGCCAAGGAGTCGGCAAGGACGCGGCGCTGAGGCTCTCCGGCCAGCCCGAGGTCAACTCGAATCCCGTCGATCAGCGCTTCGATGACCGAACGGTTGGAGTTCTGGGTGTTCACCGCAGCGAGCAAACCATCGAATGTCTGTCCGTCCAATGGGGCGACCGCGTAGTCGACCACATGCTCCGTCCCCCACGGAGACGGAGCTGGCTCTGCAAATCCGCCCTCCTCGAGGCTGTCGGCCTGCAGCAGCGACCAAGTCGCGCTGTGCACGAACAGTGAAAACGTCCCGTCCTGGAGACGACGCAGCTTTGCCGCCCCAGCCGGCTCGCCGAACACCACCGGATCGAGTGCGACCCGGACCCCGTCGGCCTCGGACCGCAGAGGCACGACCCGGGTCTCCAGCTCGCTGCTCAGCGTGACGAGCAGGTCGAAGTCACCATCGGCGTCGAGGTCGGCCTGTTCGATGCCGACCACCGTCTCCCCTCCGGCCAGCTCGAGCGGCAGCGGCTGTGGCACCGCGCCCGCCTCGACATCGGCCACCGACACCGGGACCTCGACCCCGTCGACCTCGGCCCCGACCAGCAGCATTCGTTGAGGCTCTCCCGCTCTTCCTGCCAGCCCCACGCCCGATCCTGTGCCGGTCCCCTGGCGCACCCAGGTGAGCCCGACCTCCGGCGCTCCGCTGCAGACCGGGATGGACGGATACGGGGCGCAGTACGCTTCGGAGGTTTCCGCCGCTTCGCAGACACCCCGATCGCAGTCGTCGTCGTCGGAGCATTCCGGCTCGTCGTAGTCCTGGTCGTAGTCGTAGTCGTAGTCGTAGTCGTCGTAGTTTTCGTAGTCCTCGTAGTCGTCCTCTTCCTCGTAGCACGCCGCGCTGTACCCCTCCGGAGTCGAGTGGCACGCATCTGCGATCTTGCCATCCTTGCAGCCGCCGACCGTCGCGACGACTCCGACCACTCCCAGGTTCCACATCCAAGTCTTGACGGCCATCGCTCTCACCCACCCCTCACTGCAAGGACGCCATCGGGCCCAGAGAGCACCACGCCGGATTCAGAGCCCGATCCGGGGATCAGAGCCGTATCGAACACGCTCTTGATGTCGAGGTCTCGAGTACAAGCCTCGGTCCTCGACACCTGAAACACCACGCTGACCCCGCCAGCGTCGTCGATCGACACCAGGTCGCTGGCGCCGTCGCCATCCACATCGGTGACGACAGCCGTCCGCGGCGCGGTCTGTTGCTGCACGAGGACCTGGGCGGGCGAGGCGTTCACGCCCAGCATGGCCGTCTGCACGTACGTGAAGTCATCGAACGAAGTGTCGACCGTGATGAAGTGACCGAGCCACGCGTCGACAAACACCTCGCGCGTCGCGTTGCCCTCCACCCCGACCGGCAAGTCGCCACCGTCGATGAGCGCCTCGAGAGACGACAGCCCTTCTTCGGGACCCAGCACCGCCGCAAGCACGTCGTCGGAGGCTGCGATGTCAAGCGGGCCCACGGCGAAGTCTGCGATCGGCTCGGTTGCCCAGGCAGAACTCGCTGGCGGTGCAAAGGTTCCGTCGCCCAAGCTCGACGCTTCGAACAGCAGTCCCGAGTCGAGACGCGCGAGAAGCTGGAGCCCCCCGTCGGCAAGCCGTCGAAGCGTGGCCGGGCCTCCAGGTGCTTCGAACACGATGTCGGCCCCGGCCAAGAACGTACCGTCGTCCTGTCGCAGAAGCGGGACGACCCGCATGCCCGCTTCATCTCGAACGGACACCAGCAGGTCCAGATCCAAATCGCCGTCGAGGTCGGCCTGCTCCAGGCCCGTGACCTGCTCGCTCTTCGCCAGCGTCACCGGAACACCCTGCGCCACCGCGTCGGCCTCCACCGCCGCGACAGCCACGGGGAGCGAGCCGCCGTCGACATCGACACCCAGCAACACCACGGTCTGTGTCTCGTCACCGCGACCCGCGACGCCGACCGCCGTACCGGAACCCTCGCCCTGGCGGACCCAGGCAAGCTCCAGCGCGACCTCATCCGCGCAGGGCTGCGGGATCGGGAGCGCCTCGCAGTACGACCACGGCTCGCCCGGGTCGACACACTCTCCGAGTTCGCAGTCCTCGTCGCCGTAGCACTCGACGCTGCCGTAGTCGGTGTCGTAATAGTCGGTGTCGTAGTTGTAGTTGTCGCTGTCGTTATAGGTGTCGTAGTAGGTGTCGTTGTTCGTGTCGTAGTAGGTGTCGGTGTACGTGTCGTTGTGGGTGTCAAACGGCTCGGTCTCGGTGCCCGGGTCGGTCGGAAGAATCACCGTGTCCGTTCCCTCAGTATCTGAGCCGTCTGTGTCCCCTGGAAGTGCCACCGCCGGTCCACAGCCGGCCGCTGCCACCACGGTCCCGGCTGCCCCCAGGTTCCAGAGCCAAGTTTTCAAAGCCATGGGGCGCCGGTAGTGCATCCCCTGTGCCACACGCGACCACCTTGGATTCCGGGCGCGGCAATTGTCGGCCCACCCCGTCCCGTGACACGCATGTCGTGGTCAGTACGACGGGTCCGCCTCTCGTCGCGTGCCAGTGAAGCGTGGCGCCGGTCTATCGTTTCGGCACGCCACGCGCGCTACTGACCCGGGGCCACCGCTATCATCGTGCGCCGCCGCTCTTGGCGGGAATCAAGCAAGGCATATCGATGGCAATTCACGTTTCACTCGAACTCAATCTACAGCCCGGAAAGGCCGACGAGTTTATCGCCATGGCCAACGGAGCCTTCAAAGAGACCCGCACTAAGAAGGGCTTTGTCGACATCGTCGCGGCTCAGGCCGTGGACGAGCCAAACAAGGTCATCTTCTGGGAAACCTGGGAGACTGTGGCCGACTACGATGCCTACTTTGCGTGGCGAGGGCGCTGTCATGCACTGCGTGGGACTTTTTCCTCAGCCTGCTAGAGCCGGCTTGCCGTGACCGTGGACCAATCGAGCGGGTTGCTCGGCTCATACCCCAGCACACGCTCGGCCCTCGTTCCGTCGGGAACGCCGCTGAAGTGGAAACGCCCCGCGTTGAGGTCGTAGCGAAACTGCGTCCCGCGGGTCAACGAGCGCAGTCGGTACAGCGGTCGCAGCAGCGGTCCGGGAATCGGGATCTCGAGCCGCTGCACCCGCTCGATCACCGTGGAAAGCGGGAGGGTGTCGGCGCCAGGAATGTTGAAGACCCCCTGGGCGTCGCTGCGCGTTGCCGACGCGAGCGCCTGCACCAGGTCCTCCACCGACAGCAGGTTGAGCATCGGGTCGAAACCCATCGGACGCATGCAAACCCGCGAGCGCAGGTAGTCGAACAGCTGGGATCCACATTCGGGTGCGATGCACTCCGAGGTCCGAAGAACCGCGATTTGCAGCTCGCACATCCCCATTCGTGCGCACACGGTCAGGTCTGCTTCCACCCGATCCCGCAGCCACTGGGGTGCACTCGGGGAGAAGTTCAGCGGGTGGTCCTCGGCGAACACGCTGGGTAGGTCGGTCCGCACGCCATACACCTCGACGTGGCTCCGAAAGATGAAGCGCCGAATCGTCGGGTGACGCTCCGCCTGCAGCAACAGCGAACGCGTGGACTCCACATTGATCGCATGAACCTTGCTCCCCACATCCGACGCGCTGCGGTGGTGGGCCGCGTGAACGATGGTCTCGACCTCAAGCTCACGAGCCGGGCCGTAGAGCAGCTCCCGGACCCCCCGCCCGCGACGAAGATCCACGCGTTCGTACGCGAGCCGCTCGTGGCCAGGAAGCTTCGACTGCTCCTCGGTTTCGATACCGACCGCAAGCACCCGGGTGTCCGGGCCCGAGTCCAGCAACACTTCCACCAGTCGTCGCCCGACGGGCGTCGTAGCCCCGGTGACCAACACCGCGCTCACGTGAACACCCCTTGGCGCATCTCGAGCCCACGTTCGATCAGCGCTTCGACGGCATCATGCACCCGGCCGGCGGCCTCGCGCAGCACGTCGGGGTCGCTGGCGCTGTCTGGCGGATAGTCGTCGAACAAGGCGATCGGTTCTCCGTAGTGCAGGTGAAAGCGCGTCGGCATCGGCAGCGGTGTCGCCGGAACCGGAAGGTACGGAACCCCGAACGCGCTCAGCCCCTTGATCTTCATCGCTTGTGGCCACGCCTCCTCGGCCCCGATCACCGCGGACGGCAGGATCAGGGCCCGGTGCCGGATCGCAAGCTCGGCGTGACCCACCGTCCAGCGCTGCAGCTGGTAGCGCTTGGCGTAGGCCTTGCCGATGCCTCGCACGCCCTCGGGGAAGATGAACAACAGCTCGCCGGCCTCCAGCGCCGCATGCACGTTGCCCCGACTGCCAGCGATCATCCCTCCCCGGCAGAAGACGGTGTTGATGAAGGGGAGCGCAGGAACGAAGAAGTCGGCCACGGGCCGGCCCGCACGCGGCGGGTTCGTGTTCAGCAGGATGTCCGACCACAGCATGAATCCGTCGATCGGAAGCGTGCCGGAATGGTTGGCCACCACGATCGTCGCCCCCGTTTTGGGGATGTTCTCGGTGCCGTACGACTTGACCCTGAAGTAGTGGTCGTGAAGGTGGCGAAACAGCGACAGCCCCACCCCGACCCCTTGGGGGCTCATGCCGAAGCGGTCGAAGCCGTGCCCGGCGTCGTCGATCGTGACCTTGGCAACATGCTCCTGCTGCTCTCGCGTCAGCACCGAGGACGTGAGCCGTTGCGCGAGCTTGTTGCGCCATGACATCCGGTCCCATGCCACCACGAACCTGCGAGCCAGCTCGCGAAAATACTGCAGCCGATCGAGGTCAGGCGCCGGGTCCGACCGAGAACCTCCCCGGGGTCCGGACGTACATTACGCAGTCCTCCTGGCTTTCGCAGGCGACCTGGAGGTCCCCCGCGGTCGCGTCGATGAGGCTCCCGGGATCCAGGGCGGTCATCCCCGTGCCACCGGCCGCGGCAACCTCTGGGCGCCCCTGAATGACGACCGCACGGAAGGTCGAGCTGGGACTGTGCATCGCCGCCGACGAGCCCGCGCGGAGTTTGACGAGCGCTCCACCGGGCTGATCCCCTGCCGGGTCGCCCCACAGGAACGCGAGCTGTGGGCCGTCCGCTCCAGATTCGACCCACACCACATTGGAAGCGTCGACGTTGACAGGCTTCTGCCCGCTCTCGAAAGCTTCATCCGCAGGGTGCACCAGGTACGGACCCTCATCGATCTCGATGTAGGCCAACGTGTCGCTCCCCTCGGCAGCCGTGATGTGCACCTCTCCCTTCGGCTGCGTCCAAAAGGAGCCGACCGGCATCCACATCTGCGCGGCATTCGGATCGTCGTTGTGGACGACCCCGCGAATGACCACTCCCCGGTAGGACACGTTGTGGATGTGCGGGGGCGACTCGAAACCGTCGGTCGGGCGGAACAAGAACCCCGTCGCGCCGGGTGCGTTGCGATCACCCCACAGGGTGCCCGCGAGCGGGCTGTCGTCTCCACGCGCGGGGTTCAGCGGCCCCCACTCGACCTCTGAGACAGGCATTGTCATTTGCGATCGAGGTGACGACAACCGGGCTTGGCAGGACGGGCTTCGGCCGGCCAGATGGCGCGCAGCCAGCAGTGCCGAGTAGGAGAAGCAACACAAGGGGTTGCTTCATCACGCTCTCGCGTCCGCCGACAACTCGTCGATCACCCGCACCACATCCGCTCGCTTCCCTGCGTCCAGAGCATCCGCGTGTGGAGGTCCAAACCGCTTGGCGTCGTTGTCGTAGTACTTGCCCGAAGCGTCCGCGAACTCGTCGGACAACGAAGCGCGAACCAGGATCTCGGCGCCGATCGAAATGTCGTTGCCCGCCACGCCGAAACCGGACTTCACCATCTTGGTTCCCAGCAGCGACGCCGGGTTGACCGCCACGATCACCGGCCCGTCAGGCCCTAGCTCATCGGCAAGGTGACGTGACCACATCGTGATCGCCAGCTTGCTCTGCGCGTAGGCCTCCATGTCGGTGAGGTTTCCGCGCCCAGCCATCGCTTCGAGGTTCACCGGCGCTTGGGCAGCCGAAGACAGGTTGATCACCCGACTGCTGCCATCCATCAGGCCAAGCAAGCGCCGGGTGAGCACGTAGGGCGCAAGCGTGTTCACGACGATTCGCAGGTCGAGGCCACTGGCCGTCGTCGTGTTTGGAGCCTTGAGCACGCCGGCATTGTTGATCAGCACGTCGAGGCGCTGGTGCTTACTCGCCACGTCGTTGGCCATGGCCACGACGGCCTTCAGTTTGGACAGGTCGGCAACGTAGTTCTCGACGGGGCCAGCCCCAGGGATGGCAGCGACCTCGGCCACAACCCTTGTGAGTTTGTCCGGACTCCGGCCGTGCAGCAGCAGGTGGTGTCCGTCTGCAGCCAGCATTCGTGCCGTCTCGAGCCCAATGCCATCGGTGGCTCCGGTGAGGAGAATCGTTTTCTTCATGGTTGTGTCCGGATGTCGTCAGGTCGAGAAGTCGGGCAAGAGTTCATCCGCGAGACGCTGCAGGGTGGGCTGCATGTCCGCGCGATTGAAGCGAAGGTTCAGAGCGACGTGGTTCACGCCGATGGATTCGAGGGTCTGCAGATGCGATCGCAGGTTCGCGATGCCGGTGCGGAAGCCCAAGTGTATCGGTTGCGCTGGCGCCGCTGGGTCCTCCAACAGGTCGACATACAGCGGCTGCATCACCGGCTTGTCCGGACCACCGTGCTCCTGAACGCGGACCCGCCACTGCTCGATGATCTGCGCCTGAGCGGACGGTTGGCGTGGGTAGAGCATCCAGCCATCGCCGTTGCGCGCCAGCCACTGGGGGCTCTGTTGACTACCCCCCGTGATCAGCAGCGGCAGCCTCTTGCTCACCGGCTTGGGCAACATGTCGATGCCGTCCCCCGGACATCCGAACGCGTTCTCAAAGCTGGGCGCGTTCGACCGCATTCGGTCGATGTACGCGAAGCTCTCTCGAAACCGGTCGCCGCGATCCGAGAAAGGGATCGCCAACGCTGGATACTCTGCGGGGCGGTCGCCAGAGGCCACGCCCAGAATGAGCCGCCCCCCCGAAAGCACATCTGCACTCGCCGCCGCCTTCGCCACGTGGGCGGGATGACGCAACGGCAACACGGTGCTCGCAACCCCCAACGCGATGTGCTTGGTCTGAGCTGCCAGGAAGCCCAAGTACACGAAGGGGTCAAAGACCTGTCCGGCATCGCCAAACGACGGGACATTGAACGGGACGTCGCGCAGCCACAACGCCGAGAAGCCCAACGCGTCGGCGAGACGTGCACGATCGAGGTGATGCTCCATCGTCGGCACCGGGCCGGCGTCGTAACGCTCCAGCGGCACCACCAGGCCCACACTGAGCCGGCCGGGACGGAACACGGAGTTGTAGCCCCGGTTGATCGTCCGAAAACCGGGAAGCTGCAGCTTCTTGCTCATCATCTACCCACCGAATCCGGCGAGCACGACCTTGCCACGCCCGCCCCCCTTTTCGAGCAACGCGTGCCCCCGACGTAGATTCTCAGCATTGATCGACCCCAGGTGCTGCGCCATCGTCGTGCGCAAGACACCCGCGTCGACCAGCGCCGCCACCTCAGCAAGGAGCCGGCCTTGGGCATTCATGTCGGGCGTCTCGAACATCGAGCGCGAGAACATGAACTCCCAGTGGAGCGAGAGACTGCGCAGCTTCATCGCCGAGATGTCGAGCGACGGAGGATCGTCGATGAGCGCGAGATGGCCGAACGGTGCCAGCAGCTCCACGAACTGCGGAAAGTACACGTCGGTGTGCGTCAGGCTGGCGACATGCGTGACCGGCGGGACGCCTAGCTTCGCCAACTGGGGCGCGAGCGGCTCGTGGTAGTCGACGACATGGTGTGCGCCCAGGCTCTGCACCCACTCGCGGCTCTCGGCCCGACCTGCCGTCGCCACCACGGTGACCCCGGTCAAGCGCGACGCGAGCTGCAGCAAGATCGATCCCACGCCTCCGGCGGCGCCTGAGATGAGCAGCACCTCCCCGGTGGGGGCCTTCGTGGGCTTGATCGCGAGCCGCTCGAAGAGGAGTTCCCACGCCGTGATCGCCGTCAACGGAAGCGCGGCCGCCTCAGCATCGGACAGCGACGTTGGAGCTCGAGACACGATGCGCGCGTCCACGCACTGGAGTTCGGCGTTTGAACCGGGTCGGCTGAACGCACCCGCGTACCAGACCCGATCGCCGGGCTCGAAGCCCTTCACATCGGCGCCCGTCGACAGGACCTCACCCACCGCGTCCCAGCCAAGCACCCGTGGGCCGTCCGGTGTGACGCCCTGGCGGATCTTGTAGTCCACCGGGTTCACCGAGACCGCGGCCACCCGGACGAGCAAGTCCGAAGGACCTGGTTCGGGGTCCGGCAGTTCCATCTCGAGCAACGCTTCGGGATGGTCAATCTGTTGCGGCTCTTTGTAAACGATCGCTTTCATGGCGGCTCCGTTGGCGTGCACACGTTGTAGCCCCCTGTTTGAGGCGGCGACAGCGACGGCTGGTTGCAACTCTTTCAATCAACAGTTGATAATCAACCCCGTGAAGGTCCACGAAATGGAGCTGCTGGTCCGGGTCGCCGAGACAGGCTCGATGACCCTCGCAGCCCGTCAGTTGCACCTCACCCCCGCAGCCGTCAGCGCCGCCGTACAGCGGATCGAAAGCGCGATCGGAGTGCGGCTCTTCGAACGCACCACGCGCTCGTTGCACCCGACGGACGAAGGGCGCGTGGTCATCGAGGGCTGCAAGGAGGTGACCGACCTGTGGCAGCGCACCCTCGACGACGCCCGCGGCCGCCGGACCGAACTCGAGGGCACGGTTCACATCTCTGCCCCCGCGGATACGACCTACGAGGTCCTCGAATCCGTCACCGCGCAACTGTGCGCGGAACACCCGAAGCTCCAGGTGGTTTTGCATACGGGCGACGCCATTCAACACCTCCACCGCGACGCGATCGACATGGCGATCCGCTACGGGCCTCTGCACGACAGCACGCTCACCGCGCGGAAGTTGGCCGAGGTGCCGAACGTCCTCGTTGCCTCGACTGCGTACCTCGCAGCCAACGGAACCCCGAGCACGCCCGAAGAACTCGAGGAGCACCGTTGCCTGACGCTGCAGCTCTCGAGCGTGCCGGTGATGTCGTGGCAGCTTCGTGGCAACGACGGCGTGCATACGATCGAGTTGACCAGCCCCCTGTGCGGCGACGGATATCTCGCGCGTCGGTGGGCCGTTGCGGGCATGGGCATTGCGCTCAAGAGCCTGTTCGACGTCATCGACGACCTCGAGGCCGGTCGCTTGCTGCAAGTGCTCCCTGAATACCTCGGCGAGCCCGCCCCGATCCACGCGGTCTTCCCCAGCCGGCGCTTTCAACGAGCCCGGGTCCGAGCCCTCTACACCGCGATCGCTCCGCACTTTGCGAGACGCGCCCAGCGATGCGAGGCGTGGCGGTCACGCTCGATGCAGACTGGCCTCGAAGATGGGTCGGTGTAAGACCTGTCTCTTATACACATCTGACGCTGCCGACGAGCGATCTAGTGTAGAT
>CAJXVA010000010.1 GCA_913061055.1 uncultured Pseudomonadota bacterium
CGAGATGTAGAGAGGTCTCGTGGGCTCGGAGATGTGTATAAGAGACAGGGCGAGTTCTTGGTTGATCGCGGTCGGGCGGAGGAGGCGGTGCCCTTGCTGACCCGTTGCATCGAGGTCTGGACCCGGCACGACGGTGCCGACTCGGAGGCCCTGGCGGCGCCGCTCACCTCTCGGGGGGAGGGCCTGCTTTCCTTGGGCCGCCAAGACGAGGCCAAGGCCGACCTGCAGCGAGCGCGTGGACTGTTGGCCGAGACCGCGTCACCCGATGAGAAGGGCAGGCTTCTCCTGCTCCTGGCGCGGGCCTTTGTGCAGACGGACCCCGCCCGCGCAGATGCCTTCATCGAGGATGCTCGCGCGCTGAAGATCACCAAGCCCACGCTGGAGAACGAGCTCGCCGCCTGGGTCAGCAACGAGCCCTGATTCGCAGGCCCCCACGGGCTACCAGGATCCGGTGTTCTGCATGCTCGACCACGGCTCGGCGGGTGGGAGCGATTCGCCCTTCTGAAGCAGCTCGACCGAGATGCCGTCGGGAGACCGGACAAACGCCATGTGTCCGTCCCGCGGGGGGCGGTTGATGGTCACGCCGGCGGCGTGAAGTCGAGCGCAGGTCTCGTAGATGTTGTCGACCCGGTAGGCGAGGTGGCCAAAGTTACGCCCGCCGGCGTAGGGCTCTTCGTTGTCCCAGTTGTGGGTCAGCTCGACCTCCGGCGCGCCGGGTTCGGTCGCGAGGAACACGAGGGTGAAGCGCCCCTTGGGCACATCTTTTCGACTCGTCTCCACGAGGCCAAGCTTGTTGACGAAGAAGTCGAGCGCCGCGTCCAGGTCGCGGACGCGGATCATCGTGTGCAGGTACTCCACTGCGGCAGGCTACCTGAAGTTGTCGCGCTTCTTGTGGCGACCGTCGCACCACGGCTTGTTCTTTGAGAGTCCGCACCGACACAGCGTTGCGCGAGCGTCGTCTTGGCGCTCGTTCAGCGTGGCGTTGATCTCGAACTTCTGCTGCACTCGGAGCTCGCCGCCCTCCATGATGTCGATGGCCGGCCCCGCCACCGCCGCTGGCGTTTTGACGTCGGTGGACTCGTAGCTCAGCGCGCCCGACGGGCACGATTGCACGACGCTTGCGATCTCTGCGGCGGCGTCGGCGTCACCTTCGAGCTCGCGCTTTCGGAGCTCCTTGAGCGGCTTGCAGTAGAAGGCGTGCATGCACGCGTTGGGGTTGAAGAAGGTTCGGATGCTCTTCCCCTCCCAGACGTGGATGTCCTTGGTGGCCCCCTCGGCGGGCTCGGCGATGAAGCCCGACTTGGAGTGGCTGCCATCGCAGAAGGGCGGGTTCTGACTCTCGCCACATCGGCAGACGTAGACATCCTTGCCGGCTTCGACCGCGACCGGCTCGCCGCAGTAGTTGAGCGTGAGGTCGTCGCCGGAGATCTTGAGAGGACCGTTGTCGAGAACTGTGAGCGAGATCGGCTTGTTCATGGTGCGCGCCTGCGAGCCTACGCGGTCTCGCGGCGCGTGCGCCAGATAGCAGCGTTCCGCCAAGGCGAACGGTTCGCAGCTCCGCGGGCAGGGACTCAGCTGTCTGCGACTTCGCCGTAGCGGGTCAGCGTGACTTCGACGCTGGTGCAGTCTTCGCGAAGGCTGGGCAGCTCTGGGTCGAACGGCTCGTCGAGATCGAAACTCTCTTCGCAGTACACCGCCATCAGCTGCTCGTCGGCGACGTCGGTTGCGAGGCGGTTCGTATGCTCGAGCGTCAGCGCGTGGGGTCCGGAGCGGGCTTCGAGCTGGGTGACCGGCATTAGGACTTGAATCGCGGGCTGCGAATCTTCCCCGTCGGTGTCGGCGAGATCGTCCTCGTCGTCGGGCGCGCCCGGATCGGGAGTCTGGTGGGTGGCCGACACGACCGCGACGTACCCGGCTTCGTGGGGCGAAACGTGGAGGGTGACCGCGGTGTCCCACGAGACCCGGTCGCCGTGCTCAACCGTGGCGTGGGACGACGACTCGGCCACGGAGAAGTCCAAAGCCGGCGCGAGCATCGCTGCACCTTCGAGCTCTGCGGTGGTCGTGTAGGGGCTGGCGGTCAGCGTCGTGTCTTCGGCTTCGCTGCGCTCGACCTGTTGCGGCTCAGGGAGGGCCATCATCAGCAGGGCTGCGGCCGCGGCAACCGTGCCGGCGATGCCAAGCGTGCCGAGCCACTTCTGAGTCTGCTGCTTATCCGGCTCTGTCGGATGGGGTGCCGGCACGGGGAAGGAGATGGCATCCGAGCGCATCGACGCGACTCGGTTTGCACAGCTCTCGCATGCTTCCACGTGATCGATCACCGTCTCGCACATTGACGTAGACAGCTCGCCGACCTCAAAGCGGTCGAGGGTGAGCATGGTGAGGTGCCCATCGCGGGCGAACAAACCTGCATGCAGCGAACGGACGTTGTCGTGCGTGGTCACGGGGTGGCTCCTTCGGAGTGGTCGGCGGGGTGGTCGGCGGCCTGGCGGGCGAGGTCGCGGAGGCGGCCGAGACGGTTGCCCACTGTCCGCGGCGAACAGCCGACGACCCGGGCGACTTCGGCGTGGCTCATGCCATCGACGAAGTAGTGCAGACCGATGGCGACGTGCTCATCATCGAGCTGGCGCCAGAACTGCTTGAGAAAAGTGACCGTGTCCTGGTCGGCAAGCCCGCAGGGGACCGTCCAGGGAGCCTGCCCGTGTTCACGCCAAAGCTCGGCCCGACGGTTCGCGTTGCGAAGCCGGTTGAGACAATGGTTGGTCGTGAGCCGGTAGAGCCAAGTGGTCGCTGATGCGTCTTCCCGAAACCCGCCGATACGCTCGAGGGTTTTCACGAAGACCTCATGCACGACCTCCTCGGCCTCGGCATGCGGGTAGAACCGCAGTACCCACCGAAACACGCGGGATGCGTGATCAGCGTAGAGCTTGCCGACATCCGTCGGTTGCGCTCCATGAGAAGCCATGCGGACATTAAGACCCCTGAACCCGGGGCTTGCGCAAGCGAGGCCCCCACAAACCCCCGAACCGTCCGAATTGGGGGGTGAAGGCCTATGCGTGGCTCTTTGCCGCAGGTTGCGCCCGTCCTTTGGGCCGGTGTCACGGCATGCAACGAAGCGGCGGCTCGCGCGTCCGTATGTCTGATGGCGTGGCGTTGGCGAGAGTCGTGGGCGGTTCGGGCGTGGTTTGCGGCGAGCGTTGCGGCTGCCGTCGGCGTCGGCGTGGGGTGGGGCAACTACTTCGCGTTGCCAGGTGCGATGAACATCGACTGGGCGAGCGTCGGCCCGCTGGTGGTCGCGTTTGGCGGCCTGTGTGCGCTGATGCTGGGCCTGGGGCTTGGCGGCGGCATGGTGCTCGCCTCTCGAAGCCAAGGAGCACAGACCGGCGCGCTTCGGCTCACCCTCGGCGCGATGATCGGTGGAGCGTTGGCCGGGACCCTGCCGGCTACGTTGGGCATCGGTGGCTTCGCGCAGCTCCACGCGCCGTATGGCGGCACGGCGAACATCCTGGGCTCGTGCCTGTTGGCCAGCGCCATCTTCGTGGCCTTGTTCGCGCCGCTGTTGCACCGCGAGCACAGCCTGGGCTTGCTCCTCCGATTTGGGCTCGCGTCCGCGGCGTCTTGCATCACGGCGGCGACGCTCGGAGGCCTGGCATGGATCTTCGTTCGCGAGCTCGCGTTGGAGCCCAGCTTTGAGGAGATCGCGATGCTCGCGGAGGACGTCGGCTTGTGGTCGTTCGCGACGTACGCGGGCGCGGGTCTTGCCCTGCTCATGGGTCTGTTCGTAGGCCTCGCGACGTGGGTCTACCTCTCGCTGGTTCTCGCCGTGCGCCGACCGTCGGCCTGAGAGTCCCTCGTCGATTGCGGCAATGGCGGGGCGCGCCGCCGACGCTCTCGGCGCCCTGTTAGTCTTGGCGCGGTGCTCGGAGCCGAAGACGCCACGCTACGCGGCGACGCTGTTCCTGCGCCCTCCTCGGGGCCAGGTGCACAGCTGCGCCGTGGCGAGGCCGTCGGACGCTACGTGGTCCTCGAAGAGCTGGGCGCGGGTGCGATGGGGCGGGTGTACTCCGCCTACGACCCCCACCTCGACCGACGCATCGCGCTCAAGCAACTACGGCTCGAGCACTACACGGAGGCCTTGCGGGAAGGCGCTCGCCAACGACTCCTTCGCGAGGCGCAAGCACTGGCCCGACTCGGGCACCCCCACGTCGTAGGGGTTCATGATGTGATCCTGCAGGGCGAGGATCTGCTCGTCGCGATCGAACACGTCGATGGAACAACGCTCAAGGACTGGGCTGCGGATGAGCGCCACGATTGGCGCGCCCGGGTCGCCGTCCTGGTCCAGGCCGCACAGGGGCTCAGCGCAGCGCATCGCGCCGGCATCGTGCACCGCGACTTCAAGTCCGAGAACGTCATGGTCGACACCGAGCGGGGTGCGAAGGTGGTGGACTTCGGACTCGCGCGGGCGCTGACCGCAGACGCCAGTCTCGAGGAGTCGGCGGCTGATCTCTGTGCGGTGTCGATGGAGCGGTCCGGCTCCCCTTGGACGACCCAAACCGAAGCGGGCGGAGTCATCGGGACCCCGATGTACATGGCGCCCGAACAGCTCGCGGGGCACCCAGCCACGCCGGCGTCCGACCAGTACGCCCTGTGCGTCACGGCGTACGAGGTGCTCTTCGGCCGCCGCCCCTTCGACGCACGACCACTCGTCGAGCTCTCCGACGACAAGGCCCAGGCCAAGATCCACCCCATTCCGACGGACTCTCCGGTTCCAGGCCGAGTTCGAGACGCGATCCTCCGCGGGCTCAACCCAAACCCAGAGCTTCGGTTCGAGTCGGTGGAGGACTTGTCGGCCGAGCTTCGGGATCGTGGGCGGCGGAAGACGACGCTGCTGGCCGTGGGTACCGCATTCCTTGCCGGGACCGTGGGTACTGCCGCCGTTGTGCTCCTCAATGAGGACGATTCTCTGTGCGAATCGGGGGCACTGGAGGCATCGGCGGTGTGGGACGACGACGCCCGCGGCAACGTTTCAGCTGCGCTCGCCAGCGCACCGGGCGAGGACAACCGCGTTGCGACCGAGGTCGTCAGTGAACTCGACGGGTATGCCAACCGGTGGATTGCCGAACGCGACGATGCCTGCGCGGCCACGAGCATCAGGGGCGATCAATCGGCCGAGCTCTTGGACCGCCGGATCGCCTGCTTGGACGATCGCAAGAGCGACCTCGTGGCTGCGGTGGCGGTGCTCTCGGTCGCTGATGCCCGCACCCGGGAACGGGCCATCGACGTCGCGATGGGGATACCCACTCTCGAGGCTTGCTCCGACGTGGCGCGTTTACTGGCTGCGGTCGAGCCCCCTCGCGCTGATGATGAAGCGAGCGTCGCGGAGGTGCGAGCGAGCCTCGCTCGAGCTCGCAGTCTCAATCGCGCCGGCAAGTACGACGATGCCCTCGCGCATGCGGCCAGTGCCCACCAAGACGCAGTACAGATCGAGTACCGGCCTGCGATCGCGGAGTCACTCCTGTGGCGCGGCTTTTTCGAGGACCGAACTGGAGATGCTGCGACTGCGATGCAGACCTTGCAGCAAGCCGCATGGCTTGGCCAACGGATCGGTCATGACCCTGTCGCCGCACGTGCGATGACCGAGCTGGTCTTCGTTCTCGGGCACCACCTGCGACGGGCACAGGACGCGCTGCTTTGGGCCGAGTTCGCCGACGCCACCGTGGAACGGTTGGGCGACCCAGTCGAACGCGCCCGGCTGCACAACAATCGCGCCGTTGCGCTGATGGAGGCAGGCCGCCACGAGGAGGCGCGCAGGGACTACCAAAAGGCAATCGAGCTCCGCACCGAGCTCTTGGGAGCCCGACACCCGGACACGATCACGGCCATGCTCAATCTGGCGAGCGTGGCCGACCGGACCGGCCAGGTTGAACTCGCCCAGCAGCAGTACGAGAAGGTGCTTCAACTCCGTGACGAGGTCCTCGGTCGAGACCACCCGCGCACGGCCGCGGTCCTGGTCAACTACGGCGAGTTCCTCTGCCAAACTGGCGAAGCAGATCGTGGACTCCGGCTGATCGAGGCGGCGGTCAAGACGTTTGCGCGTTCGGATCCGGAGGGACCCCTTCACGGCACGGCGCTGCAGAATCTCGGAGTTGCGTACTACAGACTGGACCGCCTCGAAGAGTCGATGGCGGCGCTCCAGCGGGCGCTGGTGATCCGCGAGAAGAGCCTGGGCCCGTCTCACGCCGATGTGCTGTACATGCACGTCAACATTGGGGGGCTTGCGGTCGAGCTGGGGAATCTCGGGGTTGCGCGCACCGAGCTCACGCTTGCGCTCGAGGGATTGACCGAGGTGCTCGGGCCCGAAGCCGACGACGTCGCCGACGTCTTGATCAGCATCGCAACGCTCGAGAGCGAAGAAGCTCGACACGAAGAAGCCGCGACCGCATCCGCTCGAGCCCTGAAGATTCGTCGCAAGCTCTTGCCCGCCGGACACAAGGGCATCGGTATCGCCTTGTCCTCGTTGGCGCGCGCGCAGCTAGTACTCGGCCAGTTGGTGCCCGCCCAAACGAGCGCAAGAGAGGCGGTCGAGATCTTTTCCAAGGCGGAGGCTGTCGAGTCCTGGCGCCTCACCCGAGCGCGCTGGGCCGCCGCGCAGGCGGGTCATCAGCTCGGCTCCGCGACGCCTGAGGAGTTCGCGGGTCTCGCCGAGGCTGCGAATGCTCTGCCGGACGACCGGGATGCGTTGCGCACCCAGATCCGGCGGCTCCTCGAAGAACGCGGCCGGTAGTGGACTCTGGTGCCTCGGGTTGGAATCGAACCAACACCTCCGGTTCTTCAAACCGGCGCTTGCGTACCAAGTCAGCTTCCAAGGCGTGCGAATTGAGCGTGCCGAGGCGACCGGGTTCCACGGACCGCTTCGACTGACGGGCTCGACGGTGTTGCTTTCTCAGTCCGCCTGAATCCAGGCCTCGCGGAACTCGCTGGGGTTGAGGTCGCCGAGCCCGCTGTGGGGCCGGCTGAGCTCCTCGAACTCGGCTGTGGTCGCTGCTCCCACCAGGCCCTTCCCGCCGTCGATTTTGGCTTGCTTCACCAAGTCCGCCAGGGACGAGTGGTACAGGTCCTGGCTCGTCGCGACATCGTTGATGCTGCGGCCTTCCTGGACGACGAGCCGCACCGCTTCGGCCTTGAACTCAGGCTCGAACTCTCTTCTCTTCCGTTTGGACACTTTGGACTCCGATTCTCTCGCAAGTTCGGCGTCCACCAAAACGCGTCAAGTCCACACGTCGCCGCCAACGCATCACTCACCTCCCTTGCAGGGGCACTTGTTGTCGTCGTCCTGGTTCTCGCAGACGACGCCGGGCGTAGGCTCGAACTCATCTTCGAGTCCAAGCGTTCGGAACACGGCATCGAGTTCATCCTGGCCAAGCACTGGGTTCAAATGAAACCTGATATCCGGGAGCCCACCGTCCGGACTTGGCTCACGACGTGAAAGCACGTCGACGATCGTCTCAGTGGAAGAGAAGGCGCTCTGACCTTCGACCACGAACCCGCTGACCTTTTCCACTTTCTCGAAGCCATCAAGTCTAGACAGCTTCGGATTATCCCCACGCGGCAGCGCGGCGGCGTCAGGACCGTACCCATCGCACTCGTACGACCCCAAGCGAAAGTACCCGATGTCCCTCGGACTCTCTAACTCCAGTCGGGACAGCTCAGGGTTGTCGAGTACCGAGACTCCGCCACCGCCAATCGATTCAAGAGAATCAAGCCCTCTGAGCGTCTCCAGGGACGCGTTCCCGCTTACAGACAAACCTCTCTCCAGGGTTTTCAAGCGACCAAGCCCGGCCAACGAACGGAGGTTCGTCGTATCCTTGATCCAGAGCCCCTGAACGCTCTCGAGGCACCCAAGAAACTCTAGGTGCGCATGCCCGCTGAGTTCTGTGATCGTCAGCACGCCGTGAACCTCACGAACGGCTCGCAGCCAGTCCAAGTCGGACGCGTCGTTGACCTCAAGATCCCCCTCGACGACCTCCGTGCAGCCGTCATTCCCATTCGACGAGGACGACGTGCCGTCTTCAGGAGCGTCCAGCTTCGGCTCCGCCACACTGTCGGACTGCCCTTCTCCACCCGACGGCGCCTCCGCAGGGGACGGACCACACGCAAGCAGACAGGCTGACAAAAGGAAACCGTATCTAGTCATTGATCACCTCGTATGTCGGCTCTAGCGCGTCGACCCGCGAGGAGAACCCCGTCAGTCCCGACGCAGGGTCGTTGACGGCGCCGACGAGCTGGTCCCAAGCCGTAGGCTTGGAAGACTCGTATGCTCCCGTCGGCCATGTATCGTTGACCTGGCTGAACGAGATCAGGATGATCGTAGAAGCATCAGTCGACCCTGGAATCTGGAAAATCGTGGTCACATCACCGGCATCAGATGACCTTGGCGGAGACCGAACCGTCAACTATTTTCTTCATGCCGAGTCGCCGGAATCGCAATGCACGAGCTGACCCCTCCCACCACGCTGACGCCACATCTGCTGCTCTGCCTGTCGCTTACTGCCTGCCAGGCCGTCGTAGGCAGTGGAGAACACGAGACCGTGACATCTGAGCCAAACACCTGTGGTGCAGACACCACTTCTACCTCTGCAAGTGGCGGGACAATCCCCTCAGACACATCGACTGGCTCTGGAGGCTCCGAGCTGTCCAGCTCGACAACAACCCCGCTCCAATCTGCGGAATACTCTGCGGTTGGTGCCGACGGCCCCGGGTTCGACTACCGATGGATCCAAGTTCATAAATACGATCCGGCGCTTGAATACTGTGTAACAGTATTCCTGGTACAGGACCCGGGGCAGTCGCAGCCCGGCTTTGACGACGTTGAGATGTGGGGCATTTGGCGCGTCGAGGGAGGTTGGACCAGGGCCCCCGTCGTCGACTGCCGGGACCGGGACGTCGAGCCGACGCCCATCAACGCTGTTAGCGGGCGTGTCGTACCTGAACCTGGTGAAAGCTCCGCATGCACACTCCCACTTGTTGAGCTCTCGCTGGGCCTCGCCGAGTCGGCTAGATGGCCAGCTGCCGACCTGTTGTTTGCCGAGAATTTGGTGGTCGAAGAAGCTTTCTGGTGTGACTAGACGATCTCTTTCCACGCCGCGACCGCATCCGCTCGCGCGCTGAAGATTCGTCGCAAGCTCTTGCCCGCCGGGCACAAGGGCATCGGCATCGCCTTGTCCTCGTTGGCGCGCGCGCAGCTGGTGCTCGGCAAGCTGGTGCTCGCCCAAACGAACGCAAGAGAGGCGATCGAGATCTTCTCCAAGGCGGAGGCTGTCGAGCCCTGGCGCCTCACCCGAGCACGTTGGGCCGCCGCGCAGGCCGGGCATCAGCTCGGCTCCGCGACGCCCGAGGAGTTCGCGGGTCTCGGCGAGGCTGCGAGTGCTCTGCCTGACGACCGAGATGCGTTACGCACCCAGATCCAGCGGCTCCTCGAAGAACGTGGCCGGTAGTGATCTTGGACGACTCCTGGCGCTGCTGGGCCCAATGCCCTTCGCTGCGATCGCTTTGGCTTCAGGCGGTCTACCCACTCCGAGTTGAGCGGGTATTGGGACGCGGTGTTCTCAGTGGGCCCTTATGGCAGCTCCACTGGTCCGGGAACGACGATGATGTCGTTCCCGCCGCTCGTACAAGCCAAGCACATCGTCTCCACGACGATGAACGCGTTGGGCACAACAATCGTGAAAATGTCGCCGTCCAGCGTGACTGTTCTGAGGTCCGTGTCGTAGACCATGACGGGGCCGTCGTCCGCTGCGACCTCAAGCGCAAGTGACCGATCCAGCACGTGATGACCGCGCAGGCTTGGTCGCGCTGCGCAATCGGGATCTCGGACGATCAACTCCTGATCCCAGCCGAGTTCGGGCGAGGGACTCGCGGCGCCGGGGGAAGGGGCGGACAACCCAAGCTGTGCCAGGCCGAGGAGGTCCCCATCCATCGAGCTGATTGAGAACGCCCACCCAATCCCTGCGGCGCCAAAGTCCGCTGGCACGGCTTGAAACGTCATCGAGACTTGGGCGTGGTCGAGAATCGATGAGAGGGGCGCCGCTAGTGCTGGCAGGTTGGTGACGACCTCAAATCGAGCCTGCTCCGTGGGCTTCCGGGTGTCGTCTTCGCAAACGAGGTCGACAAGGCCTTCTCCCGCCGCGGCCACAGGAGCGCAGTTGAATGTCAGGAGTCCCCGCGTTCCCTCGGGCGCCATCCACTCTCCACCCGCTGGCTGCACGCGAAGAAACGCAGTGACCAGCGTCTCGTCTGCTCCGATGCACGCCTCCCCACGGAAACCTGTCGAGGTGCTCTCGGAAGAGTCGCCGTCGGTCGAGTCCGCGCTGTTCGATGTTATGTCCGCGCTCGAGCTAGTGCCTTCACCGTTCGCGGTATCGTCGGACGTCGGTTCGGTGCCGACATCTTTGCCCGGATTGGTGGTCCCTCCGCCGGCGCCCGGGGCCGGTTCGCTCGCGGGGCAACCCGCGGACACCAGGAAGATCAAGAAGGTTGTCTTACGCATCAGAGACAACTCCCTGCCAGGAATTTATTCGACAATAACAAACCATTCCAACACAAGGTTCGCTCCCACCGGAGCAGGCAACCCGGGGAACTCAGCTTGAGATAGGCGACCGCGGCTGCGTTCGAATCGCTCAACAGGCCCTCGTTCACAACGCGACCGTAGAGCTCCGCCATCTCCAGCTTGTTCGGTGCACCTGAGCAGCTATCCGAATGCAGGTCCCAAAGCGCTCGCATCCAGTCCCCAATGGTGCCGGCACCGTTGGTGGAGTCTCTACAGGCCTGGTTGTTCGTCGGACAGCAGCTCGCGTTGTGGCCGCCGATCGTATTCGTTGCGTCCCAACGCTCAAGATCGTGACTCGTGGACTGGCGAAACTGGCCGTCTGAGGACTCGTTGTTCCAGATCCGCGCGGACACGAAGTGGGCCCACCCCTCGCGTAGCGAGAGCGAAGACCATTCCTTGCTGTCAATGCTGTACTCGCTATTGGGCTCGAACACACACGAGCCATTCGGCGTCACGCTATGGTCTCCCGCCGATGGCGAGAAACCGGGTTTGTCCGCGATCTGCGCCCCGTATGCGTGGCCGTATTCGTGTGACACGATGAACTTTGCCTTCAGGTTCGAACCACCACAGTTTGGCGCCTGCATCTGGATGTATGACCGGTTAGTTGTCACGTTGTTTGCGTAGTTGACGTTGAGTGCGCCGCAAACCCCGTCCACGGCGATTTGAATCTGAGTGTTCGCAGGCAAGCCATCATTGTATCGCTCCAGAGACTTTGCGAACAACGCAACGCCTGTCCAGAGTTCTCCGTAGTCACCTGCCGTCACGACCGTGGCTCCGCCGGAGCTGCTGAAGGACACGTTGGTTGTTGTGTCGAGATATGGACTACCTGGCGTAGCTGGCGGGGGGATTACCGTCCCGGAGCCGTCGTGTACGCGTATTCCTGTGCCGTTCGCTAGGCTGGCGCGGCTATAGACTTTGACCGTGGTGGAGAAAGCGGGAATCCCGGAGACGAAGTCGACGCAGCCCGTTGAGATATCGGCGTGGTGAGTTACGCCCCCTATCTTGACCTTTATGCCGTGCGCGGGAACAAGTGCGGGGACGTCGATGCCGTTCCAATGGTCCTCCTCGATTCCCTTGCTGTTGGCGTAGCCGGAGTCCCACGAGTGAACCTTCAGCAGCACACAAAGCTGCATGTTGTAGCTCGGAGCACCAGTTGACGGGGTAAGGCTGCCAAGGTCGTCGACAACAGGCAGTGCAGCACTCTCGGGCTCGACTTCAACTTGTGTTGCTGCTGCATCCTCTGCCAGCGGTGCCCAAACCGTGATCGCGTCTTGCACGCCATCCGCTTCGGGTTCCTGCGTGCCGAGGATATCTCCGCCATTGAAGGTCGACCTTCTGACTTCATCATCGTAGATGAGCGTCGTCCCCACGGCGTTCTCGTGGAAGCTGAGTACTTGGCTGGCTCCAAGATCGAGCTGCTCAAGGCTCTCGGGGTCGCGAGCGCGGGCTGTCACCATGACTCCCCTCGAGAAGGGCGACGGTCCGTCCAGGAAGGGGCTTAGGTCGATTGGTACCGTAGCGCTCTCGCCGGGCCCGACGACGAACTCACCTGGTTCTCCCCACACCGTGGCTGTCGTGCCTCGGTGTCCGGCGGCGAGAAGCTCAAGTGCTGCCTCGCGGCCCATGCCGTTCGTGACCTCAATGTACGCGGTCTGCTCCGAAAGGTCAGCGACCGCCCCCTGAGCGAGTTCAACCCAGCGAAGCTGGACACTCGGCCCGGCTACGCCGCATTCGTGTCCCTGGAGACCTGCGTCGACATCTGTCGCGGCGTCGCTTGAGTCATGGGACTGCTCGAGGGGATCGTCAGCGGTCCATGCTGCGGCGAGGTCGTCGGCCTCGAACCGATCCCCCGCTGGTTGGGCGTCATCGCACCCAACTAGGGGAAAGAAACTCAACCAACAACAGGCTATCGCAGTCCTCCCGTGCCGTGCCGTGCCGTGCCGTGCCGTGCCGTGCCGTGCCGTGCCGTGCCGTGCCGTCTCCATTACCGATCAGATTAGTGATCAAGTGGCAAACTGTCAAAGCGACGATTGATAGCAATCCGGCCAGTGGGATTTTAGGTTCTCTACTAGTTCAAGTCTCGCCAAGGTGGCCGAAAAGATGAAAAAATGACGTTGTCTTCGACACGAGCCATTGTCGCGGGCGAGGAGGCCTTCTTCCATCAACCACGGCTCTACCAGGTTCAGTGCAGGTATGGGTTCGCGGCGATGTTGACCGTCGTGAGTCTGACGGCATGCCGCGTGCAAAACGTTTCTCGTGCTGCGTGTCGCTGTGGGTCGATGTGTGGCCGGACGGGGTTGAGGTTTGGGGGGTGCCGGCGTTACCTGGCGAGAGTACGATGTGAGGGGCCCGCGCGTATCTCGGTCCTGGCGACATCACGCCACGCGCTGCGGAGCGCGGACGAACACGCGGGCCCGAAAGGGATGCGATCCCTCGCTCGACACGTCGCCCGCCTCCCGAGTTTTCCCGACGCGTTCCTGCGATTTCACGATGCGCGAACTGGGGACGGGGCCATTTGCGAATCCGGCCGCCGCAGTCTTGTCGGCCGGCTTGGCATACGGAGAATGTGACGACCCATGTCAGCCCGCGTGACGACCTGTAACCCAGCCTGCTAGCGTCCCGGCCATGACCAGGACGGAGAACATGGATCGGCTGTGGCTACTGTCGATGATGACGATGGGCTGTCTTGCTTGCGGCGATGACGTCGGTGAGGCTGAGGAGACTGACGGAACGACGCAGGCGGCATCCACAGGTCCCAGCGACGGCACGACCCTCGATCCGGGAACGTCCTCCGGCACCACGGCGGATGACACCACCACGGGCAGTGGAACCACCGCCGCCGAGACCACCGCGGCTTCAGTGACGCAAGGACCCTCGACCTCGGACACCGACCCTGGAGGCTCGTCGGGCGAATCGTCCTCGGACACGACCAGTGTCGAGCCCCCCTCGGAGTACGTGGAGGCCTGCGTCGCCGCGTACACGCTGATCATCGACTGCTACGGGCGCAACTACACCGATGCACAGATTCTGGCGCTCTGCGTGGCAAGCGAGGGATATTTCGAGATGTACTACGGAGAAGCGTGCCTTGGCAGCCAGCTCGACTACTTGGCATGTCTGTCGGCCCTCACGTGCAAGGAGTTGACGGCGAAAGGCGGCGCAGCGGCGGGGGCCTGCAACGACGAATACGTCGCAGGAAACGAAGTCTGCCCCGAGCTCTTCACCTACTGCAGCGGCGACGGCGGTGCAGGTGGTGGTCCCGACGGCTGTGGCATCCAAGTCTCAGAGTGTCTGGACGGCAACGACTACGCTGTGGACTGCGACGCGACGACCTGCACGTGTCTGACCAACGACATGCCCGGTGCCACGTTCGACAGTCCTGGCGTCGACGCATGCCTGGACGACGGCTTCAGTGACACCGCCGAGACCGAGTGCGGCTTCCCGAGCGGGGTTTTCTAGCCGCAGGCCCTCGCCTGAGCGAAGGACGCCCCCTACGCCTCGGGCTCTTCGTCTTCCGCGAAGCCCATCGTGTACAGCTCGGCGTACTGGCCGCCCTTGGCCATCAGCTCGTCGTGTGAGCCCATCTCGGCGATCTGTCCCTTGCTGAGCACCACGATCTTGTCCGCCCGGCGCACGGTGCTGAGCCGGTGCGCGATCACGATCACGCTGCGGCCCTCCAACAGCTTCTCGATCGCCTCCTGGACCTTCTGCTCCGTGATCGAGTCGACGCTTGCGGTGGCCTCGTCGAGGATGAGCAGCGTGGGCTGGCGCGCGGCAACCCGAGCAAAGGCGAGCAGCTGTGTTTCACCCTGAGACAGGTTTCCGCCGCGCTCGCCAACGGCGAAGTCGAGTCCGCCGCGCTCGTCGATGAGCTTGCGTGCTTGGACAAGCTCCAGCGCGCCCATCATGCGATCGGGGTCGCAGGAGATGTCGTTCTCGCCGAGGCAGATGTTGTAGGCGACCGAGTCCTGAAACAGGAAGACGTCCTGTTGGACCATGAGCAGGTGCTTGCGGACGTGCCCCGGTTTGACACCGCGCAACTCGACGTCGCCGCCGGGCGTCTGCATGGCCACGGTGCCGCGATAGCCCGTGTAGAACTGGGTCAGGACGCGTCCTAGGCTGCTCTTGCCCGAGCCGGTTCGCCCGACCACGGCGACGACTTCGCCCGGCTTCACGTCGAAGGACAGCCCCTTGAGCACGTCCGGACCATCCTCGCCGTAGGCAAACTTCAGGTCGCGAATCTTCAGTCCGCCCTGCCAAGTATCGAGGGGGTTGGACTCGTTGGGATCCACCCGGGGCTCGGTGGTCTCGTCCAGCAGCCCGTAGATCCGCTCGAGCGATGCGGCTGCGCGCTGAATGGTGGCGAGCTTTCCGGAGAACTCTTTGACCGGGATGAAGATGCGCTGCAGGTAGTCGACAAACGCGAACAGCAGTCCGAGCGTGATCGCGCCGCCCTCGGTCAACACACTGGGAGAGGCGAAGTAGATCAGCAGCGCCACCGAGAACGCGGAGATCCCATCCATCACCGCGTAGAGCATCGCGTCGAAGACGTTGGCGGTCTTGGTGGCCTTGAGGTAGCGCCCGCCCAGACGCTGATACTCGTCGTGCGCAGCCTTCTCCCGTCCGAACAGCTGCACGACCGTGATGCCCGAGAGCTGCTCCGCCAAGAATCCGGTCTGCGCTGCCTGAGCCTTGCGGACCTCGAGCTGTAGCTTTCGCAGCGCAGCCCCGACGTAGCGCACGAGCACGAACAGCACGGGCGCGACCACCAGCGTGATGAGCGTGAGCCACGGGCTCAGCCACAGCATCGCCGAGAGGATCGACAGGATCATCACGATGTCGGTGAGGATCATGAAGACCCCGAACGACAGCGTCTCGCTGAGGGCCTCGACGTCGGAGGTCGTGCGCGTCAGCAGGCTTCCCAACGCGTTCTTGTCGAAGAACCGGTTGGGCAGGTGGATGACGTGGTCGAATACCTTGCGGCGGACATCGGAGATCGTCATGTGGCCGGCTCGCTGCAGCGAGTAGACCTGGACGGCTTGGCACAGAAACTCGGCCATCACCGCGACCATGAACCCGAGGCTCAAGAATCGAAGGCCGATGATATCGCCCTGCGGAATGAGTTCGTCGACCGCGTACTTGACCAGGAGCGGCCGCAAGGTCGACATCGCGGCGACCATCGGGATCATCGACAAGCCCATCGCCAGCCAGCGCTTGTGCGTGACCGCGAACGACCAGAATCGGCGAAGCAGCGCGATCGTTGTGGCCGCCGATGGGGGCTTCTTCTGAGCATCGGGAGGACCGCTCATGCGCCTTCACCCCCTTGGTGCTCGTGGGTCTCGGCGTACTCGCCACCCTTGGCGATCAGCTCCGCATGGGTACCGCGCTCGACGATGCGGCCGGCCTCCAACACGACGATCTCATCGGCATGCTCGAGCACGCTGGTGCGATGCGAAACGATCACCGTGGTCGGGGCCATCGAGCCGGCCACACCGCCGCGAAGGTTTCGAATGGCGTCGACCATGCGGGCCTCTGTGCCTTGGTCGACCGCGCTGAGCACGTCGTCGAGGAGAAGCAGCGGGCGGCTTCGGTACAGCGCTCGGGCCAAGGCGGCACGCTGCCGTTGACCTCCGGAGAGCATCACTCCGCGCTCGCCCACCACGGTATCGAGACCCTCGGGGAGCTGATGTACGTCGTCCCACAGACATGCCGCGGTGAGAACTTCGTCGAGGCGGGCATCGTCGCCGACGCTGGTGCCATCGCGCGGCGGGTTGCGGGCGGCCTGGTACGGGTTGGCACCTTCGAGGCGGACGTTTTCTCGCAACGTCGTCGAGAACAAGAACGGTGCCTGAGGCACCACCGCCATGGTTTCGCGGAAATCCGCGAGTGGTACGTCGCGGGCGTCGACGCCATCGAGAAGCACGGCGCCGGCCGGCGGCGTGTGGACCCGTGTGAGCACGTCGACCAGGGTGGTCTTGCCGCTTCCGGTCTTGCCGAAGATGCCCAGCGTTTGGCCCGCTTCGACCGTGATGTCGATGCCCTGCAGCGCGGGCTCGTCCCCGTCGGGGTAGGTGAACTCGAGGTCCCGCAGTTCGAGCCGCGGGGGCGAATCGAGCCGCAGCGTGGAGCTTTCGTCCGGGAGGTTGGGTGGTGTCTGAAGCAGGTCGTCGATGCGGCCCAAGGAGACGACGCCGCGAGAAACCGCGGCGAGGACCCACGCCAACGCGGTGAGGATGCCGACCAGCGACATCAGCAGTGCAGTGAAGGTGGCGAGGTGCCCCACGGGCATGCCGTCTTCGACGACGCGCGTGCTACCGACCCACAGCACGATGCCGGTACCGACCAGCCCGGAGAATCCGAGGATCGGCATGGAGAACGCCCGGATCTTGGCAACCCGCAGCTGCAGTGCCAGATACTCGCGGTTGCTCGCGTCGAAGCGCTCGAATGCTGCGGCTTCGGCGGCGTGGGAGCGCACCGTGCCGATGCCCGAGTAGATCTCGAGGATGCGATCGCTGAGTCCGGCCAGCAGCTGCATGCCGTCGCGAACCATCGCGAAGAAGCGCTTGACCGTGAACCGCATGTAGATCGCCCCGAACATGACGGGGATCAGGCACCACAGCGTCAGCTGCCAGTCCGTGACTGCCATCTGATACAGATGCATCGGGATCGCGACCGCCACGTTGCAGACCTGGAGGCCCGCGAACCCCACGAGGAGCCGTACCGAGGTGGTGTCGTTGCTGGAGATGCTGACCAGCTCACCGACCTTGCGGCGCATATAGAACGGGCGCTGCAGGGAGAGCAGATGTCCGAACACATCCACGCCCACCCGGTACTCGACGTCGCGTCCGGGGTTGAAAAACAGGATGCGAGACAGGCTGCGCACCGCGATCACGACCACGCCCAACACCATCAGCTCGACGCCGAGCTCACGGGTGTTGGCCAGGGCTTGGGCGCCCTGCCGTTCGAGGATCGTCAGGGCCTCGCCGATGATCGCCGGAATGCGTACGACCACCCAGTTGGTGGCGAACAGCATGACCGCCCCCAGCGCGTACTGCGGGACGTTTCGCGCAACGTAGCGCGAGGCAAAGCGACGGGCGGTGCTCAAGCTAGGTGTATCTACACCACAGAAGCGGCCGAGCTACTTCTTCTTTTTCTCGCCGTCGCCTTTGGGAGGCTGGGCTTCGATCGACTCATCTTTCTCGATGGCGTCGAGCTCGGTCTCGATGGCTGTCAGCTTCTTGCGCAGCTCCTCGAGGGTGGGGGCGAACTTCTCGTTGTCGGCGATCTTGCCGCCGAGGTCGCCGTTGAAGTTCTCCCAGGCGGAGATGAACCCGCCCAGCTTCACCTGGACCTCGCCGCCCTTCGACTCTTTCTCGGTGAGCTCGCGGTAGGCCTTCATGAACTCCTTGTTGTCGGCGCTGTAGCCTTCGTTGAACTTCCCGAACGCTTTGTCGGAATCCTTGGCCTTGGCCCATTTTGCGGAGCCCTTCTCCACGCTGTCCAACGCCCCGCGCAGGTCCGTGATCATCTTGCGGTAGCTCTCGAGACGACCTTTGACGAAGGCCTTCTCGTCCTTTTCGTACAACGCCTTGGCTTCGGCCATCTGCTCTTCGGGGGAGACGAAGCCCGCTTTCTTGCGGGCCTCGGCGAGCTCTTCCGGGGTCATCTCTTCCTTCTTCGCCTGCTTCAGCTCGGAGGGCTTCTTTCCCTGGTTGGGCTCGACGATGGGCTCTTTTTCGGAGTCGCATGCGGTGAGCACGAAGGGGGCGAGCAGGGCGGTAAACAGGGCGAGCGTGCGCATGGGTGGCCTCGGCGCGACCGTAGCACGGACGTGCTCTCCCGCGGCGGACCCGATGGGCGCCGCTGTGGCGTGGGTTCGATTCGCAGGGTCCCGTGTTAGGGCTTTCCTGTGAGCGATTCGTCCAACGCTGTTCCCGGTTCGCTGTGCCTGTTGATCGGGCCGGTCGGGGCGGGGAAAACCACCTTGGGGCGTCGTCTTGCTGCCCAGCAGCCGGCTGTCTTCTTGGATCTCGACACGTGGATGGTGCGGTTCTTCGGAGACGATGTGCGGCCGGCCACGGGTGTGATGGGTTGGTACCTCGAACGCCGTGCACGCTGCGTCGCGGGGCTGTGGAGCGTCGCCTCGGAGATAGCTTCGGTGGGGAGTCGAGTCGTGCTCGAGCTGGGTCTCGTGCGCGCCGCCGAGCGCCTGGCCATGTACGAGAAGGCCCAACTCGAGGGGTTGCCCCTGACCATTCGGTTGGTCGACGCCTCCCGGGAGGTTCGACGCAAACGCGTCGAGCAGCGCAACGCCAACGCCGGGGCCTTCACGCAGGTGGTTCCCGCCGAGATGTTCGAGCTGGCCTCCGACGCGTGGGAGCCACCATCGGAGGCCGAACGCGACGCATGGGGGATTCTCGACGCGTAGACCTGCGCTCTTTGCGCGGTTCGGGTTCCGTTTTTTCGGGAACTTCCGCCGCCCTGCCCTGTGCGTAGGGAGGACGATGCTTCGTGCCATGCGAGCCCCCGCTTCCACACCGCGTCCGATCGACGGACCGCTGGTGGTGCGGGCCCAGTCTGGCGAGCGCGCCGCGATGCGGGAGCTGGTCCGGCGGCACCAAAAGAGCGTCGGTGCGCTGCTCGGGCGGATGCTGAGACCCGCAGGGCTGGGTCCGCTCACGGAGGACCTCGCCCAGGAGACGTTCCTCCGGGCGTTCCGGGCCCTGGCTCGCTTCGACCCGAACGGCCCGGCGAAGTTCTCCACGTGGCTGCTGCGGATCGCGTCTCGGTTGGCGATCAACGAGCTCGCTCGAAAGCGTCCGGAGCGGGCGTCGGCCGACTCGCTGGGGAGCGCGTCGACGCCGGAGTCTGAGCATCGTCGAAAGCGGATCGGCCAGGCGATCGCGTCCGCGGTCGGTGAGCTGCCGCCTCCGTTCCGCGCAGCGTTTCTTCTGCGCGAGTACCACGGTCTGGACTACGCCGAGATCGCCGAAATGCTCGACCTCGAGCTGGGAACGGTGAAGTCGAGATTGTCTCGGGCGCGCCGACTCCTCCGGGAGCGGCTGGAAGGAGTACGCGAATGAACGACGAACTCGAACGGGACGACCTCGCCGCATGGGAGGTGCCGTCCCTGAGCGCGAACTTCGAGGACCGCGTGCTGGATGCGCTGGATGCTCAGGAGGCGGTGGAGGCGGTGGACGCTCCGGCTCCTTCTGAGGCGCGGCCGCTGGGCCCTGCCGTCGTGTGGGGGGCGGTGCTGGCGTTCGCCGCGGCCGCAGCACTTGTGGTCGCGCTGTGGCCTCGAGCAGACGCGCATCGCGACGACGCGATCTCGATTCGCGCGGGCACGTCGGCTCAGGTCGACTACACGCCCGGATCCCATCAGGCCGAACAGACCGGGGGCACGGTCACCTATCGCGTTCGCTCTGGGACGCCCTTTGTCGTGCACACGCCCGCGGCTGACGTCACGGTGCGTGGCACCGAATTCACAGTGGAGATGTTGACGATGCAAGATGAACGACGACGCAAGTACTTGGGAGTTGGGGCGCTGGCCATGGGAGGCGCTGCGGTGGCGGTCTACGTGGCCAGCGGTGACGTAGCGGTCCACAACGAGCATGGCCGCGCCGCTGTGGGTGCCGGGCAGACCGCAGTCGCCTCGGAGCACGTCGCCCCGCGAACGGAGCCCGCACCGGTGGTGGCAGCGGTGGCCAAGAAGCCCAAGCCCAAGCCGACCCGGAAGTTGACGGCGGTGGAGCGGAAAGCTGTGCAGCAGCAGATCTCTGATGCGATCGCCAAGCGTCACCACAGCACCGCGGCTTCCCAGCCCCACGCCGACGAGGAAGAGCAGGAGGAGGACGACGAGTTTGGGTCGCTGGACAAGAAGTACATCCAGTCGGTGGTGTCCGAAGACCTGCTCCCGCTGGTGACCGAGTGCTACGAGAGCGCCATCGAGAAGGCCGGCGGACGCTTGAACGGGTCGGTGATCGTCAAGTTCTCGATCGCTGGCGATGAGTCGGTCGGGGGCATCGTCGACGACGTCGAGCTCGACAACTCGGAGGTGAAGTTCGATCTCAGCGACGGAAAAGGGCTGCGAGGCCCCGGGTCGTTTCCCCTGTCGGACAACCCAGACTTCGCGGAGTGCCTGTCCGAGTCAACGGCGTCGCTGCTGTTCGATCCCCCACAAGGAGGGGGCCGCGTCGAGGTCAGCTACCCTTTCATCTTCGCCACCGAGGACGACGGCCCCGCCGCCGATTGAGCCAGGGGGAGCCACCCGGATGGGTGCGACCGTTTGGCTGGGTCGTGAGGCAGTTCACGCATAGGAACGTGACGTTCGCTGTCAGGTTTGACAGTCTGCTCCTGTGATGCGCACTGGGTTGCTTCTCTTCTCGTCCATGTTCTTGGCCGTCGCCTGTGACAACGGCGGCGATGCGATGGAGTCTGGCGGTACGGGCGGGGCGACCGAGGCGTCGGGGTCCAACGAGACCGACTCGTCGCCCACCTCCGCTGGGACGGATTCGCAGTCCGGCTCGACGACCTCCGACAGCGCGACCTCGGGTGTCGACACCACCGGCGGGGTCACTCCGGTCGACGAGCCCGCACGCGGCATTTCGATCTCCCGCGTCGAGGCCAACTCCGGCGTTGCCATTCCCATCGCGATCGATGGTGCCTGGGCCGACGGCTCGCAGCGCAACGCCCAGATCCCCAAGAACCGGAACACGGCGTTTCGTGTCTACCTGGATGTCGACGAGGACGTCTGGGTGCAACGCGAGATCGAAGCTCGCATGACCCTGTTCCACGCGGACGGGACCGAGTCGGAGTACATCGAGCGCGTCCTGATCGCGCAGGACAGCTCGACCTCGTCGTTCCAATCCAACATCGTCATTGGCGTTCTTGCCGAGGACATGCTGCCCAACGCCCAGTTCAACGTTGAGCTGTTCGAAGTGGGCTCCGGCTACGAAGGTCTTCCCGAGGAGTCCGAGCCGCCCAAGGCGATGCCCGAGCCGAACTACATCGGTATCGAGAGCACGTACCAGAACATGCGCATCATGATCGTGCCGATCGAGTACGACTTTGGTGGGTGCCAGACGCAGTTCGATACCTCGGAGGAAGCGCTCGCTCCGTACATCGACCACATGTTTCAGCAGAATGCGCTGGAGAACATCGACATCGAGATTCACGATCTCTATCGCGTCGACGATCTCGACTTGACTGGCAACGGGTTCTTCTCGCTGCTCAACGTCATGGCACAGCTGCGGGCAGCAGAGTCTCCAGACCCCAACGTCTACTACTACGGGCTGTTCGACAACTGCGGGGCCTGTATTGGAGACGGCGGTGGCTGCACCCTCGGCGTTGCCAACGGAATCCCAGGCGACTCCATGGGAGAAGCGGGCGCACGGGTGGCGATCGGCGCTCAGTATCTCAGTGGCAGCGAGGTCGGCATCGAGACCTTCGTGCACGAGATCGGGCACAACCAGGGACGTCGACACATCTTCTGCTCCGGCGCCAACGCGGCGGGCACCGATCCGTCGTACCCGTACGATGACGGCAAGACCACGGGGTGGGGCTTTGGTGTGCGCGACTTCCAGCTGCGCAACGGCAACACCCACTTCGACTACATGAGCTACTGCAACCCCACGTGGGTTTCGGACTGGCAGTGGAAAGAGACCTTTGCCCGCATCCAGACGCTCAGCAGCTGGGAAGGCGCGGACATGCAGGACGCGATGGACGGCCGCTACGTGCTGATGGGTTCGGTCAACACCGAGACCGGCGAGGCCAGCTGGTGGACCGACCGCGGTTGGGTCGAGCCCGAAGACGCGGCGCCGAACTACCGGGTCCGGTTCTCGTTTGACGACGCCTCGAGCGACGACACGCTGCTCGTCGACTCGGACCCCTGGAGCGAGGGCCCCTGGATCACCGTTCGTGCACCGCTTCCCACCGACTTCGACGCGGTGACCGGGATTCAGCTCGATACGCCCTCGTTGACGGCCAGCGCGCCGCGTAGCGAGATTCAGGCGTTCCACCTGGACTCGTTCCAGGCACCCTAGTCCCTCACGCCCGAAGTCCGTGCCGGGTTTCTGCGGCCCCCCCCTGCGCGGTGTGGGGGGCCTCCGAAACCCTCGGTTGGTCAGGCCTGCGTTCGGTACTTTCCGTCTTTTCCGCTTCGCATCCCTCCGGGACGCTTCGCTCTGTTGCTCCGAACTCCTCCGAGAACCCGGAACGAACTTCAGAACTGAGGTACTAGTCGCCACGCACGCCCCGGACCGCACTGTGTCGTTTGCGGTCCGAATCGCGACCGGGAACGAAGTTCTGGGTTGCGGGGGCCGGTCCGCGTGGCGTGGTGTACCCTCCGCGCCATGCGAACTGCCCGTGTTTTCCTGCTCGCTGGGGCCGCGAGCCTCCTCGTCCCCGTCGCTGGATGCTCCAAGAAGTCATCGACCGAGACCGTCGAGCCTGCCTCCGCCAGTGAGCCGGTCGCGCCGCCCAGCGCCGACGACCAGAACCAGGCTCCGGGCAAGGGTGCCGCCATTCCCGACGCTGACAAGGTTCAAGTCCTCGCGAGCTTTGAAGGCGTGCAAGACATGCTCTCCGCCGCGATGGATCTCAAGGCTCGCGTCGAGGGAGAAGAGGCGGGCGCAGACCCGCTTGCCGAAGTGCAGGCTGGCCTCCTCGCCCAGGGCTTCGGTCCTGGCTTCCTCGGCAACATCAATCTCGATGGCATGCACGCCGTCAAGGTTGCGTTCCCCACCGGCGACGCCGCAGGGCCCGAGGCGATCGACTTCGCCGCGAGCATGTCTGTGTCCGACGGTCAGAAGGTGCTCGAGAGCTTTCCGTCCAGCATGCGCCCGCAGCCGCTTGGCGGCGAGATGTGGGAACTGCGTCAAGACAACGACATCCTCTTGATCAAGGAGGCGGGAGCCGAGCTCCTGTGGGGTCGTGCTCAGGCCGATGTCGAGAAGGCAGCGGGTCTCGTCAAGAAGGTGGGGACCGGTCGCCGGGTTCGCGTACGAGCTTGGAACATCCCCGCGGACGACGTCGATCCGCTCGAGCTGCTGGGTCTTCCGCGTGACGCACCGTTCGTGGCAGCCGTCGCCGACGTCCTCAAGGAACTCAACGCCGCCGAGCTTCAGCTCGACTTCGGCTCGAAGAAGCGGCTCGAGATGGTCGCCAGCGCCGAGGCGCCGTTCGGCAAGCTCGGGCTCGATCCGCTCGGCAAAGCGAGAACCAAAGCGACCGAGCTCGAAGCCAAGCTCCCCGCCGGAGCGGTGTTCGTCACCACCATCTCGTTCGGAAACCCCGAGATGCTCCACAAGACCATCGACAGCCAGATTCCTGTCGACCAGGTCCCGGCGCCGTTCGACACCATGGTGAAGGACGCGATCAAGGGCACGCACATGGTGCTGAACTCGATCTCCGCCAACGTTGTCGTCGGGCTGTACGTCGACAAGAAAGGCCAAGCCACCGCGATGCTCGCTGCGGGGATCAAAGGCAAGAAGGAAGCCAAGGCTCTCGAGGGCATGCGCAAGATCCACGGCACGATGAAGGCCGGCCTCGATGCTCACGCTGCGCTGCAAGGCAAGAACAAGGACGCCAAGTTCGCCGTCACCCTCAAGGAAGGCGGTTTGAAAATCTCCGGTATCAAGGCGGACCAGCTCACCGTCAAGATCCCGAAGGACTTCCAAAACGACGCTGAGGACGCGGCACTCTTCCTCAAGAAGAACTCCGTCGAGTCGGTCTCGTTCGTTCAAGACGGCGTTGCGTTCTGGGCCATCGGCGCGGGCGCACGTTCGCTCGGCTCGGACGTGGCTCGTTCGCTCGGCAAGGACCGAGCGACCTCGATGGCGTCCGAAGGCACGCTCACCACGCTCCGCGAGGGCATGGACGGATGCCAGCTGTGCATCAGCTTCGACGCCGACGAGTACCTGCGGGTTCGCTTGCTCGACATGCAGGCCAAGACCAAGGACAAGGCCAAGCTCAAGGAGATCAAGAAGCAGCTCAGCAAGCTTGGCAAGATCAAGGGCGACGCCGAGGTCGGTGTGGGCCTGCGGTTCTCCGACAAGGACGGCGCGGCTGGCCTGGTCATCCCCAGTGCCACCCTCTCGCTCAGCAAAGAGACCTTCGCTGGCATGACCGAGGTGATGGAGTTCGTCGAAGGGACCAGCGAGGTCGCGATCGCCGAGGCTCAGACCAAGTGAGCGTTGCGGCGGTGATTCTCGCCGCCGGAGCCTCGACCCGAATGGGTCGTCCCAAGGCGCTCATCGAGTGGCGGGGGCGGCCCTTCTTCATGCACTGCGTGCGTCGGGCGGATGCGGCTGGGTGCGTACCGGTGGTGGTAGTGTGGGGCTCGAGCGCGCTGCCTGAGGTGGACGGCGTGCAGCAGGCCCATAACCCCGAATGGGAACAGGGGCCGCTGTCCAGCCTGCAGGTCGGACTTCGGGCGGTACTCCCCAGCGATCCGTCGGGCGTGCTCGTGATGACCGTCGACCGTCCGCACGTCGCCGAGTCCACCGTTCGCGCCCTTGTCGAGGCGCACCAAGTCACTCCGGGGGTGGTCGTGCAGCCTCGCCTGGATGCGGTCAGCGGGCACCCGGTCTTGCACCCGCGATCGGTGGTCGATGCGCTGCTTCAGCTTGCCCCGACCGATTCGGTGCGGACCATCCTACGGCGAGCGGACGTGCGAGACGCGAGGCGACGGATTCCCGTCGAGGACCGCGCCGTCCTCGACAACCTCGACACTCCGGCGTCGTTGGCCAAGTTGACCGGTTCGGACCGCTGACGGGTTCGGCGGTCGCGGCCAGCGTTGTGGTTCAGCTCAGCGTGGTGTACGGCGAGAGTCCGCCCATGCGTGAGATGGTCCAGTCCAGTGCGCCTTGGGAGCGAAAGCCCCAGCGCTCGTCAAACTCCGTGCGCGGCAGCGTTTGCTGTCGTCCCCAGTGGTTGAAGATCACGTTCGGTCCGTGTGTCCCCACGACGGTGACCCAGTGCAGCACGTTCTCGTCCCACTGCAGCAGGCATCCGATCGGGTTGTGTGGGTGGGCCTGGACCACGATGCGTCGCTCGTTGCGAAGCTGATAGGGACGTCGGGGCGAGCGGCTGTTGATGAGTTGGAGCAGGGTTGAGGGCATCGAGCCCGGACCGAGGTCTCCACCGCCGGTCGCGATGAGGCGACTGGGGCTGACGTGGAGACCGGGTCGACGGTTCTTGAGCAGGTTTGCGACGCAGGTCTGACCGCAGCGGCCCTCCCAGCCCGCAATTCCAGCGGATGCCGGCTGGTCCCAGCTGTACGATACGAACGGACCCCTCATGAGATTGCAGCGCAGTTGTCCTGCTGCGGCGGCTCGTGCACCCATCAGCGTTGGGTACGGCGGGGGACGCCAATCGGATCAGAGTTGGCCCCGCAGGTCTGTCGTTGGACGCTGCTCAGACGTCAAAACGTGCGCCTGCAGGCCGCGACGGGGTCCTAAGGGGGACAGAACATTGGTCAACGGCGAGTGATCGACCAACGCGTGGCGCTCGGTTATCGTCCGCCGAGATGGACCTGTCTGCGATCGAAGGCCTCCACCCGACGCACGACCCCGAGTGTCACCTGCTGACCCTGGAACTCGATCACGGGAAAGCCAACGAGATGGGCACGGTCCAGCTCGAGGCATTCGAAGCGTTGTGCGGTCTCCTCGAGGAGAACGATTCGATTCGCACGCTGTGCACGACGTCTCGTCGGCTGAGTAAGAAGGGTCGTCCGATCTTCATCGCTGGAGCCAATGTCACCGAGCGAGGCGACTGGGATTCGGAGCGGGTCACGGCACACGTGCTGCGGCAGCGGGCCCTGATGGTGCGGCTGCGACATCTCCCGGTGTTCAATATCGCGGTGCCCTCCGGCGTGACGCTCGGCTGGGGCACGGAGTACCTGCTGACCACCGACTACACCGTGGCCACCACCGCAGCGTCCTTTGCACTGCCTGAAACAGGCCTGGGCATCCTTCCAGGGGCGCGGGGAACGGCCGAGTTGGCGCTGTTGGTGGGACCTGCGCATGCCGTGCGGCTCGGCGTCACGGGCGAGTCGATCGACGCCACCGAGGCGGCACGGATTGGGCTTGTGCAGGAGGTCGTCCCCGATGTTGATGCCGGACTCGACCGCGCGCGTGCGCTCGCGACGCTCGTCTCGAAGAAATCTCCGACGGCTACTGCCGCGTACAAGACAGCGATGCTGGCCGGACTCGGACAACCGGAATCTGTCCGGCTAGATGCCGAACGCCAGGCGTACGAGCTCACTGTGAGGGTCGGAGACGCCGCGACGGGCCGGGCGCATTTCGCCGCGATCCGAGAGGGCAAGTCGCCTCCGTGGGCTGCCCGGGCCGCGTGGCGGTTCAAAAAGGACAGCGAGGGGTAGGCTATTTCGCTACCATGAACCCGATGTACATACGGTCAGCTCGAAACTATCGTTGAAATCGAGTTGATTCGGCTTACACAAATTTTAGGCTGTATTCAGCTCACGCCCGTTCGGGTTGTTCGGCTCCAGTGTTCTGCACTACAGTCCATCGAAACAGAGACCCCATAGCGCTATGACCGCGAAACGCTCAACTGCGCCGGATTCCGGCGCTTCTTCCGATGTGGTGGCTCAGCCCGACCGCATCGCGGGGCGTTATGCGGTCAAACGACTTCTTGGGCGTGGCGGGTTCGGTGCGGTTTATGAGGCGCATGACGAACTCGAAGACCGCGCGGTTGCGCTGAAGTTGATCCGGAGCGACCACGCCGAGTTGGCGGGTTTGCCGCTCGCGGACAACTCGCGAATGGAGTCACGGTCGCTCCGGCGTCCCAACGTCACGCGGAGCTTCGGCACGCCCGGAACGGGCGGGGGCTCGGGCCTTGCCCAGGCTTTCAAGGATGAGTTCCGACTGCTGACCCAGCTGCACCACCCGAACCTCGCGGGTGTCTACGACTTTGGACGCTGCCCGGAGCAAGAAGGTTTCTACTTCACGCAAGAGCTCGTTCGCGGCGTCGAACTCTCAGAGTTTCTCGCGAATGCGTCCCGAGAGGTGACGGCCGAGGTCTTCGTTCAGCTGGCCCGCGCGCTCGATTACATTCACGCGCTCGGCTTGGTCCACGGGGATATCAAGCCCTCCAACGTCTTGGTTTGCGCCTCGGTCGATCCGACTGTGCCGCCCCAGGCCAAGCTCATCGATTTCGGGCTTGCCCGGATGCTCCGGGACCCGCTGCCCCCCGAAGACACCGACGACGACGCGACGGAGAGCGACGAGGACACGATCACCGTCCTCGGCACGCCGGGGTTCTCAGCCCCCGAAAAGGTGCGGGGTGAGTCCGCCGACTCGCGTGCCGACATCTACTCGCTCGCGGCCACGATGTACTCGGCCATTCGCGGGTCGCGACCGTTCCCAGGCAAGACGTTCCGCGAGGTCCTTCGCGTCCAGCGAGACTGGCGTCCCGAGCTGGCCGGCGCGTTGTTGCAGTCCGCCGGCCCCGTCGTCGCCGAGCTCGTGGGGCGAATGCTCCAGCCCGACCCGGCAAACCGACCTCAAAGCGCGCGCTCCATCCTTCTCGAGCTGCTGCGGCGCGAGGCATCCCATCTGCGCAACCGACAGCAGAGCGAGGAAAGCCGCCGCGACTTCGCTCGAGTCCTCGTTTCGCATCTGCCCTTCGTCGACCGGGCGCGTTACCTCGACCTGCTGATGGAGAAGGCCGCCGCCGTCGTGGGTGCCGAGCCCGAACCCGAGGGTGGATCGCTCGACCCGGCTTCGTCGGGATCGGCCGAGCGGATGCGCATTGGTCGGTTGCTCCGCACGGTCGTCGTCAAGGCTCCCGAGGGCATGGGTAAGGCGCGGCTCATGGCAGAGCTTCGCCGCGAGGTTCAGCTGGCGGATGGTCTCTTCGTCGAGGGCAGCTGCTGGAACTCGGGTCGTAACTCACTGGGTCCGTTCGCCAGCGTTGTTGCTCAGCTCGCCACCGCGTTGGGCGAGGACAGCGTTGTTGTTCGTTCGTTCCCCGAGTTGGTGCACCTCGCCCGGCGCGATCGTGGACACGAAGCCGCGGCCGCGGCGGTCACCGAGTTCCTGATCTCCGCCGCAAAGGAGCGGCCGTACGTTCTGCTGCTGACCGCGGTCTCCAAGGCGCCCGAGGACATCCGGCGCCAGTTTGATCAGCTCAGTCGAGCGATCGATCACTCCGCTGCGCCCATCCTGCTGTGCGCCACGACCGAGCCACACACCAAGGTGCTGCCGATCGTCAGCGGTCTGAGCCGGGACCAGTGCTCGGAGGTGTGGAACCTTCGCCCGTTCAGCGCCCGCGAGATGCAGAGTGTGCTGCAAGGGGTGCTCGGAGATACGCCCGTCATTCGGGACCTCGCCGACATGCTCGACAAGCTCACCGGGGGCCACCCGCTGAGCTTCCGCGAAACCCTGCGAGTGCTGATCGAGGAGGGGATCCTCGTTCGCGACACCGACAGTTGGACCTTGCGAGGCGCCTCTGCGGCCGCGGACGAGCTGCACAAGACGCTGGCCCAACGCTCCGAGTCGCGTCTGGACACGCTCGGCGTCTCCGGATGGGAAATCGCCAGCATCCTGTACTTGCTCGAGACGCCGATCGAGGAGTCGACGCTGGCCGAGCTTTCGGATCTTCGCAAAGAACGCTTCAACCGGACGCTGGAGCGCCTCGAAGGCGAGGGGCTGATCTCGCGCAGTCCGGTGTCGGGATCGAGCACCGTCAGCCTGGCCCACGAATCTGTGCGTGAGGCGGTCCGCCGTCGATACGAGGGGTCGCTCGATGAGACTCGTTTGGACTTGGCCGCGCGCATCGAGGAGTTCGAGGTCGGGGATCCGATGCTGGTCTTCTTGCGGGCCCGCCTGCTCGACGATGCCTCCGAGGCGATCGAATCCGTCGATGCGTTGGAGAAGGCCGCCGACTCGCTGTTTGTTGCCAAGCGTCCTCAACTCGCAGCGCAGGTTCTCGAGCGCATCATCGCTCGACTGCGAAAGTACGGCCGAACCGCGTCGCTCGACCGTCTCCTCGCGGCGCAGGTGAAGCTGCTCGAGAGCGCCGCCGGAGCGCTCGAAGATCCAGGCAAAGAAGCCGCCCACTACGAAGCTGGAATCCTCGTCGCCGAGCTGCTCGGAGATGACCGCGCCCAGGCCTCGTTCTGGCTCGGACTCGCCGACCGGTACACGCAGACCGGCAACGCTGAAATGGATCTCACGCTCGAGCGGCTGGGCAAAGCAGCGCAGGCCGCCAAGTCGGCGCATGACCGCCCGCTCGAGCTTCGCATCGCCAACCGCAAGGCCGAGGTGTTGTTGGGCGCCGGGGAAATCGACAAAGCGAGTCGGGCCAGCCGCCTCGCGATGGAGATCATCGATCTCGAAGAGGCGAGTCCCGTCGACAAATGCCAAGTCTTGGGCGTGCGACTCCGATGTCTGTCGCTCTCGGGACAGCTCGGCGAGGCGCGAGCGCTGCACGAAATGGCGAAGCCGATCGCTGCGGCGTGTCCCGTGCTCCAGCGCCAGAGCTACCTGTCGGGCATCGCGTTCCTTGCCGTTCTTGGAGGCGACCCGCAGCGAGCCATCCCGGAGACCGAGGACGCCATCGGAGCGCTGCATGCCGCAAACCTGCCGCGTCTGCTGCTCACGCCGATGCACAACCTCGGTGACCTGCGACTGCGCGCCGGGGATCTCGAGCTTGCCGAAGTCTCCTTCCGGGAGGCCATCCGGTTGGCCAGCGTGTACGGCTTCGACTACCACCTACACCTCAACCGCGGGTTCTTGGGCTACGTGCTCGCGCGCCGGGGTGACGCAGATCAAGGCGCTGAACTGCTGGGCGAGGCGAAGGACGCGATGACCGTGATCGTCGGCGAGCACATCGCACTGCAGCAGTTGCGTCTGCTCGACGCTGAAGTTGCCCACATCATGGGAGACAGTGCGCGGGCCCGGCGGGAGCTGGAGGAGATGCTTGCGGACTTCCAGGCCGGCGAAGAGCTCAGTCTCGCCCACTGGGCACAGGAGGCGCTTGCTCGGATCGAACGGGACCTTGGGACGGCGTTCATCGAAGCGCCGGCGGCCGAGGTCGACGATTCGGATCCCGAGCAAGACACGGTGCGAACAAAACCCGTGCGCTGAGCCGTTTTTGGCGCTTTTTGCGCCTTTGCCGGTCCATATCTGGGCGCCGGAATGCAACTGAGGGCACCGTCCGTCTGCGCGGCGTGCTGCTATCCTGCGGCGCTCCCAACCGATGAGCGACCCTCTCGAGACACTGCACCAGGACCTCCGGTCTCTGGTCGGCCAAACCGTGGCCGGACGCTATCGAGTCGAGGCCCTGATCGGGGTCGGTGGCATGGCGGCGGTTTTCCGCGCGCATCACGAGGGTTTGCATCGCGACCTGGCGATCAAGGTCCTGCACCCCAACCTCAGCGCCAACTCGGAGATGTCCGCGCGCTTCGAGCGTGAGGCCCGCTCGGCATCGAGGCTCGACCATCCCAACTGCGTGCAGGTGACCGACTTCGGGTCGACCGACGACGGCATGATGTACATGGTCATGCAGCTGCTCGAGGGTGCCGAGCTCACGGGCATGCTCGGCAAGCCGATCGCGTCGCCGCGGGCCGTCGAGTTGATCCTGCAGATCCTCCGTGGTCTCGAGCACGCCCACTCCAACGGAGTCGTGCATCGCGACGTCAAGCCGGAGAACGTCTTCGTCACCCAAGACCACGAAGGCGACGAAGTGCTCAAGCTGGTCGACTTCGGGATCGCCAAGCTCACCGACGCGACGACAGACACCCACAAGACGTCCGCAGGTTTGGTGTTCGGAACGCCGGCGTACATGTCTCCGGAGCAGGCGATGGGGGTCGAAGCCGACTCCCGGGCGGACCTCTACTCCACGGGCATTCTGTTCTACCAAATGCTGTCCGGGCGACTGCCGATCGACAACGACGACCCCGTCGCGTTGGTGCGCATGCAAGTCGCCGTCGACCCGAAGCCGCTGCCGTCCAGCGTTCCGCCGGTCATCGCTGGGGTTGCTCAGCGACTGCTCGAAAAAGACCGGGACCACCGTTTTCAGACGGCAACCGAAGTCATCGAGACGCTCGAGAGCATCGAACTCATGCTCCTGGACGAGCATGTCAGCGACATCGAGATCACGGTCCCGGAGAGTGCCTCGAGCTCGACCGGCGTGGAGATGGTGCCGGATGCCGTCGTTGTCCCCACGCCCGCTCCGAGCGCTCCGCGACCGGTCTGGAAGTGGGCAGCAGCTGCCGGCGTGTTGGTGCTGGTGGCGGGGTCGGCGGCCATTCTTCGCGCGGGCGGTGATGACTCCGCCGAGGTCACAGAGACCCGCACCGCGGTCTCCGGCGGCGATAGCCCGCGGTCTGCAAGCGCTGGCCGGGTCGATGACAACGGGCCGGCCGCCGCCGCGCTCAACGAAGTCGATCTCCTGTTGTCTGCCAACAGCACCAAGAAGGCCAAGGAGGCAGAGGCCCTGCTCACCCCGCTTCGCGAGGAGTTCCCAGACGAACCCGTCTTTGTGTGGCGTCAGGGTAGGGCGCTGGCCCTGCAGCCGCGCAAGATCGCTCGGGCGCTGGAGGTGTACGGGGAGGCAGTCGATGCCGACCCCACGCTGCTCAACGAGGGTACGTTCTACGCTCAGCTTCACGAGTTGCTGCGGAAGCCCAAGATCCGCACCGAAGCGATCGCGTTCTCGCTCAAGCGGGTCGGCGACTACTGCGACGACTTCTTGGTCGAGACCGTCAACGACGATCAAGAGCCGATTCAGTACGACGCCCGTCACGAAGTACTGGTTTCTCTGCGCGAGAACGAAGCGACCGCGTCCCGGATCGACGCGCGTCTCAACCGAGCACTCGACGTGATGCAAGCGGCAGACGCGAGTGCGCCATGCAAGTCCTACGCGGCCGCTCTGGATGCGGTGATGGAGGCGCCGGAGTACTACTTCTACAACCGCGTCGAGAAGGCCACCGTCCCGAAGGCGCCCGAACAGGTTGACCCGGCGAGCAAGGACGACGTCGAACTCTGCAGCCGTCTGCCCGCGCGGCGCGATGAGGTCTTGGCCGAGCTCGCGCCGCTTCACCCCGACGCTCAAGAGACCGGGGGTGTCATCGAGATCTTGGACGAGGACGACGAGGTGCCAGCCGAGACGGCCGCACCCAAGCCGAAGCCCAAGAAGAAAAAGAAGAAGAGCAGTTCCAGCTCGGACTGCAACCGGTTCGGCGCCGCGCTCACCAAGAAGTGTCGCAACAAGTGAAGCTGCTGCTGGCGTCCACGTCTCGGTACCGCAGAGCGCTCCTTGAAAGGCTCTCGATTCCGTTCGACGTTGCCGCGCCTGAGTTCGACGAGTCCGCCCACGAGGGTCTGTTCTCGACCTCGACCGATGAAGCGTTCGCGCTCCATCTGGCTGAAGGCAAGGCTCGAAGCCTCGTCGAGTCCCATCCGGGCCACCTCATTCTCGCCGCTGACCAGATCGCGACGCTCGACGTCCCTCCCCGCACACTGCTGCACAAGCCGGGTTCGGTCGACCGGGCTGTCGCACAGCTCATGACGCTGGCGGGAAGGACTCACACGCTCACGACGGGGGTCGTGGCCCTCGCCCCTGCGTCGGGTCGACTCGAGACAGCCGTCGACAAGCAGCGATTGACGATGCGCTCCTACGGCGAGACAGAGGCGCGCGCTTATGTCGAAGCGGCACGGCCGCTGGATTGTGTAGGTGCGTATCGCGTCGAGGACGCCGGGATCACGCTCTTCGAGGACATTCGTGCGGATGACGTGACCGGCATCATCGGACTGCCGCTGCTGCACGTCTGCCGATTGCTCCGGCGGTTTGGGCTGCTCGCTTCCTGAGACCCGGTAGATCTGATATCCCAGACGTATGGTTGTGGGGATTCGGAATGGTCTGTGGTTGGTTGGCGCGCTCGCGCTCACGATGTCGGCGTGTGACAGCGGCGGCTCCGACGACGAGGGGTCCGAAAGCGCAAGCGAGACGAGCGGTGACGGGACAACCGGCGGCGAGACCACACCCCAGCCAACCGGCGAACCTGATACCGAGACCACCGACCCGGGCACGACGGTCGATCCGAGCGACTCGACGACCGGCGACGAGACCACGGGTGCGGAGACCTCGACCGGTGGCACGGACGAACTCGGTGAGAAGATCGAGCTTCGTGTCGACAACTTCAGCGTCCCGCCAGTCGAGACGTCCTACAACTGCTGGGACTTCACGTTCTCCCTCGACCAGCTCGGCCACATCACAGCCTTCGACGCAGTCATCGACAACGTCGCGCACGTCCACCACTTCGTCGTGACCCTGACCGCGAACCCCTCGGGGTCGCCCAACGGCTACTCGTGCTTCGACCTCGAAGGCGACATGGTGTGGGCCTGGGCTCCTGGCGAGACTCGCTTCGAGCTCCCGCCCGAGGCTGGGTATCTCATCGGGGACACGCCCGGTGGCAACGTCACGCTGCGCCTTCAGGTTCACTACAACAACCCACTCGGGGTCTCGGGGCAGACCGACAGCTCTGGCTTCGACTTCTACGTCACCGACGAGCTGCGCGAGAACAACGCCGGAACGCTGGTGTTTGGCGACATCGACGGCATCGAGATCCCGCCCGGAGAGCCCGCACACGAGCACGTGATGACCTGCAGAGGCGAGGTCACCGCGGCTCAGCTTCCAGAGCCGATCCACGTCTTCGGCAGCTCCATGCACGCACACGATTTGGGGAGCGTCCTGTACAGCGAGCAGTACCGCGACGGTGAGATGGTTCGGGAGATCAACCGGGATGACCCGTTCGACTTCGAGAACCAGAACATGAAGCCGGTCGACTTCGACATCATGCCGGGTGACCAGATCGTCAACCACTGCTTCTACGACTCGACCGCCCGCAAGAACACGACGTTTGGTGGTCCGGGTACCCAGGACGAGATGTGCTGGAATACGATCGCCTACTACCCGAAGATCCCCTCGGGCTTCGACTACTGCTCCAGCAACAACTAGGGCGGCGGGCTTTCGCGGAACACGCCGGGCCCGTTCCCGGTTGGGGCTCCGTGTGTTGTGTGTCTCCTCGCCTCGCCTGTGGGTGCGGCTGCGCGGGCATTTGCCGCAGAGCTGCTAGGGTCCCGCATGGCGTACAGTCCGGTGCGAGCTCCGCGTGGCAACGAGCTTAGCTGCAAGGGGTGGCCCCAAGAAGCCGCCCTTCGCATGTTGATGAACAACCTCGATCCCGAGGTTGCCGAGCGGCCGGAGGACCTCGTCGTCTACGGCGGGACCGGGAAAGCGGTCCGCACGTGGGAGGACTTCCATCGGATCGCGGCCTCGCTGCGAGACCTCGAGTCGGATGAAACGCTGATCGTCCAAAGCGGCCGGGCACAAGGCATCTTCAAGACGCACGAGGACGCGCCGAGGGTGCTGATCGCGAACTCGAACCTGGTCGGGAACTGGGCGAACTGGGACGAGTTCCATCGCCTCGAAGGCCTGGGACTGACGATGTACGGCCAGATGACCGCCGGGAGCTGGATCTACATCGGCACCCAAGGAATCCTGCAGGGGACCTACGAGACGTTCATGGCGTGTGCCCGCACCCACTTCGGCGGCTCGCTCGACGGCAAGTTCGTGCTCACCGGAGGTCTTGGCGGTATGGGCGGCGCCCAACCTCTCGCGGCGCTGATGGCCGGCGCAGCCGTGCTCTGTGTCGAGGTGGACCCCGATCGCATTCAGCGTCGGGTCGATCACGGCTACTTGATGAAGTCGACCGAGGACCTGGACGAGGCTCTGCGGCTCATCGATGAGGCCGTCGCCAAGAACGAAGCGTTGTCGGTGGGACTGTTGGGCAACTGCGCCGAGGTGCTACCGGAGCTCGTTCGTCGCGGGCGCATTCCCGACGTGGTCACCGACCAGACGAGCGCGCACGACGAACTCCACGGCTACGTTCCCGACGGCCTGTCCTTGTCCGAGGCTGAGGCCCTGCGTCGCGACGACCCCAAGGCGTACGTCCAGCGCAGCGTCGACGCGATGGGTAGGCATGTGGCGGCCATGCGCGACATGCAGAAGGCCGGGGCGGTCGCGTTCGACTACGGCAACAACATCCGTGCCCAAGCCGTGAAGGCTGGCGTAGAGGATGCGTTCGAGATCAAGGGCTTCATTCCCGAGTACATCCGGCCGCTGTTCTGCGAGGGCAAGGGCCCATTCCGATGGGCAGCGCTCTCGGGCAACCCCGAGGACATCGCGGTCACCGATCGCGAGCTGCTCAAGTTGTTCCCCGAGAACGCATCGCTGCGCCGCTGGACCGAGCTGGCCCAGAAGCACGTGAAGTTTCAGGGGCTGCCGTGCCGGATCTGTTGGCTCGGATACGACGAGCGAGACAAGGCCGGCCTGCTGTTCAACGACTTGGTCAAGACCGGCAAGGTCGATGGTCCGATCGTCATCGGGCGAGACCACCTGGACTGTGGCTCGGTGGCATCGCCCAACCGCGAGACCGAGTCGATGAAGGACGGCTCGGACGCGATCGCAGACTGGCCGATCCTCAACGCGCTCATCAACACCGCGGCTGGGGCGACCTGGGTCTCGTTTCACCACGGCGGTGGCGTGGGGATGGGCTACTCGCTGCACGCTGGAATGGTCGTCGTCGCTGACGGAACCGACGGCGCGGCACGTCGGCTCTCACGGGTCCTTCGCTGCGACCCGGGAATGGGCGTCGTCCGGCACGTGGACGCCGGCTACGACGAAGCCGTCGCGTTCGCCAAAGAGCATGGCGTGCGCGTTCCCGGCCGAACCATTCACGAGGACGTGGGCTGAATCATGGGCATGCTTCTACATCGAGCTTCGGCGGTTCTCACTCTGGCCGGCGATATCGGGCCGCGCCGTGGGGCGGCCATGTCCGATCTTCGGATCATCAAGAACGGCAGCGTCGCGGTCACCGACGAGGGCACGATCGCCTGGGTCGGACCCGCGGATGAGGTTCCGTCGTCTCTGCGTCGCACCGGCGTGATCGACTGCTCGGGCGACACGCTGATGCCGGCCTTCGTCGATTCGCATACGCACCTGGTGTGGGGTGGCGACCGGAAGGACGAACTCGAGCAGCGCCTCGGTGGCGCCGACTACGAAGAGATCTTCGCCGCCGGTGGTGGGATCCTCAGCTCGGTTCGCCAAACGCGGGAGCTGTCCGAGGACGAGCTGTACTTGGAGTCGTTGGCTCGTATCTCCCGGATGCGCCGGGCGGGCACCACAACCTTCGAGATCAAGAGCGGCTACGGCCTCGATCTCGAAACCGAGCTCAAGCAGCTTCGGGTCATCCGTCGTCTCCGCGATGAAGGTGGCTTTCGAGTCACTGCGACCTGTCTTGCAGCGCATGCTGTGCCCGCAGAGTCTCGGGGCAGTGACGCTGACCGGGCGGCGTTCCTCACCCGCGTCATCGAGGAAATCCTACCGGCGGTTGCGGAGCAGGGTCTTGCGGACTCTTGCGATGTGTTCTGCGACCGTGGAGCGTTCACTCCGCAGGAGTCGCGGGCAGTCTTGACCAAGGCACTCGAACTCGACCTGGAGCTGCGCGTGCACGCCAACGAGTTCGGCCACACCGGCGGTGCGGCGCTGGCCGCTGAGCTCGGTGCGGCCTCGGCCGACCACCTCCTGGCCCTCGACGCCGACGAGCGAGCAGGCCTGCGAGACGCGGGCGTCGTCGCCACTTTGCTGCCCGGAACCTCGATGGTGCTGGGGAAGCCGTTCGCGGATGGCCGGGCGCTGGTCGAGGACGGGGTCGCCGTGGCTGTGGCCTCCGACTGCAACCCGGGCTCCTGTGCGCTCGAGAACCTGGCGGTCGTGCTTGGGCTCGCCTGCTATGGCAACCGCTTGTCACCCGCGGAAGCCATCTGCGCGGTCACGCACAATGCCGCCGCCTCCATGGGCCTCGACGACCAGGTTGGGTCCCTTCGCCCCGGACGTCAGGCCGACATCCTGAGGTTGGCAACCGAGGACTACCGAGACCTCGTCTACCACGCAGGGTCTCCGTTGCTTCGAACCGTCTACCAGAGCGGTACCCCCATTCACGGCGGGCACTCGTAGTACGCTCCGCGGTACCCATGGGTTCCGGTCTCGAAGAGCTCGGCATCACCGACGACGACGGTGATGCTCCACTGGGCGGCATGCAGCAGCAGCCGCCCGTTGCCCAACCTGGGCCGGACAAGGTTGGCGCCGGTGTCTCGCCGAGCAGCGAAGAGCTGACCGCAGAACTCGAGCGACAGCTCCGCAAGGTCAGCCTGTTCGAGGGGCTGCTTCCCGTGCATCTGCGCCGCATCGCCTCGCTTGTGCATGAAGTCAGGCTCGAGCGCGGACAGGCCGTGTTTCGCCACGGCGACGAAGGGGATGGCCTCTACCTCATCGTCGAGGGCGCAGTTCGGATCTCTCGCAACGTCTCGGGCATCGGAGAGGAGGCGCTCGCCGTCCTCGCCCCGGGCATGTACTTCGGCGAGATGTCGATCGTCGATGACGACTGCCCTCGCTCTGCCGACGCGATTGCCCACGAATCGGCGCGGCTGCTGATGCTCCCCAAGGACGACCTTCGCGACTTGATGTTCGTGGACCGCGAGCTCGCCTACGAGCTCCTGTGGAGGTTCGTGCGCACGCTGAGCCGCCGCCTGCGGGAGTCGAACGACCGCCTGTTGATGCTGACGGTCAGCTCGAAGTTCTAGAGCACATCTCACAACCAGAGCGAGGGCGCCGCCCGAACTTGGAAGGGTGAGCGAAAGGAGCTTCGCTCCCGCTGCGGGGGAAACCGAGAGGTTGCCCTTAGAGACCTGCCGCTAGCGACCGTTGTTGCCGTTGACCCCGCCGGGGACACCCTCCACGGCAGCACCCGCGGGTGACGCGACGCGGTCGGCGAGGTCGCACATTGCGGCGCTGCCGAGGGCGCAGCCTTCGGAGGTGGCTTCGAGAAGCATCGTTCGATGATACTCGAGTCCATTGTCGGTGGCTCCAGAGGCGGCCCGGTTCTGAGCGTCGAGATACTCGAACTCGTGGACGATGGAGAGCTTTTCGCAGGAGTCCACATCGCCTCCGAAACAGCGAGCTCGACGAGGGAGCGAGGACGGGTCCGTGCAGAACGAGGCCCTCATGCACTGGAGTCGCTCCAGGCCCTCGCGTTCTTCCAGCGTCTCCTCAATGAACGCGCACCCTTCCTTCCAGCGTCCCAGCGCGAGCAGGGAAGAAGAGCGCTGTAGGATCTTCGCGTCACGACCCGGCAGAGGCCACGATGATTCGGCGGACGAGGCGAGGTTCTGCTCCAGCACCGCCCGAGAGCGTTCCGTCAGGAGAAGCTGTCCGGTGCACTCCGGCACGTCGGGGTTGGCGACGCTGCGGCCAAGCACCAGCATGGTGACAGCTCCGAGGCCTACGGCGGCCCACAGCTTTCGCCGCCGAGCCGGTGGTGGCTCGAGTGCGGCACACAACGCTTCCATGGAGTCGAATCGGTCGGCGGGGTCATCTTCGAGCCCTCGCTGCAGGACGCTGAGAAGCCGTGACGAACTTCGTCGTGGACCTCCGTCCGGCAGAAGCTCCTGGCCGACCCTGCACAGCGCGTACTGATCACTAGAAGCGCTGTGCGGGGCGCCGTTGCGGACCTCCGGAGCCATGTACCTCCACGTTCCGAGACCGCCGGCCATCGGAGGTCTGGAGCTCACCACTCCCGATGACAGTCCGAAGTCGACGATGCGAAGCCGCCCGTCTCCACCGACGAGCGCGTTCGCTGGCTTGAAGTCGCCATGGGTGATCCCGGTTCTGTGGAGCGCGGCCAGTCCCGCCGCCGCCTGCCGAAGCACGTCGAGCTTGAGGTCCGGGGTGGGGTCGTCGTCCATCCAGTCGCGGAGGCTTCGACCCTCAACGAACTCCATCGCGATGAAGGCACAGTCGGCGAACTCGCCAGCCTCATAGACCGCGACGACGTTCGGGTGCGAGACCGTCGCGAGCGCCCGGGCCTCGTCGAGACTCGAGGTCCGTCGCGATCCGCTCGGTGCCCACAGGAGCTTGAGAGCCACGGTGCGGTGTAGGCGACGGTCTCGGGCTCGAAAGACGACTCCGCTGGCACCTTTGCCCACGACCCGCTCCAGTTCGTAGTCGCCGAACTCGACGGCAGAAGGAGCAAGCCCTAGAAGTCGAGCCTTGAGCGCGGACCTTCGTATCTGGAGCTCATAGGACTCTCCGTCCTTGGCCAGATTTGAGGGCTCGTTCACTTCGCCATCGAATCTAGCTGATCCAAGGCGGCGCAAGAAGGCTCGTGGTCCCCCTCGCAGCCGGCCTCCAGCGTGTTCCGCAGCTTTTGCTCCCGACGCGCGGCAGTCTCCAGGTCTCCATTCTTCTGCGCCTCCAGCATCTCGTATTCGTGGGGGATGGATGCCGTGAGACAGCACGCGCCGATCCCTTCGTCGAAGCAGGCCGTTTCATACTCCCCGGGGCCCGCATCGCAGCTCTCTGAGCCGGAGACCCACGACTCCTGGACGGGTTCGTTGGCATCCGCCTCGGTCGAGGCCGCGCACGCGGGGAGAAGGGCGATGAACATGAGGCGCAGAAGCTTCATGCTCCCGCTGTACGCAAACCCCGGCTCGGGATTGCGGCCGCCTTAGTTTTTCTCAAACTCTTCAGCTGCGGCTTGTCGCAGAGCGGGAGGAGCGTCGGCGGCCGTCAGAGCATCGCGGAGCCGGAGGCGGGCGGTGCGAATGCGGGTCTTGACCGTTCCGACGGGGACCCCGAGCGCGACGGCGACCTCTGCACTTGTCATGCCCTCCCAGTAGTGAAGCTCCAGCGCGGTCTGCATCTCGACCGGAAGCCGCTGCATGCACTGGATCAGAAGGGTCCGCTCGGCTTTGCGGGCGGCGAGCGTGGACGGGCCTGTGCGAAGGTCGACGATCGAAACGGTTCCGAAGTCGACCCGCTCGCTCTTGCGACGCTGCTCGTAGTGCTTTCGAAGCACGTTGTACGCGATCGAGTACAGGAAGCTCCGGAAGCTTCCATCCCCGCGAAAGCGAATCCGCGCCTCAACGCACGCTGCAAAGGTGGACTGGACGAGTTCGTCCTGCGTCGCAGGATCGGGCCGAGCCTTGTTTTGAAAGAAGCGAGCGATGGCTTCAAAGTACCGATCGATCAATGTGCTCGCTGCGTCGCGGTCGCCGGTGCTCCACGACTGAAGCAGGTCTAGGTCGGTCGGTTCCGTTTCCATGCCGCTCGGAACCGAGCCTACCATTCGCCGCTACATCGACAAGCGGGTCTCGAGCTTGCCGAACGCATCTCGGCAGGACTCGCGCACGGGCATCGAGTAGTTCGACCCTTCGAACTTGTCGGTCCAAGCGAGGCTCTGAAGCGGCTTGATGTGCTTCTCTTCGCCGACCTTGGCCAAGCCGGTGCACGACTTTGCGCGGACGTAGCCGTCGTCGGAGAGCAGGCCCTTCTCGAAGAGCGGGACGGCGTCTTTGCACTCCTTCTCGACGAGGATCGCGACGTATGTGGAGTTGTCGGCGTATGTCTCGGATGCAGCGAGATAGTCATCGCACGTGCCGGCGGCCTTCTTCTCTCGCTGGAGGCCGAGTAGGTGCGCGAGGACGGCGGAACCCACTGCCGGTTCCATGTTCCCGCCGGAGGTGGTCTGGGTAAGGAACGCCTTCTCGAGGCGGTCGTCCATCGGGCGAATGCCGGGCGTGCCGATCATCGGCACGAACTCGCTGAAGTAGACGTCCCACTTCTCGCACTCGGCGAGCGAGAGGGCCATGGCTTCAGTCATGGGCTGGGTCAGGCCGATGTCATCCTTCGCGCCGTTGTACTCGTTCCACGCCGTGTCGCATTGCATGTCTGTGGCGTTGGCCGTGAAGACATCTTGGTAACCCCGGCACCAGTCGCCCTTTTTCCCCGTCTCCGGAGTCCCGGCACATCCCTTCTTGAGCTTGGCCAGGTCTTTCTTTGCGACCGTTGCTTCGAGATCCTTCTTGTCGGCAGCGTCGGCGGCCGCGGCGTCGTCGGTCTTCTTCTTCTGGACGAAGTGCGAGATGATCGTGCATCCGGATTGCGTGAAGCAGGCAGCGGCGATGATCGAGGCGGTGATGTGCTTGTTCATGGCGTGTGGTCTCCATGACCGGTCCCTTGGAGACAGGGGGGGAACCCAAACTCTTTCGGGGCGGCCGCCCATTCAGACGGCCCCGCGGTCCTACGGTTGCGAGGAACAACTCGAATGGCCGCCGGGTTTTTTGGGGTTGGCAACCCGACTTCCCTGATCGGGAACTCGGCGCCGATCGCTGGGGATCGAATCGGGAAGTCACAGCACCGACACCGGGTGTCGCGCGGATGGGTCAAACTGGGTCAACCGAGAGTGCGGAACGAGGCGTACTGGGCGCATCTGCTGTCTCCAGGACTGCTACCCTGAGGTGATGGCAGCTCCGGTCCCGAAGAATGAGTCCGAGCGACTCCGACGTTTGCGTCGCTACGGGATCTTGGACACGCCTCCAACCCCACGGTTTGACCGAATCGCGAGGCTTGCAGGGCGCCTTCTGGACTGCCCGATCGCGCTCGTCTCGCTCGTGGACGAGAACCGACAATGGTTCAAGGCCCGGGTGGGCCTCGACGCCTCGCAAACCCCACGGGCGGACGCATTCTGCGCTCACACGATCATGGGCGAGGACGTCCTGGTTGTGAATGATGCGGCGAACGACCCGCGTTTCGCCGACAACCCGCTCGTCAAAGGGGATCCCGACATTCGCTTCTACGCAGGGGCTCCACTGACCGTCAGCGGCGGTTTTGCGATGGGCACGCTGTGCGTGATCGACCGAAAGCCTCGCGAGCTCGATGAGGCGGGCCGTGCGGTGCTTGCGGACCTCGCTCAGATGGTCGTCGATGCGATGGAGCACCACCGCCACGCGGCAACACTCGTGCAGACGCATCTCGAGCTCGCCAGCGCGCACGAAGAACTCCGAGCGATCAGCGATGCGATCAGCCACGATGTCCGGACTCCGCTGCGCCAGCTCGGAGCGCTCCTCGAGATGTTCGAAAGCGACCACCGAGCCGCGCTGTCAGAGGACGCGGTCCGAGAGCTCGAGGAGGTCCGCCGCGTGCGCGCTCACGCCGACGAAGCGATTCGTGGAATGACCGAGCTCGCTCGGTTGCCTCGCGACAAGAAACTCGAGTCCGAGGAGGTCAATGTCGCTCCCATCCTCAAGGACCTCACAGAGACGATGGGCGCGTTCTACCCGGGGATGTCGCTGCGCTACGATCTCCCCGATCGCCCGGTCGTGGCGAACGAGGTCCTGCTGCGGCAGATGCTCCAGCACCTGGTCGACAACGGATTCAAGCACGGCGGTCGCAACGTGCGGGTCGAGTTCTCCTTCGACGACGTCCGGACACGGATTTCTGTTCTGGACGACGGCCCCGGCATTCCCGAGGGGAACACTCAAACCGTCTTCGAGCCGTTCCACCGCCTCGTCCCAAAGTCGGTCCCGGGCACCGGCGTTGGTCTCACGGTTGTGAAGCGCATCGTGGAGGCCCACGGCGGCAGCGTCTTCGTGGAGCCGGATCGGATCGGCGGCCTACCGTTCGAGGATCCGGCGGTCGAGTAACGCCCGGCTCGGAACCAAAGCAAAAGAGGCGGCCGGGAGAACCCGAACCGCCTCTTTGGTGGCGCGCCGAAGCGCGGTGGCCTAGCCCATCTTGCCCGAAACGATGAGGGCGACGACGAGGGTGAAGATGACCAGCGACTCGATGAACGCCAGCGACAGAAGCAGCGGCGTGAACACCTTGTCGGCGGAGCCGGGGTTGCGGCAGATGCCGTCGAGTGCGGCCGAAGCGGCACGGCCCTGGCCGAGACCACCACCGACTGCGGCGATGGCGACGCCGAAGCACATGCAGACGGCGAAAATACCGTCGTTGGGACCACCGGCTGCCGGCGCAGCAAGTGCCACGGCGGGAGCAAGGAACGCGGCGGCGAAGGCGGAGAGCGTTGCAATGCGGTTCTTCATGATGTCTCTTCTTTTCTGAGCAGCTCGATGGGAGCTGGAGATCTAGTGGCCCTCGCCGTGGGAAACCGCGAGGCCAATGTAAATGATGGTGAGCAGGGTGAAGACGAGGGTCTGGACGATCGCGACCAACACCCCGAGCAGCAAGAACGGAACCGGAAGCAGAAGCGCGACCAGACCCGCGATGGCGCCGACGACCTTGTGGTCAGCGACGATGTTGCCAAGCAGTCGCAGCGCCAGGGAGACCGGGCGAGCGATATGGCTAGCGAGCTCGATGGGGAGGAACAGCGGAGCCATGAGAGGCAGGCCGCCGATGCTCGGGCCGAGGAACTCACCGAGGAAGTGCTTTGGGTTCCGCACCACGCCCACGCCGACGTAGATGACGAAGACGATGAGCGAGAGCCCAAGGTTCGTCTTCAGCGTGTCGGTGGGGGGCAGGAAGCCCGGGATGAGGCCCTGGATGTTGCAGCAGAAGATGAACAACGCCAGGGAGCCGGTGATCGGGAGGTAACGCTTGGCGTTCTCCTCACCCATCACGTCGACCGAGAACTTGTAGACCGCTCCAACGAAGCCATCCATCATCGACGCAAGGTTGAACTTGCGCGGGGGGACCACACCGCCGGTGGTGTCGTTGAGACTGCCCCGGTAGCGGAAGGTCGCCACGAAGATGAGCGCGCAAGCGAGCAGAGCTCCGACGACGTGGATCAGCGTGAAGTGGCTGTCCCCGAAGATGAGGAACGGCTCTTTGCGCGCGAGCATCGGCTCGAATGCCGCCTCGAGCGAATGCCAGAACGGCAGAATCGAGTACCAGGTGTCGTGGTCGCCCATAGCCGTGAGGGGGTCCTAGCGGCGGAACGCCGCGTCGGGTCGGCGGGCATGTACCAAACCCTCACGATGTGTGCAAGACGAGGACGGCCACCTATGGCCCGGTTTTTGGCCGAATTCGGCCGCGAGGGAGGCTCAGAGATCGAGGTCCCTCACGCTCCGCCGGGCTCGGAATGGGGCCCGTCGGCCGCGGCACGCGTAGGCCCGCGGGATCCTTTGATTCGTCGCGGATCGGCCGAAGGCGGAGACCCCGCGGGATCGCTCCCGCAGGGACTGGTCGATCCGGCTCAGCCGGGCAAGATCGTCTCGCAGCCGAAGCCGATGTTGATGACGCCGTCCTCAATGCCCTGGATCGTCGCGCAGCTCTGCGGGCACAGGAAGATCATCGTCGGGTCCGCAGCGTCGTCGTAGTACCAGCCGTCTGCGACCAAGCCGCACCCATCGACGTCGTCCACGCGCGGAATCGCATCGAGCGCCCCCATGGCAGAGCCGATCTCCACGTTGACCTCGTCGGGGTCGAGGACCTCGCCCGCGGGGGGCTCGGGGATCGGGAACTCGCACGCGACTTGGGTGCCATCGAGGACCGCGGTGGTCAGTGCGTCGAAGACGGCCTGGAAGTCCTGGTCGCAAAGGTCGGCGGCGATGCCACCGGTTGCGATGGAGAGGTCGATGTATTCCTGCCCAATGCTCGCCGCGCTGTCGCAGTCGGAGTGCGAGACGACCGAGTGGTGGAAGTAGCCTTCGTAGCTCGGATCCAGCGCGAGGAAATCCGTGTTGAAGGCGTCCTCGGAGATGTTGGGGTCATCGTCACTGATGATCACGACGTGCTTGGAGGACTCCTCGCGAATCGAACCCGACCAGTCGGCCGAGCTGTCGACGAGCTCTTCCCAGGCATCGTGGCTTCCGATACGCAGGTCGACGTGGAGGAAGTCCGGCAGGTTCGTATCGTCGTCCGGGCACCCGCCGTTGCCGAGCGGAGCATCGATGCAGATCCCGTTGCCATTGTCCGGATAGCTCGACAGCAAGACGACCTGCGCATCCACGCCGCTGGCTGCGATCTGCATGCTGAAGTCGTTGAGGTTGTTCTGAACCTCGGTCGCCTCAAAGGACATCGAGCCGGAGTTGTCGACCACGAAGATGATGTCTGCGGGCAGCGGGACAAGCTCTGCCTCGGCACTGACCGCGGCGCACTCGGCCTCGCCCGTGCTGCTTTCTGCGTCGGTATCCGAGGCTTGGACACCGGTGCTTCCGCTCGGCGCATCGGTGTCGGATTCGGACGAGGCGCTGGTCGAGCCCGTCGGACTTCCCGTGCTGCCCGTCGCTGTCGCCGAGTCGCTTTCAAGGGTGTCGCTGGTGTCGGACGATCCGCTCGTTCCCTGCGAATCCGTCTGGCTGGCGCTCATGATGCCGTCGGTGGCCGAATCACCTCCAGCGTCGTTGTTGCCGCTCGTCGTTCCGCAGCCCGTTGCCAGCAGAAGTGCGGCGGAGGGTCCCCATCTCCGAAGTGTCCATTGCATCCACCGACAACAGTAGGCTTCATGCTGCGAATGGACGGTATCTCAGCTTACCATTTTCGGTGTTTCCCAAATCGACCGGTTCTACCGCTGCGCTCGATGCTCTCGCATCGCTGCTGTGGTTCCGCCGACAAGTGAGACCAGGGCCCCGATCGCCACACCTTGGGGGCTGACCGGGAGGTACAGCATCACGATCGCCAGGCCGCCGAGGATCAGCGGCCATTTTACCAGCATGGTCACCGGGAGGGTCCACTTGGAGCCGCGATGCTCCTCGGGGTTGGCGAACGCCTTCTGCATGGAACGCCCGAGCAGGATGAAGTTGAGCGCCCCGAGGGCAGACCCGCACAAGATGCCGAGCGCGGTCGCGAAGTCCCACATGAACCAGGCGATGAGCATCACCGGAACGGTGAGCGCGACCGTCCACTGAAGGATGCGGGAGAGCAGGCGGCTGCGGGCTTGGTCGTTCATGGCAAACGGTCGTTCTCAGCCGGGGGTTCGACATCGCCCTCGGTGTCGGTCTGGGCCGCGCGTTCGAAGGCGTCCTGTTCGCGGAGCTGGCGGGTGTACTTCCGGGCCGTGCGCACGATTGCCCGGGCGGCGGTCGCAACACCGAGCATCATCCCAATGACCGAGGTCCACGGGGCCCAGTGGGTGACGTTCTTCTCGAGCCACATTCCGACCGCCGCGCCGAGGACGACCGACACAGCGATCTCGATGCCCAAGGACGAGGCGTCCATGTAGCGGTACCACGTCGCCGGCTTGTGCGGCTCCTCTGGTTCGGTGTCCGACAACTTGCCTCGGAGCATGGCACCGACCAGGGTCCTGGACAAACCCTCGTCGTGGGGGCTGTCCAGCGTTTGCTCTCGCCCCTTGGCTCCGAGGGTGTTGGATGGGCCGTGAGGACTGCAACCGCGCGCCGAGGTCAGCGGGTACGCGCAGCCGCCGTAAGACGGCGCGGGCGGCCGTTGAACTAGGCTGACCACGCACTCGGAGTGGATCTGCGATGTGCACGCGAGGGTGGGGAGCACGATGAGAAAAGGCCAAGGAAAAGTCCGCAGTACGGTGGCTCGACGCAGCGGGGAGGGCCCGTCGGGGCGTTGGGGACGCCGCGACTTTCTGCGGGCATCCGGGGTCTGCTCGGGTGCCGCGCTGCTCTCGGGGCTGCTTCCCACGCTGCGGGCGAGCGCTGCGGGCCCCGGCGCTCAGAACCTGTTCATCATTGGGGCCGCGCAAGGCACGGATATGACCACGTGGCGGCCCGAGTCCCCCGACCTGGTGACCGATGGGCTTCCCTATCAGCACGAGCCGCTGCAGGACTACCTGCAGAACATCCTCATTCTCGACGGAATCGACAACATCTCTGCGTTCACTGCCGACTCCGAGGGGATGCCCCCCAATGGAGGTCACGAGGGGACGGGAGCTCTGTTGACGGGTACGACGGTTCGGCGCGTCGGTGACCGCGAAGTCTACAACGGACCCTCCGTCGACGAAGTCTTGGGCCGCCGGATCGAGCAACGCTGTGTCGAACTCGGGGAGACGCCGCCGCCGATACGGGCGCTCCGGATCGGGCGCGCCAAAGGAATCGCCGATGAGAACGCACCCGATGTCCCGGGCTCGCTCGCGAGCTACAGCAGCTTCTTCTGGCAGGACCCCCTCGTTTCCGCACCGCTGCTGTGGGGTCCCTGGTTTGCATACGAAGCGATGTTCGCCAACCTGGGGGTGAGCGAGGATGAGCTGCGCCGACTGAGAGCCAAGCAACGCAGCGTTCTCGATGCGCTGACTGGAGAGCTCGGCCGGGTGCGGGGCGAGTTGGTCGTCGAAGACCGGGAGCGTCTCGATGCGCACCTCGACGGAATCCGGGATCTCGAGCAGAAGCTGGACAACATCCTCGAGTGCGTGCCTCCAGACATCGGGGTCTCGCCGGAGCACATCGGACAATGGTCCTCGACGCACATGGACGAGGTTGTCATGGCCACGTTTCAGGTCGTCAACACCGCCTTCGCCTGCGGGGTGACCCATGTGGCTGGCTATCAGCTCCGACGTCAAGAGGGCGTCGCGGACGAGCTCTTGGCCGACCCCGACTACGCGGAGCGCTATGCCGGCATCGATTCGATGGATCTTCACGGCCAAGCGCACAGCATGCCCGCGGGATGTGGCTCCAACTGTGGTGCGGGGGACGATGTGCCCGAAGAACAGCGCGCTCTCGCCCGACAGTGTTTCGCGGACCTGTGGCGCTGGACAGCATCACGCATCAAGACAGGATTCCTGGATGCCGTCCCCGACTACGTCCGAGACAACATGATCGTCGTGCATCTGTCCGAGATGTCCGAAGGGGGCACGCACTCCAACTACAACGTGCCCGTAACCGTCTTCCAAGGCGACGACGTCGGCTACTTCGAGACGGGGCGAGCCTTCAAGTGGGGCGGGTTCGACGTGTTCGAGAACTTTCGGCCGTCCGACGACCCCGGACAGCCCAGCACCAAACTCCTGGTCTCGCTGTGTCACGCGATGGGGTTCGACGACATCGAGCACGTCGGTGACCCGAGCTTCTCGACTGGGCCCCTGTCGGAGGTGATGGCATGAGCGCGCTTCGAAGCCTCTGTGTGTTGTCTGTTCTGTCCGCGCTTGCGGCCGGTTGTTACCAAGGTGTCGATGGCAGCGAGCCCGCGGCCGCCGGTACGGAGTCCGGGGACGTTACGGCTGGAAGCTCGGGCGGAGCCGATACGGAGCCGGGCGGTGGGGATGACGCAGGCAGTATCGACGGGTGCGAGGGGACGTGTGCCGGCGAGGCACCGATGCAGTTGATGCGTCGCAGTCAGGTCATCGGGGTGATCCGTCAGGCGTTCGGCGCCGCTGCGGACGAGGTTCCGTTCAATCTCGTGCCGGCGGATGCTTCCAGCGGCCTCTTCCCGGCGAACTACCTGCCGGCCGATGCGACACGCGTCGAGGCGTACCACTCGTTTGCCGAGCGCGCAGCGGCTGAACTCGTGCGGGCGATCGGCTGTGACGACGAGCTCTGCGTCGAGGACGAAGTCCGCCGAGTCTTGCCCATCTTGTTCAAGCGCGAGGCGATCGAGGAGGATGTGCAGATCTACCTGGGGCAGATGGCGCGGCCACAGGAGTACGACGGCGCTTCATGGACGGCCGACGATGGCTTTGGCCAGGTGCTCACGCTGGCGCTTCAGAGTCCCCAGTTTCTGTACCGGATCGAGGTCGGTGAGGAGACCGACGACCCGGCGGTTCGCCGCCTCAGCGGACACGAGATGGCTGCCAGACTTGCTTTGGCATTGTGGAATCAGAGCCCCTCTGCCGAGCTGCGAGCGCTTGCCGCCGAGGGGGCGCTGGACACCGAAGAGGGCGTGGCAGACGTCGTGCGAGACATGCTGGCCGACCCCCGTGCGGACGCCTTGGCGATCGGCTTCTTCGAGTCCTACCTGGGAATCGACCACTTTGGCGAACACGCCCGTTACCTCGATGGGGCTGCGGTCGCCGAGGACTATCCCGGCCTTCCTGAAGTCGCGGCCGACATGCAGGCGGAGACAGAGGCGTTTGTCACCCACGTGATGCGCAGCGGCAGCTCGATGCGAGAACTGTTCGCCGCCGACTACTCGTTCGCAAGCGAAGCCCTGGCGACGTACTACGGGCTGCCCACCGGTCCTGTAAACGAGGAGGGCCTGTACCGGCTCGAGTTGTCGGGCACGCCAGGCCGTGCCGGAGTGCTCTCGCATGGGGCCGTCGTGGGGGCACACACCACCATCGAGCCTTACCGGGCGGCGCACCGCGGGACGTTCCTCGCCAAGAATGTGCTCTGCATCGAGCTCCCACCTCCGCCCGCCGACATCGTGATCCCTGACATCCCCGTTGGCCTCCCCCCGCGCGAGGCGTTCGAACAGATGACCGACTCTCAGACGTGCGCGGGATGTCACAACATCATCAACCCACTGGGATTCCTGTTTGAGAACTTCGACGCCGGGGGCCGATACGCCGAGATCTACCCGGAGTTCGACACGGCGGTGGACGCCAGCGGTCGGCTCCCCAGTGGCGATGACGTCGAGGGCGTGGCCGAGCTTGGAGCGGCTCTCGCTGAGAACGAGCAAGCGCAGCGCTGTATGGCGAGACGACTGTTCGAGTTCACGTTGGAACGGACACCCAACGACCGCGACGACGCCTACATCGACGATGCCTACGAGCGACTCCTCGCATCGGACCTCAACCTCGGGGAGGTGGTCGTTTCGTTGCTCAGCTCCGACGCGAGTCGTCTTCGGGTCCTGCCCCAGGAGTGAGCGGAGCGGGAGGGCTACTTCTTTTTGCCCTTCTTCTTTTTGCCCTTCTTCTTTTTGCCCTTCTTCTTTTTGCCCGGCTTCTTGGCGTCGGGTTTGGGCTCGGGCGCAGGTTTGGTGTCCGGTGCCGGCTTCGCGTCTGGCTTCGGTTCTGGCTTCGGTTCTGGCTTCGGGTCTGGCTTCGGCTTGGGGGGAGTCGGATTCGAGTCGGGCTGGGTGGGTG
>CAJXVA010000011.1 GCA_913061055.1 uncultured Pseudomonadota bacterium
CCCCGGGAGACCACGCCCGCCGCGAAGCTCCCACCACCCAGCATCGCCCGGCCTGTTGCGCAGACACCTGCGGCACCGATACCGCCGGAGGTGGACGTCGCTCGACCCGCGGCCACCCCGGTCGAGCCCAAGGTCCGTAAGCCCAAACGCCGTCGCGCCGCTGAAGCTCCGGCAGTCACCGCGTCGACGCTCGAGGCCGAGACCGCGCTGCTCGAGGCGGCGCGGGGGAAACTGCGGGATTCGAACCCGAAGGCCGCGCTCCTGTTGCTCGACCAGCACAAGACCCACTACGCGAAGGGGCTGCTTGCCGCCGAACGGAGGGTCACCCGGGTCAAGGCGTTGTGTCTGGCGGGGCGCGTCGACGAGGCCGAACAGGTCGCGGGGACGGTGTCGGGACTGCGCGCCGTGTTCGACGTCGCCTGCGATTGAGGCGGAGCGCTGCGTCAGCTTCCGGGCGCAAATGCTCGCAGCCGGGGAACACACTGGGGTCCCGGGGTGTCCATGCCGATGGTGGATGACGTCTCCGGGAACTCGATCGAGCCGTTGAGTTCGACGTTTCGGCGTCGGCTGGGGTTGGCGGTCGCGGTGCTGGTTCTCAGCCTCGTGGGCGCAGCCGCGGCGCTGTGGCCTCGCGAGCGGCCTGGACATGTCGACCCCTCGGAGTACTCGGTGTTGATCGTCGGTCCCGGAACGCGTCCGCTGGCCACCGGAGTGCGTGGGCTCGGCTTGATGGCCGACACCCACGCCCAAACCGACCGGCTCTCGCAGCTGCTGACCTTGGCGGAGTCGCACGGGCACGGCTACATCGCGCTGCATCCTCCTTCGCTCTACGACTTCTCCACGATCGACCCCGACGCACCTCAGGTTCCACAGCGCGCGATCATGGCGGTGGTCCGGGTCGCGGACGGAAACACGACGTTCGGAACGCTGGCGCCTTCGGTGGATGCAAGCGGTCCAGGCGCGAAGCTCTCGGCGCTGGTGGTCGCGTTGTTCGAGCAGCCGTACTACGCCGGTCTGCTCGAATCGGGGATCGATCGGGAGGCGCTCGACCCGGTGGAGCAGCAGCCGCTCTATGACATGCACGAGGCCGCAGCGATCGATCAGGTCCGCGCGATCCTCGAGACGCAGGAGAGCTTTGGCAAGCTCGAGGACGGGTGGACGAAGGCTCGAGACGAGGTGCGGTGGGCGTTGCCGACCAAGCGTCTTGGAGAGCCGTTCGCCTCGACTCAGGGCTTTCCGTTGGCCAACGGCGGGGTTCTGTTGATGGTCAACGAGGGCCACTGGAGGCTGAAGCATCGCCGCGGCGCAACGCTCGAGCACCATGCTTCGGCGTCGTTGAAGTACCTGTCGCCGGAGGCCTTGGCCGGTGACCGTCCGCGCTCGGACGCCGAGTGTGACGAGCGTTTTGGAGTCCACGTGGAAGGGCTCATTGTCAACGCGGCCGGAGATGGTGTCGCGGTCCGCCGAGCGCTCGACGCACGCCCCGACGCGGCGACCGCTCGTTGGCGCGTCGATGCCTGGCAGCTGACCGATGGCCCGTGTCCCTTCGAGTCCGTTGGACTGCCCGACCGTGCGAGGGATCCCAGAATGATGGGGCCGGTGAGCAGCGATGGCATGATGCTTGCGACCGGATCATCGGGCCACAAGCCGACCCTCGAACGCACCGGCGGCTGGGACATGCCCTGGTCAAGGGCGGCGGCATGGATCGAGCCAGGACTCACCGCGCGTGTGGCGAACTTGGTGCGCCGGGGCTCGAGTGTGTCGGGGCTTGCCCTCGTCGAGCCGGACGCCGTCGAGCCGCGGGCGGGCTTCGTCTCGGCTCGCGCGTTGTTCGGTCGAGAAAACGACGACCTTCGCGTGTCCCACGTGGCAGTCGTCGATGCTCAGACTCTGATCGTTGCCACGGCGAGTTGCAACGCGCTCGAGGTCTCGTTTCCGGACCCGATTCGTCGCTCGCTGGTCTCCGTCCCCGCTCGCGACGACATTCCGCGGCGGGCCGACGTGTCTCGTCGCCGTTTTCGGACCCGCTGGCTCATCACCCCGGCCGAGGGGACCTGGGAATGCGGCGGGATGTCCTTTGACCGATCCGGCGGCTTGGTGGTGCTCAAGGAGAGCGGTTCCTGGCGGCTGCGAGAGTTCGGTGTTTCCGGGCGCAGCACACTGCTCACCTCGAACGATGCCGACGTGAAAGACATCATCGTGGCTCCGGACGGCAAACACGCCGTCGCCCACGTATGGGTTGAGATGGATGGCACGGCGGTGCTGACCTCGGAGTGGATCGAGCTGTTGGGGAGTTGAGCCGTCGTCGAGCCGGACCGTTCGAGCACGGTCCGGATGCGTTCGAGTCTCGACATCGTCCAGCTGTTTTTCTGCGCAAAAAGTCGATACCGGTCTGCCTGCGACACGGCAATCTATTCTGCTTGGCTCGGGGGCCGGACGCTCCATGGTGTGGGTGATGAGGTACTCACATGCAGCGTTCACCGGAGCTCTCTGTGTCGGTCTACTCAGTGCGGGTCAGGCGAAGGCCGCGACCGAGCTCGAGATCGGTAGCTCCATCACGTTGTCGACCGGAACCGGCGACAAGACACATCCTGCGGACAGCGCAGCCAAGGTCAAGATCGTCCGCCAGGGCAACGGTCTGTTGGTTGCCGTCTACAACGATGCAGCCGGTGAGCCCGTCTACGACGTCAAGGCGCAAGCGGAGCGACCCTCGAGGGACATCTTCGTGCGCACCTGCAATGCGTCGATGGCCGACTGCGACGAAGAGTCGCAGTGGTCGGACGCGGTGAACATCTCGGGCACTGCCGAGCTCTCCTCGGCCACAACGGCCTGGCGCGGACCGGCCGATGGCGCCTTGGCCTACGCGGGCGATTCGGACAAAGCCAATGTGTTCAACAACGGTCCACGTCTCGCGGTCACCTGGAACGACAAGTACTGCCCCGGAGGCGCGCAGGGTTCGGTGAACTACCTCGAACTCGATGAGCGGGAGATCCCATTCAGCTGTCAGTACATCGTCACATCGAACGACAACGGTGCGACGTGGGGCACCCCGCAACAGCTGTCCAACGGAGCCCGCGACGCCAAGCAGGACGTGAGCCGTGGAACCGACGCGGCTTGGGTGGTCACATGGCAGGAAGACCCGCAGGGCCTACAACTTGGTGACGCGGACGGTCCTGGCGATGGTGCTTCAGGGGCGAAGGTCAGCCACGGGACGGACATTTGGTACACCGCGGTGCCGATCGCGGACTTCACCGCCGGCAACCCATTCCCGGCTCCGACCCGCCTGACCAACAACTACACCCAAGATCAGATGCAGCAGGGCGCGCCCACGCTGATCGAGTCTGGAACCGCGGGGGCCTCGCGCGCAAACCTGGCGCTGCTCGGCTCGACCGTCATCGTCGCCTACGAGGAGACCAAGGGCACCGGCGGCACGGACGAGGGCAAGTACATCCGCTATCACACGTTCCCGTTCGGCTCTCCACCTTCGAGCTGTGAGGACGACCCCGGCAACCCCGGCAACTGTTTGGTCGGCGTCACCGGGGAGGCGTTTCCGGCGGTCGAGGATCCGGCCCGGATGGGGTGCATCATCAGCGAACCCGAGGAGAATGCACGTCGGGTGCGGTTCTTCGGGCAGGGCACGCCCGGTGACGAGAGCGACGTCAAGTTCTTCATCTTCTGGAAGCAGGGAGTGTTCGATGCGGGAGGTCCTTCCGACATCGTCGCGCGTGCCGGGTACTTTCCCGAGGACGGGATGGGCGGACTCGCCGGGTTCCGACCGCAGGACCTGAGTCCTCCCGTCATCGCACTGACCGCTGTGGCGTTGGGCGACGCGCCCGACGGCTGTCTGATCCGTGGCGACGAAGACCTCGATACCGGGGCCTACGGTGCAGACCACGGCATGAACCTCAGCGCCTCCACGCCCGACGGTGGAGACCTCACCGCCGGAACCTCCGACGTCGACATCGAGAACGCGCTCGCCCACCGGGGCCTGATCCGTGGCGACTTCATCGCGCTGGGCTACAGCTACACTCCGGACTGGGCGGTCGCGACCTACACCGACCAGGAGAATTACGACTTCTGGATCCGGACCTCGAGCGATGGGGGGGCGACATGGACCGACCCCCTCGACCTCACCAGCGAGAGCTTGGCCGAGCTCGCCGAAGAACTTGGTCTCCCCGAGACGGGCATCAACGTTCGGGAGCCTCGCATCGTCAAGACGCCTGGCAACGGACCGGGTTGCCCCAACGGTGACCCGATGCATGAGGACACGACCAACGCGGAGCACTGCTCGGCGGGTAGCACTTTCGTCGTTGCATGGGGAACCCAGCTCAACACCTACGAGCACCTCGGCGGCGCGGAGGATCTCGATGTCTTCATCACCCGGACGACCGACCGCGGCATGAGCTACGAGCCCATCGAGCGCTTGGCCGCCGGTGACGCGATCCAGCTCGAGTCTCAGTTGCGGCCAACGCCCGACGGCAAGCGGATCTTCACGGTTTGGAACGAGGACACACCGACCGGTGTCGACGCCAAGTTTGCCACCGTCTGGGAGGTCGAAGGCGAGGACTCCGGTACGACCGGTGGTGAGACGACCGGGGGCGACACCGAGGGAGACACCGGAGACTCCGCGGGAGACACGGGGTCGGGCACCTCCGATGGGACCTCTGGCAGCACGTCTGACAGCGGGACCGGGACCGGAAGCGGTGGCGGTGAGACCGGAACCACCACGCTACCGGGCGGCGACTCGAGCGGAGGAGAAACCGAGGGCGGCTCGGCCGGTGGCGCGCTCGACGACGATGGCTGCGGGTGCACCAGCAACGAGCCCGGAGGATCTGGCTTGCTCGCCCTGCTCGGGTTTGGTCTCTTCGGACTCTCTCGCCGTCGCCGCAGCTAGCGGTCGGTGTTCATCCGGGCGTCGGAGCTTCGGCCCGGCGCCCGTTTGCGTAGATACGGGGTGGCGCCGTGGTCGCGAGCAGCCCGTCACCGCTTGCGAACGCGCGGCACGAACCGCCCGGCCTGCAATCCGATCTGGTGATCGATCACCGCATCGAAATCCTCCACCAGCCCGCCGATCCCCACCGTCTCGGGCTCGAGGTGCCCAAGCGCGTACGCGATCGCCTCGATCGTCGACACTTCGAGCTCGGGGTTCTTCGCTTTGCGAATCCGGTAGTTCCCGGGGCGCGGCGGCTCCAGGTCCACACACGGTAGCGCCCGCATCCATGGGGTGATGTGCAGAAGCTTCTTGGCCTCGGACCAGGTGCCGTCGATGACGACGAGGGTGTCGAAGGAAACGCGGGCGCCTTGGCCCAAGGTGGTGGCATCCCGGCTCGGGAACAGGACGGCGGCGTTGGAGACATCCCGATGCGGGACCCACAGATCTCCATCGGGGTATTCCTTCTGGGCCAGCAGGACCTCAACGCTCGACAGGCCGAGCTTGGCGATCCTGGCGGTGCCGAAGGGGTGCTTGCGCTCCCGAGGGTGCTGCACGATCAGGACGTGGGTGCGGTTGGGGACCTGACGCACGAGGCCGCAGATGCAGCCCACGGCGGGCCGAAAGCAGCGGTAGCACGTGTCACGGCCCACGGGAGGACCATGCCCGAAACCGGCCCGGGAGGGGGTGAAAAACTTCGGCTTTTCAAGCGCCGTAAATTCGGGTGCAGTTGCCCGCGATGACTCGACATCTCCGCAGCCTGCTCGATCTCGACGCCGACGAAACCACCCGCCTGCTCGACCTGGCGATCGCGGTGAAAGCCGAGCCCGGGAAGTACCGGGCCGCACTCGACGGCAAGTCGATCGCGATGATCTTTGCCAAGCAATCGACGCGGACCCGGATCTCGTTCGAGGTTGGAATCTCGCAGCTCGATGCCAAGCCGCTCGCGCTGAGCAGCTCGGGCGGCACCGGCATGCAGATGGGCCGCGGGGAGACGGTGCACGACACGGCAAAGGTCCTCTCCCGATTCGTGGACGCGATCGTGATTCGTACGTACGGCCAAGACCAGGTCGAAGGCCTCGCGGAGCACGGTTCGATTCCGGTGATCAACGCGCTGACCGACCTGTATCACCCGTGCCAGGGCCTGGCTGATCTGCAGACGGTTCGGGAGCACCTCGGTACGACGCAGGGCAAGAAGCTGGTGTACTTGGGCGCGGGCAACAACGTCGCGCATACGCTGATGCTGGCGGGGCCTCGCGCAGGTATGGACGTGGTCGTGGGTTGCCCGGACTCCCTGCGGCCGGACCAGAAGGTGCTGGAGCGGGCGCGTGCCGATGCGAACAAGTACGGCACACGCGTCGGAGTGGAAACCGACGTGGACGCGGCGGTCAAAGGTGCGGACGTGGTCTACACGGACACGTGGGTGAGCATGGGCGAGGAGGAGGAGGCGAAGCGTCTGATCGAGATCCTTCGCCCGTTCTCCGTCACGCCAGAGCTCATGGCCAAGACCGGCAAGGACAAGAGCATCTTCATGCATTGCCTGCCTGCCCACCGCGGCGATGAGGTGGTCGACGACGTGATGGACGGCAAATGGTCGGTGGTGTTCGACCAGGCGGAGAACCGTCTCCACGCTCAGAAGGCGCTGTTGCTGCTCCTCCTCGGCGCGGAGTCGTTCTAGCCGCGGGCTTGGGGGCATCGCCTCAGAGGCACTGCGAGTTGTCGTTCGCCTCGATCTCGCCGCAGTTCGTGGCGCAGCTGCCCGGGTTGTCGCAGAACTCGCACGATGCGGCGTTGGAGGACCCGCAATCGGGGTCGACAACGCCGCAGCCGCAGTCGCAGCCGTCGTCGGTACCGAAGTACTGGGCGGGGCAGGTCCACGAGGCTGCAGGGTCGCACGCGGGATCGAGGTTGCAGTCGAAGTCGTCGCAGTCGACGAACGTGTCCCCGTCGTTGTCGTCTCCGTCGTTGCAGATCTCTGGACCGCCCGCAGTGCAGACATCCGCGGCGTTGCAGTCGAAGTCTCAGTGCCCGGAAAGGCAAGCGGGCGGCCTAGTCCCCGAATGCGCGGACGAACTCGATGGTGTCCGGGAGTGCGAGAGTCCAGTCCTTCAGCGGTTCTCGCAGCCCCCGCCACAGGGAAACGAGGTCGCCCCCGGCGTCGTGCGTACGGACGAGTTCGGCGAACGAGCGGATCGTCGGGGCGAGCGTCGGTACGGAGATCGGGTCGTTGCCGTGCCGAGGTGCGATCGCGTTGATGTGCGTGCTGGCGCTCGTGTAGAGCGCGGGTGCGCTGGGGTCGATCGGCTCGACAAGCAGGAACAGTGACGACCCCGGGATGGGCGCTCCGCCTTCCGTACTCGCTTCCGCGACGTCTCGATCTCGGATGCGCAGGTGCACACCGATGAAGTCGAGGGCCTCGGGCGCACTGTCGAGCGTCGTCCCGTCGGTCTTGCGGAGCCGGGCGTCCACCCGCGCGTCGAGGGCGAGGTTGGAGACCAGACCGGAGGTCAGCAGGATGAACGCCTTTTGGGGCTGCAATCGCTCGCCCGCCGCGTCGAGGATGCGCTTGCTCTCCCAGAAGTAGTCGTCTCGGTACGCGTTCTGCCGATAGTAGAAGCGGACCATCCGTAGGAGGTCGTCGAACATTTCGCGATGCTTGGCGAGGTAGTGCTCGCAGGCCTGTGCGGACGTACGGACGTCGCGAATCTCGTCATGGGCGCACTGTGCTGCGAGCCAGCCGCTGTGCAACGCCAACATGACGCCGGTGGACAGGACCGGGTCGATGAAGCCCGCGGCATCCCCAATGGCGTACCAGCCTTCGCCGGCGGGGCGTCGGCTGCGGTAGCTCCAATCTCGCTCGGCACGGACCTCGGACTGGCGTCGGGCGGTGGGGCCCAGCGCGGCAAGCAGCTCTGGGCAAGCGGCGACCAGCGCGTCGTAGTCGGAGCGCGGGGCGGAGCGTCGACCCCCGGAGTCGAGCTGGACGACGCCTACCGACGCGCGCCCGTTCGCCAGCGGGAACATCCAAAACCACTGGTCGGCTTGGGCGACGAAGAACGCCTGTCTCTGCCGCGGATCGGGCAGGCCCTGGGCGCCTTCGAAGTGGGCCCACAGCGCCTGATGTTGCAGGCCTTCGATGTGGTCCCGTGGGGCGTGGGCGCGCGAGACAAGGCCCGATTGTCCAGACGCATCGATGACGACTCGGGCGCGTGTCTCGTGCTCGACTCCGGTGTCGCGCTCCTGCCAGCGCACGCCGCAGACGCGCCTGCCTTCTTCGAGCACCGCACGGACCGGAGCCCGGCTGCGGGTGTCCACACCGACGGCACCTGCATGCTCGAACAGGAGCGCGTCAAAGCGAGCGCGCTCGACGAACCATGCGTGGTCGTAGGCATCGCTGTCGGCAAACCAGAGGTCCCACCGCGGGGTTCGTCCCCAATCGGCAAGGGTGCTCCCGGTCTTGCGGGCGAAGCCGGCAGCCTGAACCTTGGCCAGCGCCCCGATGTCGTCGAGGATCGGAATGATGCCGGGCAGCAGGCTCTCGCCGACGTGTGGACGCGGGTGCTCAGCCGCTTCGAGCAACAGTACGTCGAGCCCGTGGCGAGCGGCTGCGGCTGCGGCGGTGCTGCCCGCGGGTCCGCCTCCGATGACGATCACATCGGTCATGCGCCACCTCGGAGGTCGGGCGGAAGCTCGCCGTCCCACCGCGCGACACCCCTTTGGTCCAGAGCGACGCCCAAGGCGGCGAAGCGGGCACGTTGCCAGGAATCCTCCGCGCACCCTCGGTAGGGGCCCGAATCGAACAAGGGCCCTGCATCATTGGTGCCCTGCAGCCCGCCCATGCTCACCGATTGGACGTGTTTGGCCAGGAGGTCGGCCAGGGCTTCGACCGGGCCGGGAAGCATCGGCTGCACGACGGCCATCGTTGGCACCCCGAGGCCACAGAACCGTTCGAGGACCTCGATGCGGGTCGCGAGGGATGCCGCTCTGGGCTCGAAGTGGGTGAGGACGTCCGGGTCTGCCGAGGGCAACGAGACCCCGACCCGCGAGGCCGGGAGCGCAGCGATGGACTCGGCATCCTGGAGAATGTCACCGGAGCGGGTGAGGAGCATGGTCGTGAAGCCCGGGGGGGCGTCAGCCAAGACCTCGAGGCAGGCCCGAGTGACTCGGTACCGTTGCTCGAGGGCTTGGTAGGGATCCGAGACGATCGGGCAGAACTTGATCGGCCCCGGCCTCGCCTCAGAGAGCTCCTCCCGCAAGACCTCCGCCGCATCGACGCGGACGTCGACGTAGCTGCCCCACGGGACTTGAGGCAAGCCCATCATGGCGCGCGCCGGGGAGAGCCGGGTCTGCGCGTAGCAGTAGCGACATCCGATCGTGCACCCCAGGTAGGGGCTCAGCGTGTAGTGGCTTTCGGGACCGAGCGACCGCCACTCCAACATGCGGTGGGCACGGACCTCTCGGACGCGCGGCGCTGCAGCGGCGGCGGGAATCCGGGGCGTGTCGGTGGCGAGTCGCTGCGCGACGGCTTCGCACAACGCCAGACCGACCGCGGTGTCCACCGGCGCGTCCGAAGTCCCCGCGCGGTAGCTCAACGCCCACGGGCCAGACTCGACCGCGAATCGGGGCATGTGCTCACGAAGGCCCACCTCCACCGCCACTGGCCCCGATGGGGTCTCGAAGCACAGTCGCGGACCCAGCTCGGTCGATGCGCCCACAAAGCGCACCCCTGCGGCGAGCTCGTCGCCGACCTCGAGCGGCTGCACGAGCGCATGCAGGTACGCGTGCAGGTCCATGGGGGCAAGGGTACTGCATTGGCGTAGCATCGGGACCGCAGGTGGCGGGTCTCGGGCACATCGCGGTGGGGTTGGCGGCGGGGCGATTCTTGTCGAGTCGGCCAGAGGCCCGCATGAGTTTTGCGGGCGCCGCACTCGGCCTGACGTTGTTGTCGATGGCGCCGGACCTCGATGTGGTCGCCTTCGCGTTTGGCATCCCCTACGAAGCTCCGTTCGGTCACCGCGGCGCGTCCCATGCGATCGCGACGGCGTTGCTGTTGGCCGGCGTGTTCGCGGCGTTGCCGAGACGGGCCGGCGTCTCCCGCCACGTGGTCCTCGTGCTCGTGTTCGCCGTGGTCGTCTCTCATGGTCTGCTCGACACGCTGACCGATGGCGGCCGCGGTATCGCTCTGCTGTGGCCCCTGGACAACACCCGGTATTTCGCCCCTTGGCGCCCGATTCCGGTCTCGCCGATTGGCGCCGGGTTGCTGTCGACCCGCGGTGCCCGGGTGATGCTCACCGAACTGGTCGTGTTTGCGCCGGCTTGGCTGTGGGCCCTGTGGCCGCGCGATCGATCCGCCAAACTGATGGACGACGAATAGGTCCGTGCGGCAGTCGACGCCCGGGTCTCAGCATCGGGGAACTCCGGCCCTTGCCGCCGGCCGCCGCCCCGGAGACCCGGGGGTCGGTCTTGTGCCTAGGTGTTCGGCCTGTGGTGGCGGGTGGACGCTCGAAAGAATCGGCGAAGGGTTGGTTCGCGGCGCGACTTCCGATACTCCTGCCGCATGCATAGCTCCGTCCGCGTCTCAGGAAGCCTCGCGTTTCTCTCCTTGAGCCTCAGCCTGAGTCTCGTTGGCTGCAAGGAAGAGAAGACCGGAGTCAGCGGCTTCGTCGACGGCTTCTCCCGTCGGGTCTGCGACGCCGTGGTCGAGTGCGATTGCGAGTACCCCGGCGGTACGAACTATGACCACTGCCTGCAGCAACTCGGCGTGGGTTCGTCGACGCTCGCCGAGCTCAACGATGTGGAGGGGCTGCGCTTCGATGGCGACTGTGCCGACCGCCAGATCTCCGAGATCGGGCGACTGGGATGCGGTGTGTTCATGGCGGATCCCGATGCCGAGTGCGAGCGCCCCTGCAAAGTGTGGGTGGGCCCCATGAAGAAGGGCGCAACTTGCACGACGGTCAACGGCTACGACAACTGTCACCAGGGCCTCACCTGCGACAACGGCGTCTGTGTCGATCCCTGCGAAGAGCCGGACCTTCCCGAGATCGGGGAGCCATGCGCCGCGCAGTTCGGATGCGAAGAGAGCGCTTGGTGCAACGATGTCGCGACACCGCTGCTGCCTGTCTGCGCCGCGCTTCCAGCCGCAGGCGAGGCCTGTCTCGGAGCCGAGCAAGGCTATGCCTGTGACGTCGACCTGATGTGCGACACCTCCGATCTCGATGCGCCCATCTGCAGGGCGTTGCCCGGTGTGGGCGAGGAGTGTCCTACGGGAACCTGTGCGGCCGACTCCTACTGTGACGTTGCCGCTGCTCCGCCCTCTTGTGTGGCGCTCCCCGGGCTCGGAGACCTCTGTGCGCAGGGCATCTGCACCGCACCCAACTTGTGTGAAGGCGGCGTGTGCGTCGAGCCGCGCCCGCAGGTCTGTGGCTTGTACTCGGGCGTCCCCGAGGGGCTCGACCCGACCGCTGGAGGCACCGGAGTCGATCCGACCGTCGGTGGAACTGGAGTCGATCCGACCGTTGGCGGGACCGACGGAACCGGAGGGTTCGAGACCGAAGGCGGAGACACCGGCGTTGGCGGCAACAGCTGCTGTGTCGCGAGCGATACGCCCGTCTGCGACGACATCGCGATCGCCACGTGCGTGTGCGAGATCGAGACCGCGTGCTGCACCGACGCCTGGACCCAGGCCTGCGTCGATGCGGTCACCCAGTTCGACTGCGGCGGTTGCTAGTACCTCATGCCCGAAGTCCGTGCCGGGTTTCTGCGGCCCCCCCTTGTATCTTCATGGTGGTCGGTACGTTCTATCTCTGCCGCTGCGCATCCCTTCGGGACGCTTCGCTCTCTTGCTCTGAGGCGTCCCACGAAACCCGGAACGAACTTCAGATCTGCGGTACGAGCACTACGCTGGCGGCGTTGCGCGCTCGATCAGCAGATGCTCGTCGACACCCGGCGGCAACGTTCCGTATGCGATTCCCCCGCTGCTGCGCAGTCGCGCTTGCATGAACGCGTCTGCGATCGGCGAGGGCGCGTGCTTGCGAAGCAGTGAGCCCTGAAGGATCAACGCGAGGTCCTCGGTCAACCGTCGTGCGCGGGGTTCGAGCGAGGATGGGTCTGCAAGCATCGCCTTCACCTCGCTGAGCTTGGCCGCGATGTCCGGGTCGCCGGAAGCGGCTGCTTCAACTTCGGACACAAACACCTCGAAGCATCCTGGGTCGCGATGAATCGCGCGTAGCACGTCGAGGCAGATGACATTGCCCGAGCCTTCCCAGATGCTGTTGAGCGGGGACTCCCGGAACAGGCGAGGCATGATCGACTCCTCGATGTAGCCGGCGCCCCCGTGGCACTCGAGGCACTCGTAGACGAGCTGCGGACAACGCTTGTTCGTCCAGTACTTGTTGACCGCTGTTGCGAGCCGGCCGAACCGCGCCTGATCTTCGTCGCCAGCCTCGTCGAACGACCGTGCGATGCGAAACGACATCGCCGTGCAGCCTTCGAGGTCCAGCGCGATGTCGGCGAGGACGTTGCGCATCAGGGGCTGGTCGATGAGGAGCTTGCCGAATGCTCTGCGGTGGCGAACGTGGTGAACGGCGCGGGTCAACGCTTGCCGCATCATGCCGACGGGGGCACAGCCTGCATCGAGACGCGTGTGATGAACCATGGCGACGATCGTGCGGACGCCTCGACCGTCTTCGCCGACCATCTGTGCCCACGCATCGTGGTACTCGATCTCACTGCTCGCGTTGCTTCGGTTGCCCAACTTGTTCTTGAGCCGCTGGACGAAGATCGAGTTTCGCGTGCCGTCCGGGCGGAAGCGGGGGACGAGGAAGCACGAGAGTCCGCGCTCGGTGTTCGCCAGCGTCAAGAAGGCGTCGGACATCGGGGCCGAGCAAAACCACTTGTGCCCCGTGAGCAGGTACTCGCCGCCTGGACCTCCGGGGCCGACCGGCCGAGCCTTGGTGCTGTTGGCCCGGACGTCGGATCCTCCCTGCTTTTCCGTCATCGCCATGCCGAACGTCACCCCACGCTTCTGCTCGGCGGGGATCATTCTCGGGTCGTACTCGCCGCTGAGCACCCGTGGGAGCCAGACGTCTGCCACGTCGGGCTGGTTCATCAACGCCGGTACGACGGCGTAGGTCATGCTCACGGGGCACAGGACGCCCGCTTCCACCTGCGTCATCAGGTGCATCATCGCGGTGCGAGCGACGTTGGATCCGGCCCGGGGTTGTTTCCACGGCAGAGTCGGCAACTGGTGCCGCGCAGCAAGATCCATGAGCTCGTGATACGCCGGGTGGAATTCGACCTCGTCGATGCGGTGTCCAAAGCGGTCGAAGGTGTGAAGCTCCGGGGCATGTTTGTTGGCGAGGTGGCCACGGTGGAACATGTCCGGCGTGCCCAGCTCGGTGCCGAGCGAGACGAGGCGCTCGCTTGCCCAACCGCCGCCTTCGCGCGCGACCGCTTCGCGCAGCGGGGCGTCGGCACTGTACAGGTCAAACGGTGGCAACTCCGGCGCCTGATTCTCAACCTGGTGAGTAGGAAGGACCGAATGGGGAGCGTGGGAGGTCATCGTGATCCGTGGGGTCGTTCGCTGGGAGTGACGGCTTGCAGACAGAAATGGGTGAGGTCGGAGACGAGCGCGTCCGCGGCGTGGCGGTCGTGTGTGTCTCCTGGGGACAGTGGCCCTACGAGGGCCTCGGCCAGCGCCCCCACGATCGCTGCGGCCGCAACGTCGATGTTTGGGAGCGAGAACTCTCCTCGCTCGCAGCCCTCTCGCAGGATCGTGCGAAGCACGTCGACATAGGCCCGCCGGAAGCGGAGCCGTGCGGCCTCGACTTGGGGGATGACCGGCTCTGCGATCAGGGCGTAGGCGAGGGTTTGGCCCTCGAGCGCACGGGATGCCCAGGTCCGAACTGCGGCTCGCAGGGCTTCGGTGGCGTTCGCGTGCCCTTGCGCTGCGTGGGCCATCGTTTGCACTTCGTGAGCGGACGCGTCGGCGAACACCTCGACGAAAAGCTCAGCCTTCGAGGGGAAATGGCGATAGACCGAACCGGTCGCGATGCCGGCTCGGGTGGCGACCGCTTGAATGGAGGCCGCCGCGAAACCGCCCTCAGCGACCAAAGCGCGCGCTGCCTGGAGGAGTTGATCGCGTTGCGCACGCTGGCGGGCCTGCGTTTTGGGTGTGGCTCGATACACCATCCCTGCTCAAGAAGTGAATCATGGTTCATTTGTTGATGCAAACGGCGCTGTCACTTGTGAATTCAGGTCCCGTGGCCGATTGTGCTCGGGTGCGAAGCGTCGCTGGATTGCTCGCCTTGGCAATCGTCGGCTGCTCCTTCGAGAGCGGGTCCGGCCCGGCGCCATTCGAGAACGCAGAGACCGGTGAACCCGTCGCCGGCTCGTCGGGTGAGGACACCACCACCGGTCCGTCGGTGGGCACCACGTCGAGCGTGAGCTCCACGGCAGAGCCCGAGTTGACGAGCAACGTTGGGTCGTCGGGCGACGCATCGGTCTCCACGTCGTCGTCCGGGGGACCGGAGAGCATCACAGGTGCGGAGAGCTCGAGTTCCTCTGGACCGGACCCCGTCGACTGCACCGTCCCAATCACGCTCACGCAGGCCGCGGGCGACGCGACCCTCTTCAAGCCGATGCAGCTTGGGACGTTTCAGGGGAGCCAGTACGCGTTCTCGCTGAGCCAAGGCGCCGGGGCTGTGCGCTTTACGTTCGACGTTGCGTGCCCCTCGACGTATCGGCTGTTTGGGAGGGTCCGAGACGACGACCCAGGCGTTCACACCTGTTGTGACCCCGACTCGTTCAACGTCGAAGTCCCCGGCGGTCTTCAGCACGAATGGTTCTACGGTTGTGACACCACGACCGCCGGGTGGAGCTGGGCCCAAGTCGAGGCGGGGGAGAACGTCGCCACGTGCGGGGAAGCGCCCGCAGTGCTGGTGACGCTGTCGGCGGGCACCCACGAGTTCACGCTCGGCAACCGCGAGCCGGCCGAAGGCGGCGCTCACGCGGGGATCTCGGAGCTGGTGCTGACCAACGACCCCAGCTACACGCCGTAGCTCGAAGATCCGCTCGGCCGGGAACCCCGGAGCCGCTCGCGCGTTTCAACTTCTTGGGTGATCGATCACGGAACCAACACCAGCCGGCCAACGTGTCGTTCGATGTCCGCTCAAGAGCCGGAACTCGAGCGGATCGTTCGCGACTACTCGAGCATGGTGCAAGGGGCACTGCTTCGCCTGGGGGTCGGGCCGCACCAGCTCGAGGACGCTGCGCAAGAGGTGTTCTTGGTGTTGTCTCGCCGCTTCGAAGAGTTCGATACCCAGCGCTCTCTCGCGAGTTGGTTGTGGGGGATTGCGCGAGGTGTGGCTTCAACCCACAGGCGGTCGTTGAGGCGACGACGCGCTCTGGTGACCTCGGTGTCCGCGGAACCCCGGCGCGAGCCGGTCTCGCTCGATGACACGATCGCACGAGGCCAAGCCCGCGAGATGCTGCGGGCGTTTCTCGCATCCCTCGACGAGGACAAGTGCGCGGTGTTCGTCCTCGCGGAGATCGAAGGCTGTTCTGGACCCGAGATCGCGGCTCGTTTGGACGTCAATCTCAACACCGTCTACGCCCGCCTCCGAGCGGCTCGACGTCGGTTCGACACCGCGGTCGAAGAGCGTCGCCAGCGTGCGGCGGTCGCATCGGCCTGGTTCGGCCTTCGTTTTGGGATGCCCAAGGTCGCCACCGCATCGCTGTCCACAGTGATGGCGGCCGCGGTGGTCGTTCCGTCGTTGGACATGGCGCTCGACCCTCCGCGAACCCGTGTGCTCGAGGTTTCGGAGGCGCGGGCTGCGATCGAACCGGTCGCTGTTGCACGGAACTCGGCCAAGCCGGCCAAGGTGAAGGTCGAAAGAGACGCATCGCCCATGCCCAAAATCATTCCGACCCTCGCCGTTGCTGCTGCCCTGACCGTGCCCGCCGTCGCCCAAGCGAAAGCACCTGCCAAGAAGACTGCCGTCTCGAGCAGCGACCAGGACGCGGATGATGCCGCGCTCGTGGCCAACATGGAGACGCGCCAGTACATCTACGACGAAGACATTGTCGACGGAGCGGGGCACGGACTCGCAGGCCAGAACATCACCGCTCGAGTCAGCGTGCACCACCAAAGCCTCATCCGGATCCGTGGCCACTTCATCTCCGAGCTGATCACGCTTGCGACGGATATCTAGTCTGTAAGGGAAGCCTCTCGGTTTCCCTCGCTGCGGGAGTGTCGGGTCAGTCCTCGAGCAGGGCCAGCAGCTCGTCTTCGGTGATGAGCTTTACGTTGTAGCCACGGGCCTTCTTCGCCTTGCCACTGGTGGAGTCCGGGTCGGCGAGGACGAGGTAGGTCAGCTCCCGCGTGACCTTGTCGACGAGCTCGAAGCCGGCGTCCTCGAGGGGCTGCTTGTAGTCGTTTTTCTTCTTGCCGCTGGGAAGCTTGCCGGTGATGGCAACCGAGCCCTTGCTATCGGCGGCGGCCGTTGCGGCGGCTTCCACGAGTGCGTGGCCGTCGGCGTCTTGCACGGTGACTCCGTGCTCGAGCATGGCATCGATGACATCGGCCACCTGATCGATACCGTCCTGTAGACGGTCGCCCATGCTCGGCACGCCGGCACGCGCAGCGAACTGGGGGTCTCGAAGTTTGTCGCCGCGCCAGTCAGCCAAGGTGTCGAGCTCCCCGGGCACGGAGGTGAGCATGAGCTCGACCCGCCGGGTGCCCAGGCCGTGAATGCCCAGGGAGCCCATGAGCTGAACGAGCGACAGCGTTCGCGTCTTGTCGATCGCATCGAGAATCGTCGTTGCTCGCTTCATGCCGAGGCGAATCTCTCGCTCCTGGTTGATGATCAGGGAAGCGAGCGCGTCGCGGTCTTCGTTGAGCGTGTAGAGGCCGGCGGGGTTCTCGAGATCCATCTGCTCGATGAGGGCTTCGAGCACCGAGTCGCCAATGCCCTGAATGTCGAGCCCTTTGATCCATCGCGCGATCTTGCCGCTGGACTTCTTGGGGCACTCGGGGTTGAGACAGACCGTCGCCACGCCCGCCTCGCCGCCGGTGTTGGTGCGACGGCCAACATCGCCCTCACAGAATGGGCACTGCGTCGGCTCTTCGATGGCGCGCCGTGTCCCCTCGGGGGCACGTTGCACCACTCGAATCACCTTGGGGATGATGTCGTTGGCTTTGATGACGTACACGGTGTCGCCCACGGCAACACCGAGGCGCTCGACCTCTTCCCAGTTGTTGAGCAGTGCGTTCTGCACGGTCGTGCCGCCGATCTCCACCGGGGCGAGTTTGGCGGTCGGGACCAGAACGCCAGTGTGTCCGCCGCCGATCTCGTAGTCGAGCAGCGTGGTCTCCCCACCTTCGGAGACGAACTTCCACGCGGTCTGCCCCTTGGGGCGGTTCGAGGTCATGCCGAGCTTGGCCTGAGCCTCGAGGTCGTCGATCTTCAGGACGACGCCATCGATCCAAAACGGCAGGTCGCTGCGCTCAGCGGTGATCCGCCGGTAGTACGAGACGCAAGACTCGAGGTCGGGACAGCGCTCCGAGGGCATCAGCGTGAAGCCCAACGCCTTCAAGAACTCGGCCTTCTCGGTCTCGGTGGTGAAGACCCTGTCCGCGTCGTCGACATCGAACGCATAGACGGTCAGCAAGTGGGCATCTTTGCCGTTCTTGCGCCCCATGATCCCGTTGCCGAGGTTGCGGGGGTTCTTCGCGAGCGTCGGGTCGATGAGGGCCCAGTTCGCGACGGTGAGGATGACCTCGAAGCGAACCGCACCACTGAAGGGCGTACCGTCGGGTCGCCGGACGAGGACGGGCAGGCCATGAAACTTGACCGCGTTGGCGGTGATGTCCTCGCCCTCGATACCGTCACCCCGGGAGATGGCCTGCTCGAGCCGGCCGTCTGCGTAGTAGGCCGCGGCGCTGGCACCATCGCCCTTGAGTGAAGCCTGAATGACCGGGCTGCCGTTCTTGGTGAACCACGTCTCGAACTCCTCCTGCGTGTTGACCTTGCTCTGGCTGCCCATGGGCATCCGGTGGCGGGCCTTGGTGAGGATCGCGTCGGCCGAGACGGGGGCGCCGACGAGAGCCAAGACATCGTCGTCGGGGTCGATGGCGCGCAGCTCGTCCTCGAGCGCGTCGTACTCGGCATCGGTCATGATGGGCTGACCGCCGAAGTAGTACGCCTGCTTGGCCTTGAGGATTGTGTTGCGTAGCCAGGTCCGGCGCTGGGCGTCGTCCATGGCGCAGAGACTACTTCGCCCGCCGGTGCCCCGGCCAGCCCCAGTCGGGGTCGAACGTGCAGATGTGGAGGACCACCATGCCCAGGCTGAGGTCGGCGAAGTCGATGAGCACCAGTAGCCCCAGGTGCATGCCCAGCATGCCGGCCCACAGCCACGGCCGGGCGCGTTTGCTCAGGGCGAGGGGGGCGAACACGATCTCGAATCCGAGCGTGCCCCAGGTGAGGGCCTTGAGGGCTCCCGGCGGAGCGGACAGCAGGAGCTCCCGGAGGAACCCTGGGTGTGCCAGGGGATTGTTCAGAACATAGAAGAACGCCTGTCCGTCGACCCAAGACGGTGCCGCCAGCTTGGTGACGCCGCTGTAGCTGTAGCCGACCGCCATCGAGATCCACAACGCTCGAAGAATGGCGGGGGACCAAGCCTTGGTGTCCATGCGCTGGGGCGAAGCGGCCCAGGCGAAGAGCAGCAGACCGATGTAGGGCATCGCAGGGTTCGCGATCAGCGGGTTGCGACCGAAAAGACAGGCGGAGACGAACAACGCCAGACCCGCAGCGGCGCGATCGAGCTTCCCCGCGGCGACCGCCACCCCCGCGGCGGCGCCCGCGAGGACGAGCCCAATGGCGACGCTCGGGGCGTCGCACACAGCGAGGACGTTCGGGAACGCGTGGAGTAGTGGGCTCGCGCTGCCGTCGGGCAGCATGCCGCGGTTTGAGAAGACTTCAGCTGCCCAGGGAACGAGCCCCGCGAAGTGGAGTGCGATGTACGAGCCGAGCGTGACGCGGACGGTGGTGCGGAGATCAAGCATGGCTCTGGTCCTGAGGGCAGTGGACGGTTTGAGGCGGGATGCTTGGGGTGCCCGGGCGCGCTTGGTACTCGAGCGTCACGTCCGATGCCACGGTATCGGGGTTGACGCCGAGCTCGGCGAGCAGGGGGCGGTCGCCACACAGCGACTGATGGGCAATGGCGTCGAACATCGGGGTGAGCAGGGGCTGGCGCCGTGCTTCGGGAAGGAACACCACCACCGCGCCATAGGCGTTTCTCCGGTTGTACGCGCCGTGTAGCCGCGCCCCGTCGGGGTGTAACGGGATCGCGTGCTGAAGCCCCTGTCGGTCGGTCCACCGGACGGTGACTTCAGTCGAAAACGGTTCGAACTCGCCGAACGCGGTGAACACTTTGGGGGCCGGGCTTGCGCCCGTCGCCGCTGCAACCCCGCCGAGCACCGTAAGACCGAGCGGATCGGCTGCCATTCGCACCAGACCCAGGCCCACGACCGCAGTGGCGACACCACCGGGCCTGGGGGCGGCGCCGTCGTTCACGTCGACCCCAAGCAGCATGGCGCCGAGCCTCGCCTCACGGTGTGCTTCGAAACCGCAGTCGGCGTCGAATACCTCCGGGTTTTCGAATGTGCCAAACAGCATGTCCCACAGAGGCAGGTCGCTGTAGTTGTTCGTATGGCGCGACCGCTCGTGGTGGACGCAGTGCATCTCCGGGCGCTGAAAGAACCACCCCATCCACCGCGGCGTGCGAACGTTCCAGTGGTAGACGAGTTCGGCCAGGCCCGTGATCAGCACCGCGACTGCACCCGCTTCAGGGCTCACACCCACGAGTCCGTAGAGGATCGCCGAGCTGAGTAAGGCGTTGACCCCGATCTCGAGCGGATGCTTGTAGAAGCTGGTGACGACTTCGAGGCGGGCCGGGCTGTGGTGCAGTTGATGGAGCGATCGCCACAGCCAGTCGACCTCGTGCCGGGCGCGATGCCACCAGTAGTAGACAAACGTGATCGCCAGGTAGCCGATGGCCGCGCTCGCCAGAGTCCCCAGCGTGCTGAGGTCCCACAGCGCCAACCGACTCCACCAATCGTCGAGCGTGGAGCCCAGCAGGAACACTGAGGCGGCCTGGATGCCATTGAGTGCGACGGCCCGGCCGAGGAACCCCGGCGCGGTGGGGAGGCGCCGGCCCGGGCGGACGCGCTCGACCACGATCATCGCGGCTGCGGCTCCGAGAACGATCAACGGGATGTTCACGAAGTCAGGTCAGAGCAAGCCCCGCGCCCGTCGTAAGTCGTTGAAAATACGCGTGCTCCCGATTGCGGGCGTACGTCGAATGCACGCGTGGGTACAAAAAATGCGCGCCGCGAGTCCGTGGTTCGTGCAGTTATCGCTCGAACACGCTGAGATCCCAGGTGGGTCCGGCGGTGCAGCAACCGGCCTGGCCCTGGTCGACGCGGCCCGGACACCAGTCTTCGTCCCCGGCATCGTTGGCGGGCCCGTTGCCGCACTGGATGTCGTTGTAGATCGGGTTGTCGCCGATTCCCGGCCCGGGCCCGATCGCCTCGCACACCTCGAGGACTGTGCGAGGCCCAGCCGGGGTGTCGACCATGATGTCGCCGATGTTGTGGTCGAAGGACGAGGCGCAGTAACACTGTCCATCGACGCTGTAGCTGTCCGCCCACCCAAGGCCGCCGGGCTGTCCCTGGACACCATCGAGGTCGCAATCGTCGGCGGGACCCAAGCAGCTTCCGGTCTCGCAGAGCTCGGACTCGCAGTCGGACGGCTCGCCGCACGCGGAGCCGGTCGGGCAACTGCCGCAGGCGCCTCCGCAATCCACGTCCACCTCGTCACCGTCGAGAACCCCGTTGGCACAGGCCTCGCCCGTCGTCGTCGTCGAGCCACCCTCTGTGCTGCTCTCGCTCCCCGGGCCCGTTGTGGTGGTCCCCGACGCTGAGGTCGTCGGTTGCGGCGTGGTGGTCGAGCTGGTCTGTGGGGTGTCCGAGGTGCTGGTACCCAGGGTTGGCTCTGTCGTGGATGTTCCAGAGGTGGCCGAGGCCGCGCCCGAGCTTGCCCCTTCGGTCTCTCCCCCGGACCCGTCGCTGTCACAGCCCCACACCATCAGCGTCAGTGCGAGCGTTCCTGTTCGCCAACCCATCTCCATGGCGCCAGAGTACCGCCGGAGCGGAGGCGGTGGCCCCGGCGCGCGCTTGGGAGTACCTTCCGTGCCATGGACGACCGAATCGTCGAACTGGAGGTCCGCGCGGCCTACCAGGACAAGACCATTGCCGACCTGGACGAGGTGATTCGCTCCTTTACGGAGCGGGTGACCGTGCTGGAGCGCGAGGTCCGTCTGCTCAAAGAGACGATGAAGGCCGGTGTTCCCGATGTGGGCCCGCAGGACGAGAAACCGCCCCACTACTGAGGCGAGTCCGAAACGGGGCTGAAGACCCTCCCAGACTCGGAAGGCCCCCGAATTGCGACAACCGCGATTCGCGGGCAACCTGGTGCGGATGCGACCGGAGTTTCTCGTCGCCATGGAGCGGCTGGGGGTCGCACCTGGGGCCTTGGACCGTGCCCTCGACGGCGCTTCGTTCGGCGTGATCGTCAACCACGCCGAGGATGGTTGCATCTACGCCAGCCAAGAGGTGCTGCGGGTGTTCGACTTGGAGTGGGATGCCTTCAAAGGGTTTGGCTGGATGTCGTCCGTCATCCCCGACGACATCGAGGCGCTGCGCGGCACGTTCGAGCGCTACCAGCAGGGCAACGACGAGAGCGAGGTCCAGTATCGGATCGCCGTGTCGGACGGGTCCATCCGGGCCATCGTGGCGACGGCGAGACCGGTTCTCGATGCCGACGGTCAACAGCTCGGCTCGGTCGTCGTCGGCCGGCTCGCGACCGCCGAGCGTGCGGCCGCCGAGCGCGGTGTTCAGTCACAGAAACTCGAGGCGATTGGCCGCCTGGCGGGCCGGGTCGCACACGACTTCAACAACGTGCTCACGCCGATCCTCTGCTCGGCATCGCTGCTCGAGACCGAGCAGCTGAGCAAGGGGGGGCAGGAGTGCGTCGCGACGATCATTCAGGGCGTCCAACATGCCGCTGCCATCACCGGGCAGCTGCTTGGGCTCTCGCGCCAGGGCGATGGCGTGCCGCGCGTGGCTCGCCTCGATGCTGAGGTCGAGTCGATGCGCGCGATGTTGGTGCAGATGATTGGGGAGCAGGTCGAGCTCGAGTTGGATCTTCAGTCCGAGGACTCCGTGATGGGCCTTGCGCCGCACGAACTGGGGCAGGTTCTTCTCAACCTGTGTGCCAACGGCCGCGATGCGGTCAGCGGCCGAGGTCGGGTGTCGGTGTCGACGCGGCTGGCTGGCTCTTTCGTTGAGATCCGCGTGCGAGATACCGGCGTTGGGATCAGCGTCGACGGGCAGCGGCGCATGTTTGAGCCGTTCTACACGACCAAGGCCCCTGACCGTGGAACCGGGCTTGGTCTCTCCACCGCCCGCGATCTCGTGCGGCGAGCGGGCGGGGATATCACGGTGCACTCGGAGCTCGGCTCGGGCACCGAAATGCTCGTGACGCTTCCCAGGCTCGTCTCCGATGCATTGCCGGCAGCAAGGGGCGAGGAAGGTCTCGAGCTCGCGCCGCAGCGCATCCTCCTCGTCGATGACAACGCGGCGTTGCGGCAGACGCTGGCGTACGTGCTCGCCATGCGCCGGCACGACGTGAAGACTTCCGCGACGTTTGCTCGGGCGTGGGAGATGCTTCAGGAGGGCAGCTTCGATGTCTTGATCACCGACGTTCTGCTCCCCGACGGTCGTGGAGATGAGCTCGTCTCGCGCGCCGCCGCGGCCCATCCGGAGCTCGGGATCGTCTACATCACGGGGTTCGCTGGGGAGGAGTTCGAGATGCTCGAGCGACGCAGCCACGGGGCGGTTTTCCTGCAGAAACCGTTTCATCCGAACGAAGTGATCGACGCGATCGCGGAGGTCCTTCGAACGGACCTCGCCGCCGGGTCCGCGTAGTGCCGGAGCGTCGGGTGGTAGTCTCTAGCCGTGCACCCTGCTGAGCCTTCGAGACACCTGCCGGTCATCGGCCAGGTTCCGAAGAGCCGGACGTTTCACCCCGCCGCGGTTCAAGAGCGACCCCGCCCTGCGTATGCGGTGTGGGAGTTCACGCTCGCATGCGACCAGCGCTGCATGGCGTGCGGTCCCCGGGCGGGAAAGCGTCGCAGCAACGAGCTGACGACCCAAGAGTCGTTGGATCTGGTCGACCAGCTGGCGGAGCTTGGGGTCGGGGAGATCACGTTCATCGGGGGCGAGGCCTATCTGCGGTCGGACCTGCCCGAGGTTGTTCGGCGGACGCGGGAACACGGCGTGCGGGCCACCATGACCACTGGTGCACGCGGTCTGAACGCGGACCGTCTCGCCACGCTGGCCGAGGCGGGGTTGCAGCAGGTCGGCTATTCCATCGATGGGCTGCAAGAGACCCACGACGCGGTGCGAAGCCCGGGGAGTTTCGAGCGGGCGTTCACCTCGATGAGGGAGGCGAAGGCGCTCGGGCTGCGGGTCAGCGCCAACACGCAGATCAATCGGCGAAGCCTCAGCGAACTGGTGCCGCTCGCCCGCCGGCTCGCCGAGGCCGGCATCGCCGGGTGGCAGCCAATCCTGACCATTCCGCACGGAAACGCGGCGGACGTCCCCGAGCTGATCCTGCAGCCGTACATGCTGCCCGAGGCCTACGTGCAACTCGAGGCCGTGCTGGACCTGTTCGATGCCCACGGGATCGGAGTCTGGCCGGGCAACAACTTGGGCTACTTCGGTCCGCTCGAGCATCGTCTCCGTCGTCGCCAAAACTCGAACGCGCACTACAAGGGGTGTCAGGCGGGCACGAGTATCCTGGGCATTGAATCCGATGGAACGCTCAAGGCGTGTCCCACCCTCTCTCGCGAGGGGCACAGCCCGGGTTCGGTCCGAGACACCCCGCTGCGCACTCTGTGGGAGCGCGGGGGCGAGCTCCGGCATGCCTCGAGGCGAACGGTGGAGGACCTGTGGGGGTTCTGCCGAACCTGCTACTACGCGGACGCGTGCCTTGGCGGATGCGCGGCCACGTCGGAGCCGCTGCTGGGGCGGCCCGGGAACAACCCCTACTGCCATCACCGAACCCTGGAACTCGACCGGCAGGGGATGCGGGAGCGCGTTGAGCCCTGTGCGCCCGTGGACCCGGCTCCGTTCGGACACGGGCAGTTCTCACTGATCTGTGAGCCGAAGCCCGCGACGACTCTCGAATCAGCTGGAGACTCTCCATGAAAATCTGTCCTGACTGTAAGAGGCATGTTCGACTTTCGGATTCGTCCTGTCCGTTCTGTGGAACCGGGGTGCCGATGATTACGGGCTTGGCCCTGGCTGCGTCGCTGGGACTCGCCGCGGGAATCACGGGGTGTGGGCCCGCGGTGGACGCTGGCAGCTCGATGGAGGGAAGCTCTAGTTCGACGAACGGGTCCACGACCGGCGGGGTCCAGACCAGCGGACCGGCGGTGACGACGGCATCCACGTTCACCACGACCGGGAGCCGCGAGGGGACGGACTCCTCGAGCAGCACCACCTTCTTCGGTTCGAGTGGGGGGAGCGAGGAATCGACGGGGATCGGTCGGTTCATCCAAGACCCCGATGGTGGCGGCGGCGTGTACGGCCTGGAGTGCAGCGTCTGGGATCAAGACTGCGCCCGCGGAGAGAAGTGCGTGCCGTGGGCGAACGACGGAAGCAACGTTTGGAACTCGACGGTTTGTCGTCCGATCGACCCCAAGGGGCATCCCGCGGGGGAAGCCTGTGTCGTCGAGGACTCCGTGGTGTCGGGGTTCGACGACTGCGACGCGGACTCGTATTGCTTCGATGTCGACCCCGAGACGCTCGAGGGCACCTGCGTCGCGTTCTGCGAGGGGTCGGAGCTCGAGCCGAGCTGCGCTAACTCCATGCAGACGTGCGTGACCGAGAACCACGGGTCGGTCACGTTTTGTTTGGACGCGTGCGACCCGCTCGGAGCCGGCTGCGACGAGGGGCGCAGCTGTGTCGCGTCGCGGCCAGGCTCCTTCGTTTGTGTGCGTCCTGGAGAGTCCGCTGTGGGCGAGGCGTGCACACAGTTCACCGACTGCACCCCGGGGGCGAGCTGCGATCCGAGTGAAGGCTCGGACGCGGTCTGCACATCGCCTTGCAACCCCCTCGAAGAAGGCTGCGATCCGGGAAGCGTTTGCCAACCGTGGGGTGATGCTGGCCTGTGCGTACCGGACGAGCCCTGAGAACAGCTTCAAGGAGCCGGAGGCTCGGCCGCAAGCGCAGCGACCTCGTCGTCGCTCAGCGGGCGATTGTAGTAGCGAACGTCCGCGACGTCGCCGGCGAAGCGTGGGACGGGGGGCCCGCCGTTGTCGAAGTCCCCGCCGAGGTAGACGTCGCTGTCGTCCAGCTGGAAGTAGCCGGGCGCGATGATCGAGGCGCTGACGGGGGCTCCGTCCGCGAAGAGTGTGGCGGTGGCTCCATCAAAGCGCCCGGCGTAGTGGTGCCAGCTCCTGGTATCCACGTCCTCGAGATCCGTGGCCGTGTTCTCGTCCGGGTTCCCGATCACGAACTCGAAGTCGGAGAACCCATTGTCGAAGTGAAGCCCCCAGGAGTTCCACACGAGGTCCCCGGCGGGCTTGGTGAACACGATCGGATCGGGTGTCATGGCGACCCCCTGGGGCCGGACCCACACCGCGACGGTGAACTCAGGGGCGTTGAAGTCTCCGCCGGGAATGACGGCGATCTGGGTCCCGTCGAAGCGGTAGAAGCCCGCCGGGTCCAGCTCCGGGCAGGCGTCGACGCAGGTCCCATCGTTGCCGTGCAGGGTCGCGTCGAGCACCCCGTCGGTGGGATCGTCGTCCAGCGGCCACCAGCCCACCAGGCCGTCATCCATCGGACCCCCGGTACTCGAACTGCTGCTGGCTTCGCCGCCCTCGCTCGAAGAACTCGGGCCAGAGACGGTGATGGGAGTCGTTGTTGACTCGGACGAGGACGAGCTGGAGCCGTTCGAATCTGGGGGCTGCGTCGTGGTCTCCGAACCGCTCGACGCATCCAAGGTGGTGACCGCTGTTGTCGAGGTCTCGGTCCCGGTCGGCTGAGGATTGACGCACGTGTTGGAGAGGGAGCCGGCGAGCCCGCCGTAACGCTGTCCGCTTTCACACTCGGAATCGGGGAAGCTACAGAAGCCCGAGGGTTCGCACGTACCCGGTGCGTCGGCGGCTCCGCATTGACTCGAGTCTTCGCAGGTGAAGAACTCAGTCGTGGTGCACGCAGCCTGAAGCACCGCCAGCGCTCCGAGCATTGCCACCTTCCACCCCATCCCATCGCGAGTGTAGTGGAGCCGCTGGGCCGGTGCGAGACGGGGCCTTGGGGTCGAGGCGGGGTGCGTGCACATAGCGTAGTGGTCGAGACCATCCGCGCTCGACGGCGGCGGATGCCCGAGCCACGCTGAGGTGCCGAATTCGGCAAAGGAAGGCGCGTGCGGGAACTTTGCCGGCCCGCGGCTGTCTTGGCTGACGGTGCATGCGCGAAGTCTTGGGTGGGTGGCCGTCGTTCTTGCAGGTTGCGCGCACACCCCGAGTCAGGCGGCTGTCCCCGCGCCCGTGAGTCCGGTGGTTCCGCCGCTGTACGCGGATCTGGAGGCGCCCGAGATCGAGGCCGAGCCCACGGGCGAACCCGCGCTCCTCCAGGCCATGGCTGCGCTGGAAGCCGCTGGGCTGAAGGGCGCGAGCATTCGCGAGGACGAGGCCGGCAGGGCAGCCGAGCATGGCCTGACTTCGAGCATTGCGATCGCGGCTCTCGTCGAGATCGCCGACGCCTGCCCCGATCCGAAGGACAAGCTGTGCGCAGGAAGCCCCGAGTTGTTCGAAACAAAGTGGAAGCTGGTTCAGTGGCTGGGCTTCGCAGGAAACGAGGACTCGGGCGAGGTCTTGCTGAGGCTTCAGGGTGCAGGCGGGTACCGAGCGAGAATGGCACTCGACAGCCTTCTCGCGCGCCAAGCCGAAGCTCGATCGACGCCCTGCACACCTCCGGACGCCGACGCCGTCTCGGACGTCGCGGCATCACTGGGAGACTTCGCCGTGTTCGATCAACGGAAGAAGACGCTGGTGGCGCGGCCGCTGACGCCGTCGGAAGCGGCGGACCTCGCGTACTTCTTGGTTGCGGTCGAGCAGGCAGGGACGCCGGTCGGGACCGACGACAACAGCTTCACTTCGGGCACCAAGCCCTCGGAGCAGTTCAGCTTGGACCGCGACGCGAATTATGCGGAACTGGAGGCGGCACAGGCCGCCGGCGACCCGGAGGAGATCGTGCGTACGGGGGTCGAGTACCTCGAGTCGCTCGGCTTTCCCGGAACCATCGATCGAAGTCTCGAAGGCAACATGCGCTGGGGCGGGGGCCGGTACTCCTACGTCATGCGAGACGTGGCGCTCGCTGCCGAGGTTGCGGGGGACTACGCCCTCTCCAGTGCGCTCTACCGACGCGCGAACCCCGGCGGTGGTGCCTGCGGGACCTCGGTGAGCAGCCGTCGAGGCCGCCAGCTCAAGGGGCTGATCCGAACCGCCGATGCGGGGGGGTCGTGCAACGAGGTGGTCGCCGAGCGGCTGCTCGACTGGGATGGCCGCGATGACTCGTTCTTCGGGCCCGATCGCCTCGCGGCCGCAGGCTTCGACCTGGCTCGGATCTATCGGGGAGCGTTCCTCACTCGGAACCGAGACCTTCCGGCGGCCGAACTCTCGGCCGCGCTCGGTCGCGCACCGTTGGCGTTCGCGATCGCAGCTCGTGACCGACTCGAGTCGAACGGAGACGAGGCCTGGGACGCCCGGATCTGGTCGATCGAGGGGCTCGCGGACACGCTTGGCCGCGAAGGCGGGTTCTTCCTCGCCGCGGCGCTTCCCCAACTCGCCCCTGCTGGACGGCGACGGGCGATTGAGGCCATCGGCGCGGCAGGCATGCGGGTACAGATCGGCCCGTGTGAGGAGGGCCGCTTGTGGGGATTCGGTCGGCACTTCAGCTCGCAGTGGGCTCGCCCGGTCGCGGCGTTCGGGTAGACCTGCCAACTCGCGTACTCGGACGAGGACGTCGCGGACCTCTACCGTTCGTTGCGTCCCCACATCCGCTCGGCGTCGGCAGGGGTTCGTATCGCCACCGCAGGTGCTGCCTCGGATCTTGGGGCCGTCACGGCACTGCGAGATGTCCGGTCTCTCCACGCGCGTCATCGCCGGGCAGCCAGGGCATGCAAGCCGGATGGACAGACCCCGTGTTATGCCGAAGAGAACGCTCTTAGCCATACACGTGCGGCATTGAAGACGCTCGAGGAGCACAGGACGGAGCTGCGCGCTCGCGGGAAGTGACGCCTTTCGTCGGCCGCGAACCCAGACGGTGTGCGGCTGGAATTACCCGGTTCGGACTGGTCTACTCTGGGGCCGTGGATGCGGTCGCCATCGGAACGCTCGTCGGGGGCGTCGGGCTGTTCCTGCTCGGCATGAACCTCATGACCGATAGCCTCGCGGCGCTCGGTGGCGACACGTTGCGAACCATCGTTGGCCGATTGATCCACCGGCGCTCCGGCGCGCTGGCGACCGGTGTCGTGGCGACCGCCTTGCTGCAGTCTTCGAGCGCGACCACGTTGGTCACGGTGGGCTTCGTGAGCGCGGGCCTCGTCACGTTTTCGGACTCGCTGGGCCTCATCTTGGGGGCGAACATCGGGACCACGGCGACGAGCTGGTTGGTGTCCCTCGTCGGGCTGAAGTTCAAGGTCAGTGCCATCGCGCTTCCGCTCGTCGGCGCGGGGGCGCTGCTGCGGCTGGTGACCCGGGGTCGGCGGGCTCGATTGGCTCAGGCTGTGTCGGGGTTTGGGCTCATCTTCGTGGGCATCGACATCATGCAGGACGGCATGGCGGGGCTCGACGTGGACTTCAACTGGGGGCAGGACCTCCCCGGACCGTTGCGGACAGCCGCGCTCGTGGGCATCGGGGCGGCGATGACCGTGGTGATGCAATCCTCGAGCGCGGCCGCGGCGACAACGTTGATCGCGCTGAGCGCGGGCCGGGTCGAACTCCAGCAGGCTGCGGCGCTGGTCATCGGGCAGAACGTCGGCACTACGGTGACTGCGATCATCGGGGCCAGTGGCGGCTCCTTGTCGGCTCGGCGGACCGCGGTGGCGCACGTGTTGTTCAACGTGCTCACGGCCGTCGTCGCACTCATCGCCCTGCGTCCGTTCCTCGCGGTGATCACCGAGCTGGCTCGGCGGTGGGTTGGCGACGCACCCCAGACCGTGCTCGCGTTGTTTCATACCGGCTTCAACGTGCTCGGCGTCGCGCTCGTCTACCCGTGGCTGGACCGATTCGCCAAGCTGGTGGAGCGCATCGTGCCCAAACCGGCGCAGGCGGTGGTCGCAGACCTCCCGAAGTCCTCCTTGAGTGTGCCCGCCGTGGCGTTGGAGTCGGCACGCATCACCGCTGCACGGGCCGCACTCGAAGCCTCGCGCCTCGCGGTGTCTGCGATGCGCGGTCGGTCAGGAGACCGAGAGGAGGCAAACCTGCTTCGGGTTGCCCTCGACCTGGCGCGCGATCCCAAGAAGCTCCTGGCACGGTCGCCAGACCCCGCGCGCGATCTCGCCGAGCGCATTCATGGCCTGGACGCCGTGCTCACCGAGCTGACCGTCTATCTCGGTAAGATCGACACCCCTCGCAACGCCGGCGCGATCAACCACGAGCGCGTGGCGCTGCTCCATGCTGTCGATCACATTCGCCGGCTGGTGCGGGTCGCTGAAAGCTCGGACCGGAAGGGGCGCGTCGAGGAGCAGCCCGAGCTCCGGGCGCTCGCAGACCCCACGATCGATGCGCTGCAGCCCTTGCTCGGTGACGACGTGGACGTCGGCCGGCCGTGGATCGGACACGTCGCCGAGGTGGCGCGCCAATGCAGCCGCGAGGACCGAAGACGTCGCGACGCACATCGGGAGGGCGTGCTCGAACGCCTCGGATCCGGCGAGCTCGAGCCGGATGCTGCAGACAAGCTATTGGCGGCGGCACGCTGGGTGGGCAAGACGCCCAAGCATGTTGCGCGCGCGTTTCGCTATCTAGGCACCGGGGCACAGCCGCAGATCGAGGATGAGGACGAAGGCTGAGGCGCCGGGAGTTCCCGGTTGCCACACGGTCTGCGGCAGTCCATGACATGGACACATGTTTGAGAACAAGCACGTGCTCATCGCCGGCGGCACCAGTGGCATCAACCTCGGCATTGCCAAGGGTTTTGCGGCCGCCGGGGCCAAGGTTTCCGTCTTCAGTCGCAAACAAGACAAAGTGGACGCTGCGGTCGCGGCACTCAGTGAGCTCGGTCCGCAGGCCCACGGCGGAATCGCGGACGTCCGGGAGCCGGAACAAGTCAAGGCGACGATCGCGGCCGCGGCTGCGGCCCAAGGACCCATCGATGTACTCGTCAGCGGTGCCGCTGGGAACTTTCTCGCCCCGGCGGTCACGATGTCGCCGAACGCATTCGGCTCGGTGGTGGGTATCGACCTCAACGGGACGTTTCACGTGCTTCGCTTCGCCTTCGAGCACCTCACCAAGCCCGGTGCATCCATCATCAACATCTCCGCTCCCCAAGCGTGGGTGCCCATGGTGGCCCAGGCCCACGTCTGCGCGGCGAAGGCAGGTATCGACATGCTCACCAAGACCCTCGCCATGGAATGGGGCCCGGCGGGCGTGCGGGTCAACTCGCTGGTACCCGGACCCATTGAAGGCACCGAAGGCATGGACCGGCTGCTCGTCGACAAGTCGAGGAAGGCGGCGCTTGCCAAGACCGTCCCGCTGGGCCGGCTGGGACAAGTCGAGGATTGCGCCGACGTGGCGATGTTCCTCGCTTCGGACGCGGCGCGGTACGTCAGCGGCGTGGTGCTCCCGGTGGATGGAGGCTGGTCGCTAGGTGGGGCGACGATTGCGATGGGTCATATGATGGGCGGTTGAGTGGTGAGCGTGCTGCTCGACTCGCGCCGACGTCGTGAGACCAGCCTCGACGCGAGAGTTCCGGTCGCCCGGAACTTTCGAGCCGACTCCCGCTCCGCGATGGGACAGAAAAACGTCGAGGGCCATTGATCGAGGCCGCTGTCCCGGACACTACCTACGTATGGCTTTTTTGATCGATCGCCCTTCGGCCATGGTCTCGCTGCTCGCACTCCTCGCCGGATGCCCCAACGGCTCTGCCGAGGGGGGGAGCGATACGGATGGCCAAGAGGGAAGCGGCACCTCGAGCGCGGACTCGTCGGACTCGTCAGGCTCGTCAGATTCCCAGACGGCCGACTCCTCGGGTGGGAACCAGGGGGGCTGCGCCGCGTATGAGCCGGGAGGAATCGAGACCGAGGAACCGATGATCCCCGCCGACTGTGAGGATCCCGAGGAGGATCGTTGTCGCTTCGATCAGGACCACGACGGGGTCCCTCTGTTCTGCGACAACGCCGAACGCGTCCCCAATCCCGGCCAGAGCGACCTCGATGCCGACGGTCTCGGCGACGCAATCGACCTCTGCCCGCTCGTGGCTGGGGATCCGAACAACACCTCCGACTCGGACCGCGATGGCATCGGGAACGCTTGCGATAGCTGTCGCCAAACCCTCTCCACATACAACGGCCCGCTCGAGACCGGGGCGATTCCGTTTTCCATGTGGGTTCGGAACAACCCGTACCAAGGGGATGCGGACCAGGACGGCATCGGTGACGCTTGCGACAACTGCCCAACGGTCCCCAACTGTGGTGACTTCGGCCCGGACAATCCCGCCACGCTCGGGGTCGAGGTCCCGTACGACGACCCGACGCTGTGTCAGGCCGACACGAACGGCAACGGGGTCGGCGATGCCTGCGAAGACCTGGTCGGCATGGGCTTCTCCGGCGTGGACGACTTCGATGGTGACGGACTCCCCAACGAGACCGACGCGTGTCCGAGGATCCCAGTGGACACGAGCGCGTGCGGCGGGGACTCCGGTCCCTGCGAGCATGCAGATGACGACGGCGACGGCATTGGCAACGCTTGCGATACTTGTCCGCACGTCGCAAACCCCGAGCAACTCGTGGAGGGGTCGGGCGACGATGCCGACGGCGACTTCGTCGGCGACGCGTGCGAACCGGACGAAGGCTGCCGTGAACGGGGGAATCCACGCGCCATCGGATTCTTCGATGTGAGCGCGGATGGCTACTGCTGCGTCCGGACGTACCCCGGAGATGGGGTCTGGCGAACGCCCGAGGGCCTGCCCATCCGCCTCGATTGCGAGGACGGGGACGATACTTGCGCGCCCGTTGCGCCCTGGGTCGCAGCCACCCCGGGAATCATCGACCTCTCGCCGGCCTGCGATGTTGCCCTCGAACTCGCGTGCAAAGAAGAAGCCTCCGCAGTCACGCTTGACGACGTCGGCGGAGACATCGATCAGCTGTGGTCGTTCGCGTGTCGGTTGCCGCAGCACGACGTGGACCTCGATGGCATCGGAGACCGGTGCGACCTATGCCCGTTTGCCCACGACCCCACGAACGACTTCTACGTAGATGCAAACGGGCGGGAGTGGCCCAACGACGGAGCCTTCTGCAACGGTGATTACCATCCCGACACCGTGAGCCCCGACAACGACTGCTGGCCGTAGCACGATGTCGCTGGCGGAGCTGCGAGAACCAAGTCATGCGGTACCGTGTCGCGATGAGGGGTGTGCTCGTTGCGGTGGTGCTCTGGCTGGCGTGTCCGAGTGTTGCACGCGCATGCAGTTGCTTGGGGGCCGAGCCCGACAGCGACGAGGCGTTCCAAGCTCTCGTTGATGAGGCGACGGTGGTGTTCGAGGGGCGCGCGGTGGAGTCTCGGTGGGAGGGCGACTCCACAGTGCAGCCCTTCGCGGTGGTGCGAAGTTTCAAGGGTCCCCCACACGAAGTCATCACCCTGGACGGTGGAATGCGACGGGAACGGCACAAGGACTCGTCCTCCTACTCGTTCTCCTCGAGCTCCTGCGACAGCGTGTTCGAGCCGGAGCGAACCTATCTGGTGTTTGCGTACGCCGGAGATGACGGGGCGCTGTACTCGAGCGTGTGCTCGCCGACCCGGCTGTCCCGACAAGCCGGTCGTTACTTCAAGTTCTTGGAGAAGAACCGGAGCGAACCTGGGCCGCCTGCGATTGAACCATCCTCGGGGTGCCGAGCACCGGGCCAGGCACCCTCGGATCGGGCCGTGTTCGTGCTCTTCATGGTCCTCGGCGTCCGGAGGCGCCGTTCTTCTCGACACCGCTCGTCCCGGCGCTGACCAGCTCCCCCCCCTGCGGCCCGCCACCGGGTCCGAGCTCAACTCGCCAATCGCAAGCCGCGATCAGACTCTCGCGATGCTCGGCGATCACGATCAGGTCGCCGCGTTCGACCAAGCGATCGAAAACGCCGACCAGGCGAATCACGTCCGCCTCATGCAGCCCCGTACCCGGCTCGTCCAGAAGGATGAGCGAGGGGGACGTCGTCTGAAGGAGGCGAGCGGCGAGCATGAGGCGCTGGGCTTCGCCGCCGGAGAGACTGTCCCGGGAGCGGCCCAGGGCGAGGTGACCGAGGCCGGCGTCGATCACGGCGGAGGCGGCGGGGGCGAGTTTGGTCCCTTCGAGATGCGGGGCGAGCGATGCGATGTCGGTGCTCAGGATGTCGGCGACGGAACGGCCCTTCCAACGCACCTCCAGCACCTCGGGGCGGAATCGTTGTCCGTCGCACACCCGACAGGGAAGGGCGAGGTCGGCCAGGACGTCCATCGAGATCGTCTCGATGCCGCGGCCCTTGCAGGCTGGGCAGCGGCCCTTGGGACTGTCGAAGGAAAAGGCCGTCTTGGTCAGCCTGTTGCCGGAGACGGCGGCAAACACAGCTTGCAGAGCAGCGCCTGCGCCAAGCGTCGTCAGTGCAGTGTTGCCGACCGGGTCGCGCGAGCTCCGGAGCTGGACGAAGTGATCGAGGCCGGACACCGCGTCGCACCCGACGGCCTGCTTCGCGTGGGCGGAAGCGGCGAGCACGTCGAACAACAGCGTGCTCTTGCCGCTGCCGGAGGGGCCCGTGACCCCGACGACCCCGGTGGAGGGCAGCTCGATGTCGAAGCCCCGTAGGTTGTGGGCTCGGGCTCCGCGCAGCTTGATACCGACGTCCAGAGCACGAGGCGTCCGGGCGGCGGCGGAGGTCCGCAGTGCTCGGGCGGTGGGCGTATCCCCTGCCAAGACCTCGTCCGGCGGACCCTGGGCGACGATCTGTCCTCCGTGGGGCCCCGCGCCGGGCCCGAGTTCCAGGACAACGTCGGCGCCGCGAAGCACGGCAGGCCTGTGGCTCACGACGAGCACGGTGTTGCCGGAGTCTCGCAGGGCTCGAAGGCGCTCCATGAGTGTCGCAACGTCGTCGGCGTGAAGCCCGGAGGTCGGCTCGTCAAGCACGAGTGTGGTGTGCACGAGTCCTGAGCGCAGCGTGCTGGCGAGGCGAAGCCGCTGAAGCTCGCCCGATGACAACGTGGGGCTGCGCCGATCGAGCGCAAGATGGCCGAGCCCCAGGGACGAAAGCGCGTCGAGTCGCGCCGCGAGCTCGGGGCGCAGCGCGACATAGGTCGCTTCAGCGGTCCCGGAGAGCTCCAGAGCATCGAGCGTGCGGAGGACGGTGTCCGCGGGAAGCGACAGCAGCGCTGGCAGACGCTGCCCGCCAACGAGCGTCGCCGCGACCTCGGGCTGGAGCCCGGCCCCGTCGCAGGCATCACACGGCCGCGCCTCCAACGGCACCTGCCACGCCGCCGCGTCCTTTCGCTTGGCTCGCCGAATCGCCTCCCGCTCGACCAACGCACACAGCCCCAGCCACGGGCCTTCGAAGGAATGGGTTCCGGTTCGTTTGCCGCGTCTGAACGACCAGCTCACCGCGACTCCGAGGTCCCCAGCACCGTACAGGATGATGTCGCGGACCTCGGCCTGAAGCTCCCTCCATGGTTTGCCCAGGTCGCTCGGCAACCCGAGGGCGTCCAGCGCCGCACGCAGCGTGGCGACGTGTTGATCGTCCGGCAGCGTGAAGAAGACGCCCGGCTTGGTGCCCGCCATCGCGCCGGTACTCAGCGGCAGTGAAGCATCGGTCACGAGACGCTTCGGGGCGCAGCGAGGCAGCGAGCCGAGGCCTGCGCATTGCGGGCAGGCTCCCAACGGACGGTCGGGGCTGAAGTGTTCTGCCGTCCATCCCGTGGGCGTGCCCGCTCGAGACCACAGAAGACGCAGCAGCGGTCCGAGCTCGGCCTGCGTGGCAACCGTGGAGCGACGACCAGCTCGTGCTCCGCCTTGCCGCAGCGAGAGGACGGGCGTGAGTCCGCGGGCGCTGTGTAGGGGAGGCCGCGGCTGCCGGCGGATCTGCGTACGCACGCTGAACGGCAGCGATTCGGAGAACCGATGCCAGGCCTCGGCCGCCAAGGTGTCGAACACCAGTGAGGTCTTGCCGCTGCCTGAGACGCCTGCGACGGCGATGAGGCGTCCGTGCGGGAGGTCGACGTCCACGGACTGAAGCCCATGGGTCGTGACGCCGCGAAGCTCGATGTTCGCAGGCGTTGGTGTTGGGGGTCGAGACGGGCGTCGGCTCGACAGCGGCGACAGATCGAGGTCCACATCGTGATGGGCCACGCCGTCGCGAACCTCGGTGCAGAGGTCGGCGGCGGCCCACACGTGTCGGTGGTGCGAGATGGCCACGATGGTGTGCCCGGCGTCGACCAGGGCATCGATCGCCCCCAACAAGCGAGCGATGTCCGTCGGGTGGAGGCCGCGGTCGGGCTCGTCGAGCAGCAGCAGCGACGGTTTTGCGTTCGTGGTGCCCAGCAGCGTCGCGAGCTTGACCCGTTGCGCCTCCCCGCGGCTGAGCTGATGGCTGCCGTGCCCCAGCGGCAGGTAGCCCAGACCGAGCGTCTGCAGGGCGCGGACCATCGCGTGCGCGCCGGGGTCCGCCTCGAAGTAGGGGACCGCCTCGTCGACGGTCATCTGTAGAACTTCGGCGATGGTCCTGCCACGCAGCGTCACGCCGAGCACGACTTCGCCAAACCGGCCCCCGCCGCACGCGGAGCAGGGGCGCTCGACGTCTTCGAGCAGGTGCAGGCCGATACGCTCAACGCCGAGGCCTTCGCACTGGGGGCAACGACCGGCCTTGTTGTTGTAGGAGAAGACGCTGGCGCCCAGCTTGGCCGACTTGGCTTCGCCGGTGGCGGCGAAGGCCTTGCGGACGCGGTCGAACAGGCCGGTCCAGGTGGCCGGTGTGCTTCGCGGCGTGCGGCCGATCGGGCGGGCATCCACCGCCGCAACCGCAGCATCGCTCAGGCCACGCAACGCTTTGAACGGGCCGCCGGCCTCGCCGGAGATCGCGGGCAGAAGGGTGCCGAACACCAGCGAACTCTTGCCCGCGCCGGAGGGGCCCAACACCACGTTGAAGCAACCCAGGGCCACGGTGAGGTCGGCCTGCTGGAGGTTATGCAGCGTCGCGCCACGAAGCTCCAGCAGCCCTCGGGGCGAGCGACGGGGCGAGCGACGGTCCGGGCACACGCCCAGCGGATGTTCGGGGTCCTCCGACTCGACGATGCGGCCACCTTCACTGCCCGCGCCTGGCCCCAGCGCCACAAAGGTGTCGGCGTGACGGACCATGTCCGGGTCGTGCTCGACCACGACCAGCGTGTTGCCCAACGCGACGACCTCATCGAGCATCTCCTTCAGTCCAGGCTGCGCCTGGGGATGCAGGCCCAGTGTCGGTTCGTCCAAGGCGAAGAGCAGCCCGCCAAGCTGGGTGCCGAGCTGTGCGGACAGAGCCAGGCGCTGGGCTTCCCCGCCGCTGAGGGAGTCGGAGGGCCGAGCCAGGCTCAGGTGCCCGAGGCTGAGCGTCTGCATGCGCTGGAGTCGACCCTGAACCGCCGGCTCGACCGCCTTCCAGACCGGGTGCTCGATCATCCCGCCGAGACTCGAGCGCAGGCTGTCGATCGGCTCGGCGAGCAGGCCGGGCAGCGTCATCTCGGCCAGCAGAGCTTCGCGGCCGGGGCGAGACAGACGGGTTCCGTTGCAGGCACTGCAGTGGGTCGAGCGGACGAACCGCAGGATGTTGGGGTTGCGGTCCCGCTGCAGAGTCTCTCGGATGACCGGGACGAGGCCGCGGTAGTAGCCCTCTTCGCGGGGGCGGGCGGTGATGCCCTCCCACTTCATCCGGGACTCGATGCTGTGCTTGCCGAACGGGACCTTCAGCGCTTGTGTCCCCTCCATGATGACGTCGCGCTGGGCGTCGGTCAGGCCTTGCCACGGCGTGTTCACATCGAAACCGTGCGCCTGACAGATCGTGTTCATCACCTCGAGGGTGACCTGGCTGTAGACCGTGTAGCCGTTCTTCAGCGTGGGGACGAGCGCACCGTCTCGAATGCTCTTGCTGGGGTCGGCGACGATGAGCGCCGGGTCGACGCGGTCCTCGGCGCCCGAGCCACCGCAGGCCTCACAGGCGCCCGGGGCTACGTTGAAGCTGAAGTGGCTGCGGGTGAGCGCCTCCCCGCGTGGGTCGACCGCCAAACGAGCGAAGACCAGGCGCAGCAGGTCGAGCACCCCGCTGCGAGTGCCCACCGTGGAGCGAGCGTTGGCGATGCCATGGACACCGACGGCGATCGGAGCGGGCAGGCCGGTCAGCGAGGTGACCTCGGCCCGGCCGAGTTTTCCAAACAGGTGACGCGCTCGTGCGGACAGCCCACCGAGGACTCGGCGTTGGCCCTCGCGAACGATCGTGTCGAAGACCAAACTGGTCTTGCCCGAGCCCGAAGGACCCGTGACCGCGGTCCACCGTCCCCACGCCAAGTCGAGGTCGACGTCTTGCAGGTTGTGCGCGGTCGCACCCCGCACGCTGACCGAGCGATCGGTCACTTGATGAAGGCCGACTCGGCCTGGGCTTGCTCGGAGTGGACCTTCTCCACCCAACGGCGGAGTCGCCGAGCCACCAGCGACTTCGCCCACAACTCGACGCCCATGCGCTCCTGACGAAGCTTGGTTCGCATGACACGTTCGCGCATCGAGAGCGCGGCGATCTCGAGCGAGCCGACTTCGGGAACGTCGGAGATCTCTGGGGGGTAGCCGCGCTTGAGCATCATGTCGCCGGCCCGCATCTCTACGTCGCGGGCCCACTGCTCGGGGTTCTTCCGCCAGGCATCGGCGATCTTCCCGTCGACCTTGCTGTAGGTCGAGTGCAGGTGGAACTCGAGCAGCGCGGGCTCGTACTCGACTCCCATGAACTCGCACAAGCCGGTGAGTGCTTCTTCGGAGCGCGTGGCGAGGTCCTCGAAGCGGACCTCGGTCCAGGCGTCGTCATCCAAACGATCGGCGAGTGCATCCCACTCCTGCTCTGACTCGACCCAGCGCTCGGCGGCAGCGTAGGGGGTGCCGTCCCATCCCATGCGGACGGCCGAGGGGGCCACGGCGCGCGGGTCTCGAACGAGGTGAATGAACCGGGCGTGGGGCCAGTGATCGAGGATGCGTGCGAAGTGGCGATGGACGGTCCCGCCGATCGCAGCGCAGCCTTCGCCCCGCTGGTAGAGCAGCGATTCGATCAACTCGCGTGCGTCGCGAAAAGGATAGGCGCCGACGTTGAGCTTCGATCGGCGAAACACCGGATCGCCTGCGAGCTTGCCAAGCATGTCCAACACCTCGGGGTGTGGCTGTCCCGGAGGCGTGTAGTCGACCAGGAACTCCATCTGGTGGGAGAAGCTGAGCTTGCTGTGCTGGTCGAGCATCAGCCGTAGCAGCGTTGACCCCGACCGCTCCGCGCCCACGACAAACGTGGGCGTTGCGGAGGTCTGCAGCCCAGGGACGGAAGGCTTATCGGCACGCGCCATGGCCGGCCGAGTATGGGACCGGCGCGCGGGTCGTTCAACGGTTTTTCGGGGACCTGGTAGGCTTGCGTTTGTGATGGAGACGACGCCCGACGAGTCCCCGGGCTTCTACGCTGCGCTACCGGTCTTCGACCGCTTCGCGGATGTGCACGACCCCGCGCGGTACAGCGCGGTACCGCTTGATTGGGACGTGGTCGTGACGGACGTCGAGGGGTCAACCAAGGCCATCGAGGCGGGGCGCTACAAGGACGTCAACGCGCTGGGCGTGGCTTCGATCGTGGCGTTGCGCAACGCGCTGCCGGAGTTTGATCTGCCCTTCGTCTTTGGCGGAGACGGGGCGACCGTGCTCACCCCGGCATCGCAGCGGGAGCGGGTCCATGCCGCGCTACGGGGGATCCGAGTGATGGCCAAGGACGCACTGGGCATGACGATGCGGGCCAGCATGGTTCCGGTCGCAGAGCTGGACGCATCCGACTGTGCGGTTCGGGTCGCGCGCTTTGGGGCCAGTCCCAACGCGACCTTCGCGATGTTCTCCGGCTCCGGCTTGAGCGAGGCGGAGCGGCGGATCAAAGACACCTCCGAGGGGGCCCGCTACGCCGTGAGTGATGACGGCCCATCCGATGCGAGCTTCGAGGGCTTCGAGTGTCGGTGGAAACCGCTGGGCAGCCGGCACGGAAAGGTTGTCAGCCTGCTCGTCCAGGCGACCGCCGAGGATCGCACCGAAGCGGCTATCGCGTATCACGAGGTTTTGGACGCAATCTCGGCCGTGCTCGGGGATGCTGAAGGGCGGCCGGTGGCGCCGGAGAACCTCAACGTCGCCGCGGAAGGACGTGCGTTTCAGACCGAGGCCCGCATCAGCGTGGGCAAGTCTGGCGGCATGGGAGTGATCGCTCGAACGCAGGTGATCAAGGCTCAGGCGGCTGTTGGTCGCTACGGGATGGCGCGGGGCAAACAGACGCTGGGCTTCCCGGCGGACGTCTACCGCGACGAGGTCGCCGCCAACACCGACTTTCGCAAGTTCGACGACACGCTCCGCATGGTGCTCGATGTCACCGATGAGCAGCATCAGGCGATCGAGGCTGATCTCTTGCAGCGTTACACCGACGGGACGATCGTGTACGGAACGCACGTGGCGAACGCGGCATTGATGACCTGCGCGATCACAAGCTACCGCGGTGATCACGTGCACTTTGTCGACGGGGCCGACGGCGGCTACGCGCTGGCTGCCAAGCAGCTCAAGGCGCAGCGCAAGGGCTGACTCCGTCCTTCACACGCTTGCCCAGCAGACGACCTCGATCTCGAAGTCGTGGTCGACGACCGCGGTCAGCAGCTCGGCGATCTGGGTGACGGTGATGGTGTAGTCGGTGGGTGGGATGTGCCCCACGCTCAGCGAGTTGACGTAGCGCTCGATGGACCCGTCATACGTCGTCGTTGAGCACTGCTCCTCCACGCCTGAACAGGTCGCGCCGGCTTGCAAGCTCAGCGCAGCTGGAAAGCCGCTGGTCACGAGGATGTCGCAGCCCGAGTTTGTGCCGGCTTGCCCCGGGGACGTCCAGCTGTAGGTGGCGGCTCCAAACGTATCGACCATCCCGTTGGAGAACTCGCCGATGTTTCCGCAGGACGTCGTCATCGCGTGCGGGAACTCGGTGATCGTCCCTAGTGCCGCACCACCCGCGAGCGCTGCCGAAGGGCAGGGCGCCGCGAGGAAGTCCACGGTGAGATCGAACTCGCCGTCACCGCCCGCGGAGTCGACGATGAGGGTGACCGCATCCCCGGCCTGCAGATTGCGGATCACCTCGCCCCCGACTTCTCCGGGGTTCGAGATGTTGCACTGAAGGTCTTCTCCGCCGCATTCCGGTCCGACCTGCAGGTTCATGATGGGTTGGAAGGTGGTCGAGGTCGCTCGGAAGCTGTGCAATCCGGTGTCCTCGGCGGTGTAGCGGAACGCCCGCTCGAGCCCGCTACCGCCTCCGCACCCCGAGGAAAACGTGTCGGTGCCCGCGACGTTGGTGAACGTGCCAGGGAGGTCTTCGCCTTCCAGGTCCGAGTCCGGACACGAGACGGGGTTCACGTTGAGGACCGCGTTCCCGTCCTGACCGGTTTCGCCATCCACAACGATGACGAGCTGCTCGCCGGCTTCTTGGCGCCGGACGATGCGCGAGGAGACGCCGCCTTGAACATTGTCGGAGCAGGCGAGCTCCTCGCCGGTGCAGGTCTCGAGAAGGTACAGCGCGGTGTCGAACTCCGATCCGGAGGTGTCGAAGACGAAGTAGTCGGTGAACGGCGCGACCCACTGGAACGCCACATCCTTGGCAGTCTGTCCGCCGCAGGAGCCCTCGAAGTCGTCTCGGTGGGGTTGCGTGTCCACGGATGCGACCTCATCTCCGAGCGCGGGATCGAGGAGGGCCTCGACGCACTCGAGCAACTCGACGCCCCCGGAAGTCGATTCTGAGCCGGTCTCGCTCGGCTCGGTCGAGGAACTCGATGCGTCGCCGGTGGTTCCCATGCTGGTCCCGGTCGTGCTCACGTCGATCGTGGTGGCGCCACCCCGGTGCTGCTCTCGTCCGGGCTCGTGGAGCCGGTCGTGCCCGAGCCGCTTTCGGAGATGCCCTCCGAACCAGAACTCTCGGAGGTGCTCTCCTGCGCGTCCGCGGGTGGATCGGAAAAGCAACCAAGGCCAAGGGAAAGAAAGAGGAGACCGGCGCTGCGGACCTTCACCCTTTCATCGTATCGCCCATGGGACGATGTTCTTCATCATGGCGATTCCATCGCGCAGGCGGGACACGCGCGAGGTGTGACCGACGCGTATGCTCAATCCTGGGCTTCCTGCCGCTGAGAACCTACGTGTGGGTTGCGGCTTCCGTCGACGCCGACGAGCGTCTCGCGTCAGGGGCGAGTGCGCGTGTACACGCCGACGGGGCTCTCCCCGAGCATCGAATCGAGCTGCTTGTCGAACCCGCACTTGGTCGCGACGCGGACCGACGCCGTGTTGCCGGGTTCGATGATGCAGGCTGTTCGGGTGAAGGGGAGCGCTTGGTCGCCCCATGCGAGGCAGGCTTGTAGGGCCTCGGTGGCCAGGCCCTGACCCCAGTGCGTCTTGGCGATGCTCCAGCCGGCCTCCGGTGTGTCGTCGATGCCCGGGTCCATCGCACGCATGCCGGGCAGGAAGCCAGCTTCCCCCAGAACGCTCTCGTCCTCGCGAGATTCGAGAACCCAGAAGCCGTACCCCACAAGAAACCACGAGCCGATGTGCCGTTGCAGGGAGACGAACACCTCGGGGCGCGGGCGGGTGCGAGCACCGATGAAGCGCACGTGCTCTGGGTCGCCCCACATCGCAGCGAGCGGATCGAGATCTGCGAGTCGGTAGGGGCGTAGGCGAAGGCGCTCGGTGAGGAGGACCGGAATCTCGGAGGGCTCTCGCGAGCCGGCTGCGGGCGGTCCAAGCATGCGCAGAGGATAAACCGCGGACAGGGAATGTGCCGCGTGTTCTCCGTCCGGCCGGTCGTCCGCTCGTCGGGAAACGGCGGCGTCCAGCCACACTCCCTATTCGGTCTGCCGGAAACTCGGCGTATCGTCGCCGCGATGCGTGTGCCTCGTTTCGCCTTGGGTTGTGCTCTGACGCTTGCCTCGTGCGTGCTGTCGCCGGAGAACGGAGAGGCGGTCGCCTCCGACGGCGTTGTGAGCTTCTGGGGACAGGGGACCAGCGCGGGGCAGGTCTTCAACGTGCAGAGTTCAGCCACGCAGGCCGGGCCGTTCACGACGCTCGCAACGGTGTCGACCGAAAGCACACCGACCACCTTGGGGGGGTCCAGTGTCTACGAGTGGCGCGTCGATGTTGCCATCCCGAGTTGGACGGACCTCGCGGGGTGCGAACAGGAGGCGTTCGTCCGTGCGACGACCGGGCCGTACAACGCGCTCACGTTTGACGACGGCAACGGGTTGGAGTGCATTCTCGCGGAGTACTTCGGTGGCATGGACCTGTTCAACGCCGCCCTGGAGTGTCAGTCGGACGACGCTCCGATCGCCCGCATCACTCGGACGGTGAGCTCGGCCCACGTCGGAAACGTCGTCATTTCCACCCAAGCGGACGCGGACGCGTTGATGTGTGTTGGAACCATCGAAGGCTCGCTGAGCGTGGTCGACAACCCGGCGGCACCGTCGATCAGCCTTCCGAACCTGCTCGAGGTCACGGGCGATGTGGACCTGGTCTACTCTCGGGATCCGAGCAGTGTGCCCCCGTATCCGACCATCCGCGAGATCGACCTCCCCCAACTGACGACGATTGGCGGGAGCCTCAGTGCCGACTACCCGGGCTTGGGCGGAGACATCTCCGATCTCGATCTTCACCTCGAGAACGTGTCATCGGTCGGCGGCGATGTGACGCTGACCGCCACGACCTTCAATCTCGACCTCGCCGGCCTCGATGGCCTCACCACGATCCCCGGAGACCTCACCGTCGTGAGCCAGGGCTCCGACTACACCGCCTACGGCTGGCTCGGGAGCCTGACGTCGGTGGGGGGTGATCTGTACCTGGAGGCTGGCAACACGTCGACCGGGCTGTGGAGTGACCTCGAATCGGTGGGCGGCGACCTCACGCTACAAGACGCGCTACTGCCACCGGGCACCAACAACTTTGCCGCCTTGCAGACGGTGGGCGGTGACCTCTCGCTGCTGAACCTGGACGCGATCGCGCATCTGGCACTCCCGGTTCAGTTTCCAAGCCTGCTGGATGTCGGAGGGACAGTGCGCTTGGAGGACCTCTCGAACTTCGAGTACCTGGCGATCGGTGATGCTGCGGCAGGTCTCGATGTTGGCGCGATGGACTTGGATGGCAACAGTTTGGAGCAGCTCGAGCCCACGCACTGGGTCGTTGGCAGCGGCGGCACCATCTCGATCACCAACGACAGCACGCTGAGTACGTGCCAGGTCGATGCGTTTGCGGCGACTCAGGGTACTCTGGGATGGGTCGGGACGTTGGTGAACACGGGCAACACCGGCTGCTGAGGCGGGCCCCGCCTCGGGGTTGCACAGGGGCGAGGGTCTGCCATCCTCGGCGCGTGGCCAAGCGACGCCGACCGGTCCCCCTTCAGGCGCACACCCACCAACCCCGTGCGCTGGCCATCTCGGCGATCGTGGAATGTCTCGGGGAGACGAGCGCCATCATCGACGACGTGGTCGAGTATTCGAACCGGATGAGCACCTATCGGTTCGAACTCGATGCCGCCGATCTCGTCGGACTCGAGACGCAGCTAGGTCGCGCCGGCATTTCGCTCGAGACTCGAGACCCGGCTGCGCCACTGGATACGGATGACGAGGGGTACCTGTTCGTGACGCTGGCGGTTGTGTTTCCCGACGAGGATGGAAACCAGAAGGTCCCGAATCCGGATCTGGGGTAGCTCAGCTCCGTGCGGGCCGAACCGCGATCGAGCAATCGAGGTCCCAAGCTGCAGCGTCGAAGACATCGGGGACCTGCCGAAACCGTTTGATCGCAGGCATCTCATCCGGCTCGAACCCAGAGGTCGGTAACCACTGTTCGTACAGGAACGCCCAGGCGAATGCGGTCTGGCGTAGTGACGTGCAGTGCACCTCGACCGCCCGAACCGCCGGGAAGTCGTGGACGCCTAGGCCTGGTGGCACGGTCACCCCCGAGGGGAGGACGAAGCCGAGGTCGTACTGCAGCCGTTCGATCGGGGTCGCTTTTTCGCTGTCCCAGCTCAGACCAACCAGTTTCGCGTCGGGGCGCTCTGCGGTGCTCTGTAGCGATGCTCGCAGTCTCGCGTAGCCGTCCGTGAGCGCATCGGAAGACCACGGGTTCCGGACCCGCACGTATCCGACTCGACAGGCGGCGTGCTCGACCCGCGCCACCGAAAAACTCTGGCCCGGCGCGGCTGGGTCGGGGGCGAAGTCGTTCGCGTCGTCGAGGCGGCTCTTGCGATCCCACTGGCTCGGGGCCATCCCATACGCGGATCGAAAGACACGCGAGAAATCGGAAGGCGTGGCGAACCCTACCTCGAGGGCGACTGAGGTCAGTTCCCGGTGGGGGGCGCCGCGCATCAGGTAGACCGCGCGTTCGAGGCGGGCGCGTCGGGTGAACGCCGCGACGGTCTCGCCCGCCACGCTCTTGAACAGCCGATGAAAGTGGAATCGCGAGAAGTGGGCGAACTCTGCCAGCCGAGCCAGCGACAGGTCTTCGGACAGGTGCTGACGGATGTGGTCCATCACCCGGTGGACGCGTTGGGTGTAGTCGGCCATCGGGTGCGGTCATCCTGGCATCGCCGGCGGCTCGGTGGCCAACCACGACGGGCGCTGTTGGACGCGCTGTAACCAGGCGTCCACGACCGGATGCTCCGCCAGCGGCATGCGAGAGCTCTCGGCGTGCATCAACGCCGACGCCACGGAGATGTCTGCGCACGTAAAACGACCCAGTGCGAGCGTCTCCGACGACTCGAGCCTCGACTCGAGGACTCCCATCCATCGGCGAAACGACCCTTCCAGCCGGGCGACCTCGGCGGTATCGGTCTCCTGCTGTAGGAACATGGGCTTGACCCGATTCTCGTAGAACAGACCGTCCGCCGCGGGGGTCAGGTGCGCCGCCTGCCAGACCTGCCACATCGAGACCTGTGCTCGCTCCAACGGGTCGCGTGGCCAAAGCTCGGTCTCGCCGTGGAGGTCGGCGAGGTAGCCCATGATCGTGTTGCTCTCCCACAACACGACGCCGTGGTGTTGCAGCACCGGAACCTTGCCGTTGGGATTGAGCTTCAGGAACCCCTGGCGGTCGTCGCCACCAAAACCCTGTGCTCCGAACATGACTTCCTCGATGTCGATATCGATGTCGAGTTCGTGGATGAGCACGCGGACCCGGCGAGCATGCTGCGAACCGACGCTGGAGAGGAGCTTGGGCTTCATCGGAACCAGTGTTACGCGATGGTCGGCGGAGGCGCTTTCCAATTCTTGCGGTTGAGGCGCGTCGGCCGAACTCAGCTCGGGATCTGGATGTTCATGTTTCGAGCCACGTTGCCCCGCACGAACTCGGTCATCTGAAGCTGCAGCGCCTCCTTCGACCCGAGCACGGACCAGGCGTCGGCGTGGGCGTCCGGGTCGGTGGGGACGTCGCACTCCAAGGCGCGTGCCCACCGGAACCTGTCGACGGGGCGCGGGTGACTATCGAAGGGGGAGGGCTCCGCTTCGAGAATCTCTTGCACCTGGGCTTCGACACCTTGCTCGGGGTCGGAGCTGACATGGCCCAGCGACTCCTCGTAGAGGTTTCTCAGCGGCTGCTTGGTGTCGACCACCGCCTGCAGGTACGCGTCGGTGTCGAGCCCGAACCGGACTTCACGATCGATCACGTGCCTCAGACCACCTTCGAACGCGTCGGCGCCGTAGGAGAACACCGCCCACCGGTCGGCCAGAACCTCCTGCAGTCGCGAGGCCCCCTGGGAGATCCGCAAGAACAGCTTGTAGAAGTTGGAGACGAACAACCACGCCGGGTTGATGGGGGTGGCCATTCCCTCGCGTGCCAGTCCTTCGGCGAACGCGACCATCGACCGCCGGACCGCCAACGCGAGGCCTCCGCCGGCCGTGTCGCGGTTGGAGAAGTGTCCGTACTCGTGCGCCAGAATCGCCTTGAGCTGCTGGGCGGTCATGCCGTCGATCGCCGCGATACCCAGGATCAAACATCGCTCTGACTTCCCGGAGAGTTTTTCGACGACGCCGCCGCGTTCGAACACGGCGATGTCGGCACCGGGCACCAGATACACGTTGTCGACCGCTCGGGTTCCGACCCGTTGTGCGACCTCGTCCAACACGTCGCGCAACATCGGGGCGTCGGCCAGGTCGAGGCGCTCTCCAGGATCCTCCTCCTCGACGCGAACGAAGAGGCTCTTCGCCAGGGCGACGACTGTCAGTAGGGTGGCACCGAGGACGATGAGGGCGAGTTTGATCGAGATGTGCCCGATGGCAAGCATCCCAAAGATCACCCCCCCGCCGAGCGTGATCACAAGCAGAAGGGTCAGGGGCAACGAGGCGTAGTAGAAGCCGCAGGTGAGCAGCAAGACCACGGCGTAGAGCTTGCGCAACGCCCCGGCACCGCCAGAGGCATGCGCGGAGTGAGTCTTGGGCAGCGACTCCGCCGACCGCAGTGTTGCGTGGCTGAGGCCGATGCCCACCACGACGAGAACGACGAACACGCAGAGCCACACGGCGAGGGCGATCCCCAACCATCGCCCGGCCGCCCACCACCACGGCTCCGCATCGGCCGTGCTGGTTCGCATCTCGGCAACCATCTCCGGATCGAGGCCCGCGGCTTCCGCTGCGTCGATTTCGTCCTCCGCATCACCCAACTCGCCCTTGGAGATGGCGACCATCCAGCCGAAGAAGTGGGTGTTTGCGGTGTCGCCGGCCACAGTCGTCATCATGCGATGACATCGTTCGAGCAGGTCGAGTCGGTCGGCGACCATCGTCGCCTGACAGATCGCTGGGAGCATCTCGGGGTCGTGTGCGGCAGGGCCGTCGAGCGCTTTGCCGGCCAGCTTCGCGATCTCGCGGTGGTACGAACCGGAGAGCTCGGGGTCGGCCGCCAGCGCCATCATCAGGCCGACTTGGTTCTCTGGGGACTCGATGAGCCTCATCGCACGCCGACAGGAGGCCCGGGATTCCTCGTGCTCTCCGAGCATCATCAGGACCGAGCATCGCCTTCGCTCGGCGTGGGCGAAGTCGGGATCGAGCGCCAAGGCATCGCGGTAGTGCGTCTGGGCCTCTTGCCATGACTCCTGGTCTCTCGCGGTGTTTCCCGCTTCGAACGCTTCCACGACGGCGGGATCACGGGTGGCGAGGTCTCTGGCGAGCCTCGTTTCGAAGTCGTCGCCCATCCCGGCGAGCACCTGCGCTGGCCAGAGCAGTGCGAGGCACGTGCTCATGACCCACGCAATCGTGATGACCATCCTGGACATGGCCAAAGCCTAACGAAGGCGACCGGGGGTGGCGAACTTCGTCTTGCCACGAGGACACGTGCGAGCTTCGGTCCAAGCGGCCGGTTGAGACTGTCCGGAAAACTGGACAGGTCGATGTGGGAACCGTGTCGGGGTCGGGCCTCGAAACCGGCGGGGCCGGGCTACTTGTCGAAGGCATTGATGGGCGGAAGGGTGCGACCGCCGGTTCGGGCGGGCGGTCCGTCACCCAACATCGCGGCCGCCAGCAGCCCAAGCTCGGCGTGAATGCCCGCACCACTCCACTCCGCCGCGTACTGGGCTCCCTGGACGAAGAAAAGGAGTTCGGTATCGAGCGCGAGAGCTTCGGGGACGTCGAGCTTTGCGAGGCTCTCCGCTACGCAAACATCGCCCCATCCGTCCAGAAGGGAGCCGCTCGTGATCACGACGGAGAGGTGGTCACCCTTGTCCTCGAGCCGGAGCCCGACCATTGCGGGCTCGTTACCGTTTCGGCCGATCGCGTGCAGGTAGCAGGACAGGAGCTCCTCGCGGGCTTGTTCGGCGAGCGCTCGGGCGACACCACGCGCCCGCGGGCGTTCGCCCCGTTCGCCATCCCAGTGAGCCGCCCGCACGCGCAGCAGCGGGCGGGGTCCCTGCATGAGTGCAAGCCCGTAGCTGCCGAACGTGAGGCCGGCGTCTGCATCGGAGAAATCGCTCTCGAGTCGGTCGCGAACCACCTGCGGGTCCGCCTTCCGCCGACGGACGTCCACATGGCGAACGAACTCCACGTCCTCGTCGCGACCGGCGTCCGGGGGAGCGGGGTCGTCGGTCGACTCCGGAGCCGTCGCGACCTCCACGACCGGGGCCTCCTCCTCGCCTGCGGCTGTGTCGGACTCCTCCTCTTCCTGGGAGGGAACGCGCTCCTCCAGCTCGAACAACAGCTCATACACCTGGCCGCGTTCCGCTCTTGCCTGCCCGTCGTCCCCAAACAGTGCCTCGTGACGTTCCAAGTAGCGTTCCAGCATCGTCACGCCGTCGACCGCGGGAGCCACCTCGCCGCTCGTTTCGGCTGCGGCGAGCCACCCGTAGGCCATCCGCAGCACGAGCGCATGCCGGACCGGATCGGCGGAGGCTGTCTTGGGCAGCTGAAGCAGAGCATGGCGCCATAGCTGAATCGCGCCGAGGTAGTTGCCCTGCGCAAACTGATCCTCGGCGAGCCAATACATCCGGCGGGACGCGTCGCTCACCACGTCCGAGGTGGGTCCGGCCGAAGACGGTACGGTCGTGGGCTGAGCCTCTCCAGCGCAGGCGGTCAGGCTCAGGCTTCCGCATAGGGTCAGGGATCGTAGCCAGGCCACTCGCACCACCCCAACGCTCGCCTGCCGGGACTCTTACACCGCGGGGAGGATGTGACCAGGGGGACCGGGGTTGACCGTCACCACACCCAGAGCGCCGGTCGTTGCGTGGACGCTCGAATGCCGGCATCCGGCCCGTTGCCCGCAATCGCGAGCGAGGTGGCAGACTCGAACGAACGGCCCCGGCCCACCGGACCGAAGACGTTCCGGTAGGTGTCCGGCCGCGACCAGATCGCGTCGCCCGGGAGCTCCTGTGGATACAGCCAATGGCCGCGTTCTGGAGAGTATGGGAACTGTGCGACCAGCCGGGAGGCGCCGTCGATGGTTTCGTACACGGCGAGGTCGTTGTAGCCGTTCTCCGACGGCACGAGCGACCAACCCCCGTGGCGAACCGGGTCGTTGTCCTTTGCAGTCGGCGCGGGCTCCGACACACCGGCGGAGGTCTTGACCTCGATGGGTACTTCCAGCGATTCGTAGGGTCCGGGCGGAACTTCGATGCCGCCATTGAAGACGAGGGAGAACAGCAACCGAACCTTGCCTTCGCGAACGCTGAAGATGGTGACGAACGGCTCGATCTCGTCAAAGTAGAAACCGTTCGAGTAGTGGATCACCTCCTCGACTCTCCCGTCGCCGTTTGCGTCGGTCAGCACCAGGTTGGGCCCGAATCGCCCGGTCCAAGCCGCTCGGTCTGGCACTCCGGACCGAGCGACCAGGAGAACCGCGTCGTGCTCCTCTGGGCCAAAATCGGGAGACTCGATCCCACCAAAATAGTAGCGAAGTCCCCGGGCGCAGCACCCGAACGCTGGTCTGTCGAGACCGACTGCGACGCTAGGACCGCGGGGGCTCTCCAGCAGCACAGCGTCCGCGTAGCGAAACATGCTCGCACGTGAGTTGAGCTTCTCGTCGAGGGGACTGCCGTCCGCGAGGCGTCGGAACGTCGCGGCTCCGTGCCGCTCGTCCACGAGGTCAATCAGCCACTGCGGGTGGGTCGCATCGGTCGGGGTCGGAACCCGACC
>CAJXVA010000012.1 GCA_913061055.1 uncultured Pseudomonadota bacterium
GAGATGTGTATAAGAGACAGCCCCCCTCGCGCTCGGACCCGCGCCGCCCCTACGCTCCGCCGGCTGAGTTGCGGGCGTAGCCGTCGAGTTGGCCTGGAAGCATCGCCAAGAACTTCTGCTCCAACGCCGAGGGTCGCTTGTCGAGCAGCCGCAGCAGCGAGATCTTGTTGAGCAGCGGACGCTTCCGCGTTCGGACGACCTCGAGTTCCCCGCGGTGCACCGCCGCAGACACGGCCTCGTCCGGCACGACCCCGAGCCCAAGCCCCGCGCGCAGTGAGGCGACGACCGCCTGCACACTCTCCACCACCACCGCCCGACGGATCCGCCCGGGGACGCGCTGGAAGTGGTGCTGAAACCAGGACGCCACCGAGGGCCCTCGCGAATGGTAGGTGACGAAGTCGGCACCTTGCAGCCGTGCGAATCGGTCCTTGCCCTCGAGCACCGCGGCCACGACCTGGGGACTGCCGGCCAACACCAACCGTTCGTCGAGCCCTCCGTGCGCACCGATGCCCCCTGCACGTCGCGCGGGGGCATCGAACTCATCGACGAAGGCGACATCGAGGCCGCCGTCCGCGAGTTCCGGCACCAGCACGGACGGGTGTCCGAGGCGGAGCGAGAAACTGACGGCCGGATGCTGCGATCGGAACGCGGCAAACACCTGCGGTAGCCGGGCCGCCCCCAACTCCACGGGCGCACCGACGCGAAGCGTCCCGACGAGCTCCCCCGGCGAACGCTCGAGGTCCGGAAGCGTCTCCGAGAGCGCCTCGAGGAACGGCGCGACAACGCCATACAGCCGGCTTCCCTCCGCCGTCCGAACCAGCCGCCGATGCTGCCGCACGAACAGCGCTACCCCGAGTTCCGCCTCGAGTTTCGCCAGGCTCTGGCTCACCGCCGACTGCGTCACCCCGATCAGGCCCGCGGCCTCCCGCGCGCTCCCGGTCTCGTGCACGTGAAGGAACACCTTCAGCCGGTTCAGATCGGGAAGCATTATCAATGCTAATGCCAAGATCAAAATAGATTCAAGTGACTAACGCACGACCGGACTTCACACCAAGGGCATGGACATCTTCGACACCGCGCTCGCACCCCGTGGACAGCAGGACATCGAATGGGCAGAGCGCGCCATGCCGGCCGTGATGGCGATCCGCGAGCGATTCACACGAGAGCAGCCGCTCAAGGGAATGCGTGCCGCCGCCTGCATGCACGTCACAGCCGAAACCGCGGTCCTGGTCCGTACACTCGCTGCAGGCGGTGCCGAGGTCCGGCTGTGTGCCAGCAACCCCTTGAGCGTTCAAGACACCGTCGCCGCTGGGCTCGCGGTACTCGACGGGATCGAGGTGTTTGCGATCGCAGGCGAGGACCGGGACACCTACTTCCGCCATCTCGGGCAGGCCATCGAGCACCGCCCCCACCTCGTCCTCGACGACGGCGCGGACCTCACCACCCTGTTGCACACCCAGCGCACGGACCTCCTCGAATCGGTCATCGGCGGCACCGAAGAGACCACGACGGGGGTCACCCGGCTGCACAGCATGGCGCAGGAGGGCGTGCTGAAGTTTCCCGTGTTTGCGGTCAACGATGCCCGGACCAAGCACATGTTCGACAACCGCTACGGCACCGGCCAGTCCACCCTCGATGCCTTCATGCGCGCCACCAACCGTCTCATCGCCGGATCGACGTTCGTCGTGTGTGGTTACGGATGGTGTGGTCGCGGTGTTGCCGAGCGAGCGGCCGGGCTGGGGGCCCGGGTCATCGTGACCGAGGTCGACCCGGTCCGCGGTCTCGAGGCCGTCCTGGATGGTCTCACCGTGATGCCGCTGACAGACGCCGTCGAGCGTGCCGACTTCCTGTGCACCACCACCGGCAACGAGCACGTCGTGCGTGCCGAACACTTCGAGCGCATGAAGTCGGGCATCGTCATCGCCAACGCCGGCCACTTCGACGTGGAGATCGACCTGGAGGCGCTCGCCCGCCTCGCCACGTCCCAACGCGACGTCCGCGACCACCTCACCGAGTTCACCCTCCCAGGCGGGCGCGTCGTCTTGGTCGTCGCCCAAGGGCGACTGGTCAACCTCGCCGCCGCCGAGGGTCACCCCGCCGATGTCATGGACCTCAGCTTCGCGAATCAGGCCCTCGCCGCCGAGATGCTCGCGCTGGGACGCGACGTTCCGCCACCGGGTGTGCATGCCATCCCCGAGGAGATCGACAGTGCGGTCGCGCGGGTGAAGCTCGAGGCGATCGGGACGAGGATCGATACGCTCACCGATTCGCAGGAGCGCTACCTTGCTGGGTGGCGAACGGGGACGTAGACGTCGCTGACCGCCGCACGTTCAACGCCCGGGAGTTGACGGTCATGCCGCCAAGCCCCTCGCGCGACGAGGGTCGGAGGCGGTGGTCGTGACCCGAGGCTGCCGTGACTCTGGCCGTGCTTTTCGTCTCGAGTGCGAAGAGCGAGCCGCGACGTTCCGCCACCGCGGCGTGCATGCCATCCCCAAGGAGATCCACTGCGCCGTCGCGCGAATGAAGCTCGCGGCGATCGGGACGAGACTCGACAAGCTCAGCGCATCGGGCCGCGCGACAGACGCTCCGAGGGACGGCGGCAGGAGGTCGGCGTCCTGTGGTGCTGCTGGCGACCGCGTCGCGACAGGTTACGGGCTCCCGGGCCTGTTCACTGTTACTTTGGAGCCGCCGACGCTCGCTCGGTCGATATTTGTGGAAAATAGTTCGTCATCGGACACCCCGGCCAAGACAAAGGGGCGTCCGTAAGCGCCTAGCTCATGCCGTATTCGAACCGTTCAGTCTCCTCCATCTCCTTCTTGGCCGCGTTGCTCGCCTGTGGCTGCGCGCCTGCCGAATCAGACTCCGACCTGGTGTCTTTGCGAGCCTCCGACTCCGCTGAGTCCGGGGCTTCAGAGTCCGCGAGCTCAAGCACCGGCGACTCGGGTTCAGAGGATTCGAGCACCGGCGGGACGCCGAGCGACTCGTCCCCGTTCTCACTGGACCCCGCGGAGTACATCGGGAGAACCACGGCGCTGGAGTGCCCAAAGCCAGCAGGTTGGACCAGCAACCTGCTGTTCACCGTGGGCAACGAGACGTGGTGCAAGTACGAGGCCGACCCGAGTTCTGCAGACGACGCGGATCCTGATGATCTGGACGAAGTCCTCGGTGACGTGTCCGAGGACTTCCTCGCTGTCTTTCCGCAGTCGCCGCTCTCTGAGCTTACGGCACCTCTGCTCCACAAGTCGTTCAAGGAGCGGATCGGCGACGTCCAAGCATCACAGCTCCTCTTCCCCGGAGGAGGCTCGTCCGAATCGTTCCGCGCCGACGTGGTCGTGAGTGTCATCGATACGACATCCGACTGGCAGGTCGACGCGAGCCAGGTCAACTCCATGCACGGTGCGCACATGGGGCGCATCGTCGATGACATCGCATGTCCGACACCGGAGGATTGCGCGGTGACGACGGCGTCCTTCATCGGGTTGCCGCGAACGCTCCAAGGGCCGAACTACGAGCTTGGAGGCTTTGCCGGGACACACGGGGACTTCGCCGCGGCGATCTATGCATCGGTAGCAGCGTGGGAGGACGACCCCGCGAGGCCCCTCATCATCAACCTGAGCGCGGGTTGGGAAGCAGCAATCGTCGGCACGCGACCGAACGGCACCGAGCCTGCCCGAGTTCTGGCGATCCGGTCGGCCCTTGAATATGCATCCTGCCAGGGTGCACTGATCATCGCCGCCGTTGGAAACGACAGCCAACACTGCCAAACCGGGCCTCTTGCTCCGGCCCTGTGGGAGGGGGAACTCGCGCCCACCGACCAGCGGTGTGGTGAGCTGGGTCTTGCGACCGCGCTCGACGGTGTCGGTGTACGGCCTCTTGTCTACGGGGTCAGCGGTCTCAACGGCCAAAACACACCGATGCCCGGTACGCGCGCAGACTCCAACGCCCGGCTCGCGGCCGTTGCGACGCATGTCGTGGCGGGGAACGACGCCTACACGACGGCGTTGACCGGCACCTCGGTCGCGGCCGCAGCCGCCTCGGGAACGGCGGCCCTGGTCTGGTCGTACAACCCTGGGATGACCGCAGACGAGGTCATGGGCGTCCTGTACCAGTCGGGCTACGACGTCAGCGCCACAGCCGACACCTACCCGGGAACGCCTCAGTCCGCCCCGGGCGTGAAGCGCATCCATGCCTGCGCAGCGCTCGACTACGCGTGCGCCCTCAACCCCAACTGCACGCTCCAGCTCGGGTGTGTCGATGCAGACGGGGAGCAGGCGCTGGCCGCCGCAGCCCAGGCCGTCGCCGACGAGCCGGTCACGAACGTGGACGTGGGGCCCTTTGCTGAGGAGGAGGCTTGTGCTGAGGTTTGTGGTCCTCGGACGGCAGAGGGAGATTCGCCAGACGTCTGCGACAGAACAAACTCCGACCCACTGCAAGCATTCATTGTTCCGCAACCGAATGACCCGGTGTGTCCGGAGTGCACGCTCGACGATGACGTGCTCACAGGGGGGCTCGATGACGTCTATGACGGAGACGCGATTGAGTCCATTGTCCTGCGCATGTACATGGGTACCGAGCACCGTGACATTGAAATTACCGAAGACTTCGACCTCAATACGCAAGTGCCCAGTCGCCTCACGCTTCGCGGCATCGATTTCACAAGGGCGGACAAAATCGCTGTGCGAGTCCGCTTCCACGCATATCGGGGCTACATCGAGAACCCGGTCAAACGCTTGTAACAGTTAGGGTACCAAAACGCGGAACTGCCACCAACGGGAGGACGGACGTGTCTCCCGGAGGTGGCTTTGCGCGCTTCGGAGTGCGTCTGACATCCGATGTTCAGGATCTGCGGCGAGGGATCGCGCGAGGGCTATCCCTAGGACGCGAGCATCGACATCGTCGGTTTTTCCGGAAGCAACAACCACCTCCTGGGCGCCTGCGAGAAGAAGCGCGCGACCGAGGTTCAGGCCGCCGCCAAGGCCGGAACTCGCGGTCGTCCCGGAGTCGCAGCCAGCTAGGACCGCCCGCGCAGGGGCGGCGGAGAGACCAAGCAACTCTGGCACGCCCAGCTGACCATCCGACATGGTCAGAGAGTCTTCCCAACCGAGGCCCTCGGTGCCGGGGCCGGGGACGGGCGTTCGCGAGCCATGCCCAGCGAAATAGACAAGAGACGCGGACTCCAGCGCTGTGCGCATCGAACCAACCGTCGCAGCGTTCCCCAGATTCGAAGAAACGGTCCACGGCCCTCCTTGGAGTAAGTGAGCGACCGAACCAGCCTCACTTCTCGCAGCGGGCAAGTCACCCGTCGGGTCGCCAAAGATAGACGCCTCCCCAGGCTTACCGTGCCCGTCTCGCCTCGGGAGATCGAGTCCCCACTCGAGCAGCGCGAGATCCGCAACGGGGACGCCATTCACCGGGATTCGTGCCCAAGGAACCCGTCCCCCGGGACCGTTCGCGACAATCCTCAAGACCTCGACGGAACTATCGAGCGGCAAGCGGCCCAGTACTGTCACCGCCCAGCGCTCCTCATCCCCCGCTTGCACAGGTTCCTGTGCCCAGAACACGCCACGTTCGTCCTCGAGGAAGACCGTGCCGGTCTCTTCGAGAAGCAGCACGATGAGGTTCGCGACGCCCGATGCTCGGCGTGGAAGGTCGGCACAACGCTCCAATGGGCGAGTCCTAACGAGGCGCGACTGAGCGTTCTGCCGCTGCTGCTCGTTTTGTGCGAGGGACTCCTTTCGTGCCGCCTGGCGACGCCCCACCTCGAACGTGTCGAACTTCCAGTCATCTCTGGCGGCATGCGCCGCACGTGCACGAGCCTCGACGTACGTCTCCATCGCGCGGTTCCACGCGCGCAGCCGATCCGAATCAAGCGCGTCGATCCTCGCCGCGCGGTCCGACTTGAGCACCGCTCGACGCAGAGCAAGTCGGACACGGCAGGCAGCCTCAGCCGCTTGACCAGACGAGACAAGGCTGTCCACAAGCCCAACCAGGCTGTCGTTTCGCCGAGCCAAGAAGGAGTCCTGGACGATAGCGCTCCCGAGAGCGTCCGACTCCTTCGCAAGTCTCGCCTCCGCAGCTTCGAATTGCTCCGCCGCTGCCGCGCTGAGGCCGTGGGAGTGCAATCGTTCCCCCCGTGAGACCTCCGCATCCCAAGCGAGAAACGGATCGCGGGGTGCCGTCCTAGGCTCCAGGACCGGGCTGTCGAGCTGCACTTCGTTTCCAGAGAGATGAGCGATCCGCGTCTTGATCGCGCCGACCCACGCCTGCAGGTGCGGAGGAATCGGGCCTGCCTCAAGTTCCTCCACATACGCCTGCGCCTCATCCAATTCCCAGTCGAGCAACGCAGTCCAAGCGAGGTTCACAAGCTGGTTCTCGGCCTTACCACGAACGCGGCATTCGCCCACGAACGCGTCCAGCGCGGCGAGAAACGCCTGTCTTGCGGTCTCCAACAGGACAGGATCCTCGGCGACACGCAGCACCGCCCACCCGAGAATACCTTGAGTCTGAGCGCTCAGCCGACAATCGTCGCGCAGCCCCGCCAACTGCCTCAGCCCGCTCGTCGCAGCGGAGACCGCAGCAGCAGTATCGCCAAGCTCACTCCGACTGACGGCAAGCTGCGCGACCGCGGCGAAGTATCGGCCCCGGTCCGCCACTCGCTCCGAGAGCTGCACGGCCGTCTCAAAGTGCCGGGATGCCGCCACAAGGTCCCCAACCGTCATCTCGACCATGCCGTTGTAGTACGCACGACCCGCGCGCAACTCGACGGGTAGCCCAGGGAGTTCTTCCAATGACTTCAAGGTCCACCGTCCAGCCGCCACGTTCCCTCTCCTGAGCTCGCTGAAGACAGAGATCAGGGAGAGTTCGGCCAGGTCAAAGCTCGCGCCCGTCCGTCGTGCGAGTTCGCGAGCTTCGTTCTGCGCGGTCAAGCCAAGGCGAGAGCGCCCGGCCTGGCGCGCCAAGACTCGAACCGTCTGAAGCATGTCGATTCGGGCCTGTGGGCGCGACTCGAAGAACAGGGCGACTTCGAGCGACCAAAGCGCGAGCCGGCTCATCTGTCGCGACTCGGCTTGTCGGGCGAGCACCGTGATGAGCGGGGGGACCCGCCACTGGATCTCAACATCGAGTGTCTCCGACCACGCAGGGTCCATCCCCGACACGCGCAACATCCCCGAGTTCGGTGGAACCTGCAGCGAAATCGCAACACCACGCCCAGCCGCGGCAACAGAGGCCGGAAGCCGGACGCCATCGAACTCCGCGATGACGGTCGCGTTGGGTGCAAGGTCGAGCCACACCCTCAGAGGTTGTGGAGCCCCACCAAACAGCCGCTCGCACGTCGTCTCCGTCCGCACGCGGCACCCGGAGATCAGCATCTGCGGCGCTTCAATCGTGCGCACGGCCGGCGCCGGCTCGCTTGGGCGACCGCCGCAGCTCAGCAGCGTGAATACGAGGACGAAGAGAAGACCGAACCGCACGTCAGGGCGTGGAGAGTACCTCCAACGCGACGGCGGTGACGTGCACCGCGGCGGGAGCCTCTTGGACGCCCGTCGCACCATCCGCGGGGAGCGAGCCGGGAGCGCCGATCCACAGCTCCAGCTGCCACTGTCCCGGGGTCACGGTGGCGAACTGGTCGAGCGTGCCATCGATCTTCACCGCGCCAACGTCGGAGATGTCGACCCCGGTGGTCGGACGCGCGCAGATCCCGGCTCCCCCGGCGGGACGCGCGATGACGGCGAGGGCCACCGATGTGGAGACCGCGGAGGCCGGCGAGAGGACGGCGCGGAACGGGTCATCCGGGGTCGTGCGGATCGTTGCGCCCACATCGGTCGGCTCGGCGCGCTGCTCGGCGCGGCCTGCCTGAAACGACGCCACGGTGTACTCGGTCCCGACGCCGACATCGTCCGCACTGGGCACGAGCAACCACAGCAACAGGGCGGCCGCGAGTGCCACGACCACCGCCAGTCCTGCGATCATCCCCCCTCCCCGCTTGGGTGTGGCGGAGGCGAGTTCTACGACACGACCAGCGTCGGACTCGGCGTTCTCGGGCGTCTGTGGGGACGCGGACTTCAACCGTTGCTCGAAGCCGTCCAGCAACGAATCTCGGGCCCTTCCGCGCGGTGGGTTCAGTAGAGCTTCCATCTCATCGTCCCTTCCGTGGTTCTCGCCTGTGGTCTCGTCCCGCACCAAGGCGCCGAGGCGCTCCAGGAGGTCGTCGTCGTGTTCGGTCGACTCAGGCATGGTGCCGCGTCCTTTCGGCTCGTGCGTCGTCGGTGGCTTGAAGCGCGCGTGCCTGTTTGCGCATTCGGTAGGACCAGGCATTCACCGCACCGCGGGTCATCTCCAAACGAACGGCGACCTCATTCGGCTCGACTTCTTCGACAAACAAGAGCTCGAACAGCTCCACGTCCCGCGGGGTCATCTCGGCGTACAACCGCCGTAGGACCCACCGCAGCTCGGTGCGGCTCTCTGGGGCCCCCTGCGACTCGCCGCTGCGAACGTTGCCTTCGTCGAGCCCTGCGGCATCCAGCGAGATCGTCTTGCGGCCGAGTTTTCGCGCAACCCACCGCCGTGCGACCAGCCGAACAAAGCTATCGAGGCTGCGCCCGCGCTGCGGGTCCCATCGGCGAAGCTCGCGGCCGTCGTTTTCGAACAGCATCACCAGGACGTCCTGAACCAGGTCCCGCAGGCGGTCTTCGAGCTGGTCACGCGGGACCCCCCAGCGCATCAGGCAGATCGCGACTTCGCGGTGGATCGAATCCAGCAAGCGGTCGGCCAACGCTCGGCGCGCGGCGGGTCTGCCCTCGAGCGCCTGTGCGACCAGCTCGCGCTCCTCGTCGTCGCCCACGGCGCTTCTTACCACGCGGACCCGACGAAGTTTCGAACGACACAGCGCAGCGACCCAGGGGAGAGACATCCTCGTCCGTCCATTGGCGCGCCGGTGTCGGGCGATGACAAAACCCGTGAAGAAAAGATGGGGCGGCTGACATCAACGACCCCTGCGGCGGAGGAGCCATCGGCCGATACCCTCCACCGGAAAATACGGTGCGTACGCAAATCCAAGGATTGGATAGTGAAACAGGATGTACATCAGCGCCAGAACGCCGACGTGAAATCCCCACGCGGCAACGCACCACACCATGCCGAGGCGGCGGTGCAGCACACTGAGCGGAGCCAAGAGTTCGACGCCCAGGCTCACCGCAGCCAACGGCGGGAACACCCACGCGTGGGACACCATCCACGTCCCCAAGCTGGAGTAGCCCGCCCCGAGCTCGGCCTTTCGAACGTTGTCGTAGGCGATGAAGTTGCGCAGAGTGTCGCTGGTAACCCACTCGAAACCCGAGTGCGACAGCTTCGCCCATCCCGCGACGAAGTAGGTCAGCGCGGTCACCCAGCACATCAGCACGACGGCCCAGCCGAATCGAGCGTGCGCCTTGGGAATGCTCAGTCCCCGAGCATCGAGACTCCACGCCGCAGCGCTGGGTCCCGCGGCCAACACGATGGTGTGGAGCACGAGCAGGTTCTCGGTGTGAAACGGCATGCCCCACGAGTTCCGGTAGCTGAGCACCCACAGCAACGCCGCGGCGTACAGCGGCCCCGTCCAACGAAACCGCCACCCGAGGCTGAACGCCGCGCCAGACGCGAGCGCGAGCACGAGTCCGAGCACGACGAGCGCCGGAGACAAGGGGGACTGCAGCAGCACCGTCAGCCCCACCGGCTTGAACTGTCCGGCGGGATAGCGCGTGACGCCCCAGATGACGTTGGCCCGCGCGAGGAGATAGACAACTCCGTACAGCCCGACCAGGATTCGCAGCATGGCCAAGCGTTCCGCCGGCATCTCGGGGGCCAGCACGCGTCGCAATGCCTTCATCGGCGGACCTCACACTTGGCGACGATGCGGGTGCGCTCGGTGGAGCGGTCGCCCTCCCAGTAGCGGACCGCATCAAAGACATCGATTCGCACCTCGAGCCGAGTGACGTCTGCAAAGTCCTCGCTGCCCGCCACGCGTCGGGCTGAGGCTTCGCAGAGGGCTTGGGCACGGCCACCACGAATCGCGAGTTTCACGGTTTGATACGCCTGCATGATCTCGTCGGTGTCGACCATCGACGGTGACAGAGGCATGCCGCGGCCATCGGGCGTGAACCCGACCACGTGAAAGATCTTTGCCTGCGTCGTCTTCGGCGTGGAAAACATCGGGTAGTTGGACAGCGGAAAGCTGTCTTCATCGGGCACGAGCGGCCACCCGATGGCGGCCGTCATCGCAAGCGCGACCGCCCCTGCCCAAAGTCGCCACCGAGCCTCTACCGCCGCCGGCATCGGTCCTCAGAGCAGTCCCAACACGCGAGCGCTGTGGCCCAACCCAGCCCAGGCGTGCTGCACGTAGTCGATGCGGATCGTGGGAGAGCCCATGTGTTCGCTGAAACCGCCGACGACGGGGTGCGGGCCTTCACACGCGAAACAGGCCACCTCATCCCACTGGTGGTGCAGCAGGAACTCGATCGCCCGTCGCAGCGGCGCCTCGATGTCCGCCGCGTCTTCGCCACGGGCTTTGGAAATCGCAAGCGCCGCCGAGCCGGCCTCACCGAATCCAGCGGAGCCTGTGTTGTGCGGGAGCAGGACGTTGCCGTAGCCGTATCCGCCGACGAGATCCGGATCGACCGCGTCGTCCTCGCTGAGGATCAGCCGCGCCTTGTAGCGAACGTAGTCGAGGCAGAACTTCTCGTACCCGTCGTGGCGATGATGGCCCAGGGCCGCACGCGCCGCCAGGCAGTTCCAGTTCTCCTCCATGAAGAAGAAGTCCCGCACAAACCCGCTCCAGTAGTCCTGTGAGATGTAATCCATCGCGCGCTCGACGGCCTCGTGTACGGCCGCAGCGTCGGTGAACAGCTCGGGGTTTTCCGCGCTCGCCTCCTCGAGCAGGACCAACGCGAAGATCGCCTGGCCGACGGCGTACAGAGGGTCGGGCCCGGGGATCGGCTCGCCTTTCTCGAAGTCGTACGCCGGGTGGAACGAGCCGTTGTCGCGCTGCATCGACAGCAAGAACTTGGTGATCCGGTCGATGGTCCCATCGAACCGTTTGCCGACCCGGTCCCGACAGCTCAGGAACGCGATGGCAGCCAGCGCAGTGTCCCCCAGGGGCACCCGCTTCGCCGGCTTGGCCTTGGGGTACTTCAGCATCGACATGTCGCCGCGCAGTCGTTCCGTCGACTGCATCATGGCCAAGGCCTTGCGCGCGACGGCCCGCGCCCGCGCGTCGTGTTGGGACAGCTCGCAGACCACCAGCGTCGTACCGGCCTGCCGTGCCAAGGCAAACCCGCGATACGAGACCAAGCCGGAGAACGGGTGGAGCTTGTACTCAAACCGACCGTCGGACCCGATCGCGGAGTGGATATAGGCCTCGGCCCCGGTGACGGAGGTTTGCAGCGCCTCGGTGGAGAGCTCAACCCGTTCGCGTCGCATCCGGCGAAGTGGATGGATCTTCCCCTCTGCGTCCGACACGAAGCTGCGGGTCTCGATTCGCGTCAGCCCGTCGACTCCGCTCGGGATGGGTCCGGTCGCATCGGCGGGGGCCAACGCCTTCCGGAGCGCGACCGGGTTGAAGCCGAAGCGAAGGTCGGGGATGACTGGGATTGGCGTGTTGGTGTTGAAGGCGTCGAGAGCCAGCATCTGCCACGGCATGAGGCACCGGCTCCCCTCGCACACGCCATCGAGGCCCGGCCTCAGCAGCATGCTGTCGACGACGGGCACAACATGTTGCAGCGGCTGGGCCCCAGTGAGGACATCGACTTTCACGCGTCCGCCGACCGACGCCATGAGCAACGCATCCCCCATCTGCTCGAACGGCTCCACGCCATCGCCCTGAAAGCAGCGAGAGATCGGGGTGGGCCGTCCGACCTCGTTGGCCTCGAGATACGTCGCGACCACCGTGGTGAACGCCGGGTCGGGGGCCTTCGGGCACTTTGCGGGCTTCGAGGTGCTCAGCGACGGTGCCCGCTGTGGTGCGGCCGGCATCACCGGGATGTGGTCCTCGACCAACGAGGCCAAGTCGGCTGCGACCTCGGGCTGCACGATCGACTCGGCGGCAGCCGCGTCTCGACTGCGGGCCACGCCCACCGCCGCGAGCAACATCAGGACCGCGGCCGACCCCTTGGCGACCTTCCCTGGCCGAAGACCCCCGGTCACGGCAAAGCCCCACGCGGTCAGGGGCACGGTCAGTCCCGCGACGATGAGCCACACGAGCCCCAGAGACACCGCGACTCCCTTGCCCAGCCCGCCATAGAGCTCCGCCACGTAGCTGGAGGTCCGGACCAGGTTCCACGTCACGTAGGCGAGGTAGACCATCGCGCCCATGCCTTGGATTCGCCAGGCCTTCGCGCGAAGGGGGCTGCCGAACAGGGCCGTCAGTGCGCAGCCCAGGTGGACGAGTCCGAGCCCGGTGGTCATCACCGCGAACAGCGTCCAGTCGTCGGACCACGGAAGTTTTCCGGCCGCCCACAAACACACGGCCGCGACGAAAGAAGACAGCAGCGCGAGCCACCATCGAGGCAGAGCGCTGGGCGAGGGACGCTCGGAGTCGTTCATCGGGCGTGCTGAATTTGCATGCGCCAGTCGACGCCGACAACCTCGAAAGGCTTCATCTCTTCCCACTCGTTGTCGCCCTGCAGCGGCTCGCTCGAGATGAGGAGGTGCTTGACGAAGCCCTTTTCGGTGGGCGCTTCACAGGCGCCCCCGAAGCTCGGGCACACGTCACGATCGGGGCACTGGCGTTTGTAGGTGCTGTAGTAGAGCGTTTTGCCGCCCTGATGGGCGAGCATCGTGGTCCCGTTGGTGATGACGAACGACAGGAAGTTCTCGGTGGGTGGGCCGGCGTCATCGAGACAAAGGTCACCGGCCACGGAGACGATTTCTTCGACCGTCGCACGAGCAGCGGCGACGAGATCGTCCAGCCCGTACCCGGCCTGCGTCAGCGGACAGCGCTGCGCCATGTGCCCCAACAGGAGGTAGAAGAACAGCTCGCTGTCCGTGTCGCCCAGAATGTAGCGCCGCAACACCGGAGGGATCCTGTCGAGCAGCTCCTCCCGCCGCTCGCCAAAGCCCGAGATGTTTCCGTTGTGCACGAACACCCAGTGACCGAACTGGAACGGGTGCGTGTTGAGGATCGTGTGCTCGCCCTGGGTCGCCTTGCGAAGGTGGGCGAGCACCGTCTCCGACGCGACGATTCCCGAGACGCGTCGGAACAGATGGTCGACGTGGGCCGACGACACGCTCTTGATCACGTGCGGCGCACCACCGTTGTAGTAGGCCACGCCCCATCCATCGGGATGCCGGCCACCCTGCTGCATCAGCGCATTGTCAGCGCTGACCAAGCTCCGGTGGACCTGGCTCTGGATGACTGACCGAAAGCCGAAGATCCGACACATCGAGGACGACGCTATCGCCGTTACCCCTGTCGAGCAACGGCTGCCCGGCCCGTCCACCGCGTTGCCTCGGAGACCGGTTCACGCGTCGGCCGTTGACGCCCGTTCGGGGGGCCGCCTCGCGCGGAAAACGCAACGATTTCAGTGGCACGCCGCTTGTAGGTCATCGGAGGCCGGCCGAGCTTTCTCGCCGCCGCCGAGATCGGGGTGCACCGAACTGATAGCGTCCCCTCGCTATCATGGATGATGCGACGTTCCGAGGACTGCAGGATGCACTCCGGGAGAGCCCCGACAATGGTTCCCTCCGGTCGATGCTGCTGCGCGCATGTGTTGCTCGGTCGGACGCCCCGACGGGTTTGGAACTGACTGCGGAGGCCAACCCGAGCGCACTGACCGAGGACGGACGCCGCGCCGCCGCAGAGTTGCTGACGAGCGATGACCGAGCTGCAGATGCGCTGACGCTGCTCGACGGCGCGACCGAGCCCACCTCGGACCTGCAGCGCGCCCGCATCTTGTTGATCCTCGGTCGCCACGCGGAAGGGCGGGCCGCCTACGCCTCCGCCATCGCCGCGAACGCAACGCTCGAGAACGCGGAGCTGGCGGCCGCCCTCAGTCCACAAGCCACGAGCGCACCGCCGCGCGGAGACGGCCGGCTTCGCGTGGTTCCGCAAAGCGGACAGGACGACGACACGCTCTCACGCTTGTTGGCCCCTCCCCTGGACCGGATCACATTCGAGGACGTCGGAGGCCTGGGTCACGTGAAGAAGGCGATTCGTCGGCGGATCATCACTCCCTTCGAGAAGCCGGCCTTGTTCGAACGCTTCCGCCGCAAGGTCGGAGGCGGCGTGCTGATGTACGGGCCTCCGGGCTGCGGCAAGACGATGCTCGCCCGAGCCACCGCCGGCGAGGCCAACGCGACATTCATCAACGTTGCCATCTCCGACGTCCTGGACATGTACATCGGCGAGTCCGAGCGCAAGTTGACCGCGCTGTTCGAACGCGCCCGCGAAAACACGCCGACGGTCCTGTTCTTCGATGAGTTCGAAGCGCTCGCCGGAACCCGCAAGTACGCGCGGGACAGCAGCACCGGAAAAATCGTGTCGTTGTTCCTCTCCGAGATGGACGGGTTCGCCAACGACAACCAGGGCGTGCTGGTCATCGGTGCGACGAACGTCCCCTGGACGATTGACCCCGCGTTCCAGAGACCTGGCCGTTTCGACCGCGTGATGTTCATTCCTCCGCCGGACGCGGAAGCCCGCCTGAGCATCTTGACCCGGCTGCTCGCCGAGCGACCCACCGAAGACTCCTTGCCCATCGACGCATGGGTTCGCGCAACCAGCGGCTTCTCGGGCGCCGACCTCGGCAACCTCGTCGAGTCCGCCGTCGACGAGGCGATCGACGAATCGCTCGACCGCGAAGACGAGGTGTTCTTGGCAGCCCGCCACGTCGAGGCTGCCAAGGCCTCCGTTCGTCCAACCACGCATGAGTGGCTCACAACCGCTCGCAACTACGCCCGCTATGCCAACGAGGGCGGACGCTACGACGAAGTCTTGGCCTTCCTCGAAGCCCACGGAAAACGCCGGTGAGCACCCAACACGACCCTCCCTCCGGACCGGCAGGGGCCCTGCCTGCCACCCGACCCGAAGTGGTCCTGGCCGCGTCGATGTTCGTCGGCGTCTGGCTCGCGTGGCCGTGGTTCGCCTTCAACGCCTTCGCGCTCGGTCTCGAAGACAAGGCCCAGCTCGCCAAACGGTTGATGGTGGGGTTCGCCGGCTCGAGCGCGCTCGCCATCCTCGCGTTCTCGCTGCTCGAGCCCGAGTCGTTCGACGCATCACTCCTTGGACTCCTGTTCGACGACCCTGAGCCCGACGACTTCAGCTTCTTCCCCTACGTGGTCATCGCGCTGGTGGGGTGGAAGGCCCTGACCGCCTATCGCCTCTACGAGGATCAGCGGCTGCGGGCGGAGGTGTACGAGTACTACGGCGGGACGCTCCGCAACTCGGTGCCCCTCGTCGTCGGGGGCGTCATGATTCGGAGCTGGGTGCTCCTGCAACTGCTCCCCGTGGGCTGGTGGACGCTGGTGATCGCATGACCGACGACCCGCACATTCAACGGCTCCTCGACCGCGCGTTCGCTCGCATCGACCACAACGACCTGCTCGGCGCCTTCGACATCCTCCACGAGCTCCTCACGCTCGACCCGGATGTCGGGGAGGCGCATGCACTGCTGGCCCTGTGTCTGATCGACATGCACTCGCTCGGGTCTGCGCGCGCCGAGGCAGAGACCGCCTTGAACCTCGATTCCGACTCTGCGTTCGCCCACCAGGCGATGGGCAGCGTCTCGTTGGTCGAGGGCAAGCTCGAGGCCGCCGAAGCACACTTCGAGCAGGCGCGAGCGCTCGAGCCCGCCAACGCGACGCACTACGAGTCGCTCGCCAACCTCGACGCGCTGCGTGAGCGCCCGTACCGCCACTGGCTGGACCAGGCGATCGCGCTCGCCCCCGAGGACGCATCCATCCTCGCCGCGATCTCCAAGGAGCGATTCCTCGCCGGCGATCTCGTCGAGGCCCGCCGATACGCGGACAACGCCCTGGCATCCGACCCCGAACACGGAGACGCTCTCCTCGCAAAGGCGCGGGTCCTGCTTCATGCGGGCGACATCGATGACGCTCGTGTCCACGTCGTCGCCGCCCTGCATGCGGATGCCATGGACACCGACGCGTTGCACCTCCTCGTCGCGGTGCGTGCTCGCAAGAACCCCGCCCTGGGCATGTGGATGCGGTGGAGCCTCTGGACCGAGACGATGAGCCGGGGCAAACGCATCGCTTGGCTGGTCGGCCTCCTCGTCGGCAGCCGATTCCTCGCGCAGCTGTTCTCCGACCTTGGCCTGCCCCGCCTGTCCGGATTCGTTCAGACAGCGTGGCTCGCCTTCGTGGCATACAGCTGGATTGGGCCGGAGGTGTTCAGACGGCTCCTCGCTCGGGAGCTCGCGGACGTCCAGCTCGACGACACCTACTGACTGAACCTCGCGAAGCCCCAACAAGAAGGGCCGCCATGCGCGTGCGCAGGCGGCCCTCGTCTCGTCTGCGAGCAACGCTCAGCCGGCTGGGGCCACGTAGCCCTCGAGCTCGGCAGCGCTGCGCGGTGCGAGCTTGAAGACGCCAAAGCTGAAGTTGAGGACACCGGAGACGGCGGTGAAGGTTGCGCCCTCGCCAAAGCCGGGGAAGTCCGCGGCGTTGTCCTTGTCGAAGATCGCGTACAGGAAGTTGTCGACCGTCAGCATCGCGCCGCCTTCCTCCACCGCGAACTCACCGAACTCACCGAACGACGCGGTCGCGGTCACAGCCTCGAAGGCACCCGCAGTCGTCACCAGGACGCTCTCCCAGGGCTCAGCCGTCTTGGGGTCGGCGAGGACGGCGAAGTCCACCGATTCCACACTGAGTTTCATGGTGTCGCCCGTTGCCGACATCGTGCCGTCGCCTTCGATGAGGATCTGCGTGAGGCCGTCGAGTCCGGTCGAGCCCGGGTTGGACTCCGCGGTCACGCCGGTGATGTCGACGATGTCGCCGACGGCGAACGTGCTCAGATCCACGTCTCCGGTGTCGACATAGACGCCGCTGTACTCACCACCGTCCACCTCCTGCACGGTCACCCCCACGAACGCCCGAAGCCCGGTGATGACCACGCCTTCGATCGTCACGGTCTCGCCTTCGGCCACGGTCCCGTCTTGGACGTCGTAGACCGTTGTGCCACCGACTCCGCCCGTCGTCGGATCGTCGGTCTCCCCCTGCGTCGGGTCGGTCGTGGAGTCCGTCTCCCCTGTCGGATCGGTGGGGTTCGTCGTGGAGTCGGTCTCCCCCTGCGTCGGGCCCGTCGTCGCCGGGTCCGTTTCGCCCTCGGTCGCATCGGTCGTCGCGGGATCGGTCGTCGGCGTGGTGGCCGAAATCGACACCGAGACGGAGACGTTCGTGGGGTCGTTCCCCGACGTGCTGCCGCCCGAAGTGGAGTTGGAAGCCGACGTGTCTTCGTCGGAGCCGCTGTCGCAGGCGGTCAGGGCAAGGCAGGCGGAGAGTAGGACGCAGGAGCTACGCAAGTTCATGACAACCTCGGAAGAGGCCGGAACGTAGCAGGCTTGCCACCGCCCCATGCCCGCGTGGAGGGGCGGCCGCGGCGACCTGCCGTGACCTCGGTCTCAATCAAGCGTTGCCGGTGCTCAGAATCGCCCGGAGAAGACGAGACCGCCGCTGCCGGGCGCTGTCCAGACCGATGCGGTTGCCGACGCTTTGTTCTTCTTGGCGACCAGGACGTAGCGGATCACGCCCGCGACGAGCAGAGCGCCGCCGACCGAGAGCACGCCCGCGCCAGCGTTGCGCTGGGTGAGTGCAGTGTCGCTTTGCGAGTTGTAGTCGGCCAACGAGGGCGCATCCGGGGCACCCTTTGCGTTGCCGCTGGCGACGATCAGCAGTGCAGCACCGGCGCCCACGCCGACAACACCCAGGCCGGTGAGGACTCCACCTGCAGGGTCCTTGTACCACTCCTTCACTTTGGGCTGCTTGTCGTCGGTCTTGGCGACCGGCTCAGGCTCGGGCTCAGGCTCGACGTAGTCATCCTCGAGCGGGTCGTCCTCGACCACGGGGACCACCTCCTCTTCTGGCGGCATCTCTTCTTCGCACAACGCGATGTTGCTGCGCGCGGAGTCAGCCATGCGCCCCTCGGGGATTTCCTCGAGCAACCGACCGTAGAGATCGATCGCAGCTCGGCAGTTGCCCTGCTCTCGCTCCGCTTGTGCCCAAGGGAACAACAGCTCGGGGACGGGCTCGATGAGGTAGGCCTTCTCGATCAACCGCGCCGCCTCACCGAAGTTTCCCTCGGAGAACAGGATCTGAGCTTCGGAGACGAGTGTCTGCGCCTCGGGATCGGAGAGCAGGTCGTCGGGACCCGCCGCGGTCATGAGCAGCGAGGAGAGAACGACTGAGAGAACGGTTGGGACAAACATGGTTGAAATCCCCGAAGGTCAGTTACCCCAGAAACCATCCGGGTCGGATCCGCCGTCCCCTTTGGGTTTCTTCTTGGGCTTGGAGGTCTTGGGCTTCGACTTGGGTTTCGAAGTCTTGGGCTTCTTGGGCCGGGTTGTCTTGGGCCGGGCCGGCGCGGCGTCGGGCTCGTCGATGACCTCGATGACCTCTTCGGGCTCGGGTTCCGGCTCGGGTTCTGCGTCGGCTTCGGGCTCCGCGTCGGCGGGCACGGCGTCTGCCTCGGGGGCCGGCTCGGCGAGCGGAGCCTCCTCGGCGGACGGAACCTCGTCCCCCGGCGGTACCTCCTGGGCCGGTTCCGAGGGTGGCGGTTCTGCGACCGGCGCGGGCTCGTCGGAGGATTCCGGGCGCTGCAACTCGGCTTCGGCGACCGCCGACGCTTGCGCCTTGGCAGTCTCGGTCTCCGTCCCCTCGGTGGCGGTCTTCTTGTAGATGACCAATCCGGTCACCGACACGACCGCGATCGCGGCGACAATGCCGAGCCCCATCGCAACCCCTTTGAGGGTGCCGCCATCGTTCGCAGCCCCGGCCGAAGTCCGCCGTCCGGACCCTGTGCCCACCGAGGAGGACCCAGGACGAGCGGAGGGCGGCATCAGCCCCGAGGTCGCACTCGACGGCATTGGGTAGCTGCCCACACCGGAATGCGGCGTCATGTCGGGACGGCTCACCACGTCACCGGGCCGCGACCCCAAGCCGGCCCCAGAATCGGCAAGCGTCGGCCGTGCTCCGCCTCCACCGGTCACCCCGTCGCCCTGAAGGGCTCCCCATGGGAACGGCTGCGGCTTGAACACGCGGTGCATCCAACGAGCGAGTGAGGAGGCGCTAGCGTCGAGCCTCGACTCACGAACGAAGGCCTCGAGCTCGTGCTGCATCTCGAGGCACGTGGGATACCGCTTGTTGATATCGGTCGCGAGCGCCCGCATCAGAATGCGCTCGAGAGGTTTGGGGTAGTTCGCCCTCCGGGTGGAGGGCAGCGGGATGTCGCCGGTGACAATCCGGTTCATCACCCCGAACTCGTTGTCGCCATCGAACAGGCGGCTGCCCGTCGAGAGTTCGTACAGGCAGATGCCCAGTGCGAAGACATCACTGCGCCGGTCGACCCGCGCCGCCTTGCACTGCTCGGGCGACATGTACGGGACCTTCCCTTTGCGGATGCCGGCCAGGGTGACGTCGGTGCGATTGGTGACCTTGGCGATGCCAAAGTCGGCGACCTTGGGGCACCCATCGTAGGTGACCATCAAGTTGGTGGGCGAGACGTCGCGGTGCACGATGCCCAGCGGCTTGCCGTCCATCCCCACCCGCTCGTGCGCGTAGTGGAGTCCCGCGGCGGCCCCAATGATGATCGAGATCGCGTGCTCGATCGGCAGCTCTTCGCGACGCTTTCGCGCGGCTCGGGAGATCGCATAGGCGTTCTCGCCATAGACGAGCTCCATGGTGAAGAAAAAGTCCGTCCCTTCCTTCCCCAGGTCGAACACCTGAACGATGTTGGGATGCTGAAGAAGCGCAGCGAGTCGCGCCTCCGCCAGGAACATCTGTACGAAGTGACCGTCGGCAGCCAGGTGCGGCAGAATCCGCTTCAGCACCAGGAGCTTCTCGAAGCCCTCGAACCCGCTCGCACGCGCGAGATGGACTTCAGCCATTCCGCCAGCGCCCAGCCGGCGAAGCAGCTCGTAGCGACCAATTCGGCTTGGGCTCTCCCCCGGCGAGGGGGGAAGTGGGGGCCCTGCCGAGGCGGCAGGATGAGCACCGCCTGTTCCTCGGTTCATCGTGCAACCATGCTAGCGCGCCCACACGACCGGCCACAAGCGCGCGACGGAATGCGGCAATTCCACGCCACGTGGTATTCTCCCGGCGTCGCGCAGGTCCTACACCGTGCGCGCCCTTAGCACGATGCAGGCGTCTGGACGGATCGCACTCTCGCTGGGCTTCACCGCAGGTTTGGTGAGCGGTTGCCTGAACATTGGCGCCTACAACTGCTCGGACAGCACACAATGCCGCCGCGGTAGTGAGCCAGGCTTCTGTCAGCCAACAGGCTACTGCAGCTACGCGGATCCGATCTGCGCCACCGGCTTCCGCTACGGCGACGAAGCCGATGCGGACCTCGCGGGCGAGTGTGTGGAGGCTCCAGGGGCCACAGACACCGACACCGACACCACCACGCTCGACCCGTCGACGACGACCGGCTCGGGGAGTTCATCCGACACCGAACCTCCCACGACGATCGATCCCTCGACCACCAACCCGACTGCGACGGACACCGATACGACGGGGTCCGAGACCGGCGATACCTGCGGCAGCCTCGGTCAGCCGTGCTGTGACGAAGCCTGCGACGACGGGCTCAGCTGCTACGGCGGCACCTGCGGCTGCGTCGACGAGATGGCTGCCGGTGGGAGCCACACCTGCATCACCCGCACCGACGGCTCGGTCCTGTGTTGGGGCTCGAACGACACCGGTCAGCTGGGTGTTCCCGGTGTCCTGTCGTCGGCCGTCCCGGTGCTCACCGCCGAAGCCCTTCTGGGCGGGGCCGGACTCGCCGCGACACAGATCGACGTGTCGGCAGCCCACACCTGCGCCCTTCGTGAAGATGGCAACGCGGTGTGCTGGGGAGAGAACGTCACCGGCGCGTCTGTGCCCGGCATCCCCTCGGTCGGCACCGCCGTCCCAACTCTGGTCAATCTCGCGACGAACTGGGTTCAGCCAGCGCTCGGAACCGGGTTCAGCTGCATCGCGCAGGACGCCGACTTCCTCGCGACATGCTTCGGCACCAACACCCGCGGACAGCTCACCGGGGCCGAAACCCCCGGCCCCGTCAACGTCGAGGCACTGTTCAACTTCGCGGAGATCGACGGTGCGGCCAGCCATGTCTGTGGGCGCACCGCTACCGGAGAGATGTACTGCTGGGGCGAGAACGCGGACGGGCAGCTTGGCGTCAACCCGGCGACGGTTCCCTTCTCGGCGACCGTCCGACAGATCCTCGTCCCTCCCGTCGGCGACATCGCGACGGGTGACACCTTCAGCTGTGCCCGCGTCAGCGACCAGATCAACTGCTGGGGGGACAACGCGCTCGGCCAGCTTGGAGACGGCATGGGGATCGACTCGATCACCCCGGTCGTGGCGCTTCTGCCCGACGCACCGATCACCGATCTCAAGGCGCACGGCAATGTCGCGTGTGCTCAGCTCGGAACGGGCGAGGTCTACTGCTGGGGTGACAACACCGGCAACAAGCTTCAGTTCGTGGGCGAGACCAAGAACGACCTGTTCGCCACGACGCCGGTGATCTTGGACCTGCTCGACGAAGCGAGCATGCCCATCGTCATCGATCAGGCCGCGTTCGGCACCGGGCACGCGTGCGTGCTGTCCGAGACCCACGAGCTGTTCTGCTGGGGTCTCAACGCCCAGGGCCAGGTCGGCAACGGGATTCCCAGCGCTCAGGTGCTGACCCCGACGCGGATCGACATCACCTGCGAGTGATCCGCGAAGGGTCGAAGCTCCGCCGATACGGGTGCCCCAACGCAAAACGCCGCCGCGGGGTCATCGACCCGGACGGCGGCGTAGGACGTTCGAGAGAGGATTAGATCTCGGTGCTCATCGCGAGCGCTTGCACGGCGTAGGCGGCGTGCCACGGATCGATCTCTTCGCCCGCATCGGTGCGCTGCGCCATGCGGTCGAGGCCAGCCTCGACGTGTTGCACGTACTTCGAGCGGTAGCGGACATCGGCGGTGGCTTCGTAGACCCGCCACAACGCGACGGCGCGGCTGAAGTTGAGCGCCTCATGGGTTGCCAGGCGGGAGAGCGTCAGGGGCTCGAGCTCCATCTGCTGCGACAAGAAGGTGTCGAGCCAGGGGTTCGAACGCTCGGCGGGCAGCACCGACAACACGGCGCTGGCGCGCTGCAGGCATGGCGGCAGGAACTCGAAGTTCTCGGGCTCACCGTCGACGGTCTGCGGGCACCAGGAGTCCATGTCCTTGGCGACAAACCGGGTCTCGGTCAGGCTGCGAAGACGACCGCGAAGCTCGTCGTCGGCGTTGAGCTCGGCCCAATCCCACAAGCGCTCCAGCACGACCGCGGCGTTTTCCTCGTTGCCGAACATGGTGCGCTGGGCGAAGGAGTAGTCGTCGGCTTCGCTGAGCCAGGTCTCCAAGGACGCCGCGACATCACCGGCCGTGGCGTGCAGGTCGGTGCGATGCTTGGTGCTCTCACGCTCGGTCGCAAGCGCGAGAAAGTACGACTGCCCATAGATGCTGAGGCGATCGATGCGCGACACAGCCTTGGAGGTGATCGATGCGTCCGCAGCATCGAGATACGCGGGGTCGTGCGTGACCCGGTACAGGGTGCTGAGTCCGTAGGCGACCTCGAAGGTCTCGCGACGCGTGACGCATTCGGGGCTCTGCTCTTTGGCCGACGCGTTGGCGCAGGCGAGGAGAGGCTCACCGACCATGGTCAGCCGCGCATCGCGCTGGTCGCGAAAGGCGAGCCAGGCGGTGTCGATGCCCGGCTGAGCTTTGACGGCGGCGACCGTTGGCTCGATGACAACAGCGGTGACTTCGGCAGCATCCGCGCTTGGCGCGGTGGGAGCGGTGGGAGCCACCTTCGCGGTGCCAGCGCAGCCCACCAGGGCAGTTGCGGCAAAGCTCATCGCGAGAGTGGTTTGAGTCCATCGGGTCATCTGGTCGTCTTCCTGTGTGGTCGTGTCCTACACTTCGGCAGGCGGGGGGTGTGTAGATCCGGGCTGCCGAGAGAGCAACCAAAGACACACGTTTTTCGGTGTGCCGAGGTGTGAGTGATCCCCCGGCATGTGGTTTACGGCGTTCCGTACTGTAAGGATCGGCCGCCATCGCGACGTTCCGGACGCGAACCGATGTCGATCCTTCGCGCCATCCCCTTCGTTCTGCTCGTATTCGTCCTCGCGGCCTGTGCCTCCAAGGGACGCGCGCAACGCGCCCCGTCTCCGCATCTGGGCACACGCGGCGGTGGCTCCCGACAGGCGGCCCGGACTCGAGCACCAGCCCGATCCGCGTCTGCGGAGGCCAGCTCAGCGCCCTACGACGAAGGCCCTCGCGCGTACGAGGCCGATGACGACCGGGCTGGCCTGGGCACTCTGTATGGGGAACGGCGACGCAGCGGGACCTACGAGACCCGGTTTGAACGCGCCACCCGTCGTCCTGAAGCCGTCCTCAGCCTCTGGTACGACGACTTTGACGGCGTCTCGGCATCCAGCGACTCCCCGTGGCGAACCTCCACGCTGTACGACCCGGCCCGGGACATCTCCGTCTCCCTCATCGACAGCCGGGGACGCGTGCTCGATGCGCTGGACGTCGGTCATCAGCGGTACGCGATCGGAGCACCCGGAGAACGCTATGAGATCGAGGTTCGCAACCACTCTGGGCAGCGTTACGAGGTCGTCGCCTCCGTCGACGGACTCGATGTGATCGACGGCGGCCACGCCTCCACCAGCAAGCGCGGTTACATCGTCGAGGCCTACGACACCGTGGTGATCGAGGGATGGCGCACCCACGAGGACGAGGTCGCCGCCTTCCGCTTCGGCAGGACCGACGACAGCTATGCCGCACGCCGCGGAGCACCTCGGGACGTTGGGGTCATCGGCGTGGCGCTCTTCTCGGAACGTGCCCCGCGCTGGACGCCCGACCGAGACCGTCGCCGTCGAGCGCGGCCATTCGACGACCGATTCGCTCCGCCGCCGAGTTGGTGAGCCCGGGCCCCACCCGACCTGCTACCATCCGCCCCGGTGTCCGCATCCCAGGCGATCACTCGTGGGCTCGAGGTCAAAGTCGAGTCCCGGTACATCCCTGAGCAATCGAGTCCGGGGGACGGTGCTTGGTTCTTCGCCTATACCGTCTCGTTGCACAACGTGGGTGAGGAGACCATGCAGCTGATCAGCCGCCACTGGGTCATCACCGACGCGGACGGTCACGTGGAAGAGGTTCGAGGCCCTGGGGTTGTCGGCGCCCAACCCGTCCTGCGTCCCGGCGAGCGATTCCAGTACACCTCTGCGTGCCCGCTCCCTACGGCGTTCGGCACGATGCACGGCTCGTATCAAATGGTCACTGAAGATGGTGAGCAGTTTGACGCCGAAGTCGCCGCATTCAGCCTCAGTACCCCGTACGCCCTAAACTAGCGGCCTCGAAAGACGGCGCGCGACGCCGTCTTTCGAGCACTCGGCGCTGCACTCCATCAAGTGCGTTGCGGGTTGTGCTCCCGCCTCGATTGCACCCCAGGCCCCGCACTGTTCGATAGTTAGGTGTGACAGCCAGCCCCTTGCCGGCTCGGCACAAACGCGCGAGTCTTGGAGTCGGCGCGCGAGACTCTTGGCGGGATTGAAGCCACCAGCGGACGGTAGAGCGGGTGAGGGGAGCAGCGCCGAGGTCGTCGCTCGCACTCGCACCGAAACGAACGTGCTCGACGGCACCCGGCTCCGGGACGAAGAAAAGCGCGGGTCGGACGCAATTCCAACACGACTGGGGCGGTTCACAATCCTGTCGCGGCTTGGGCGCGGTGCTGTTGGGGAGGTCTTCGAAGCCGAACCTCCGGAGCCCACCGCATCCCCGGTTGCGATCAAGGCGATTCGCGGGATGAGCCCGGATGCCCTGTACCGCTTCAAGCGGGAGTTTCGGGCGCTGGCCGACGTCCGACATCGAAACGTCATTCGGCTGCATGAGTTGATGCTTCAAGGAGAGCGGCTGTTCTTCTCGATGGAGCTCGTGCGCGGCAAGGGCTTCACTCAGGCGCTGTGCGGACCTCCGAAAGACGGCACCCGGACCGTGCACGACCCGGCTCGCGACTACGACCGCGTACGCGAAGCCATGCGTCAGCTGGCCGAGGGCGTGCAGGCCATTCACGACGCCGGGTTTCTGCATCGCGACCTGAAGCCCTCCAACGTATTGATGGAGGAGTCCGGGCGCGTGGTCATTCTCGACTTCGGCCTTGTCCGGGGAATCAACAGCGACGACGCCGTCGGTGTGACCGCCGATGGTGCGGTCCTGGGCACGCCGTTGTTCATGTCTCCCGAACAGGCCTGCGGACGCGAGGTTGGGCCTGCGAGTGACTGGTACTCCGTCGGTGAGATGCTCTACCAGCTCCTCACCGGAGCGCCCCCATACACCGGGCTTGGACTCCTCGCGCTGCTCGCTGCCAAGAAGGACGAGGTCCCCAAGCTCCCTTCAGCCAAGGTCACAGGAGTCCCGCCCGACCTTCAGTCGCTCTGCATGGACCTGCTCGCGCGCGATCCGAACAAGCGACCCAACGGCGACGAGATCCTGACCCGGCTCGGGAGTCGCGAGCGAGCGGAGACCCTCGACGAACGCAGCAACGCCAACCTCTTCTTGGGTCGGGAGAACGAGCTCCGCGGGCTCCACCGAGCGTTCGCGGCCACCCGCAAGGGACGCCCGGTGGTGGTGACGCTCGAGGGGGTCTCCGGAATCGGCAAGAGCGCCCTGGTCGAGCAGTTTCTGCGGAGAGTCGGGCGCAACCGCGGAGCGTTGGTGCTCGCCGGCAAGTGTTCCGAGCGAGAATCGATCCCGTACAAGGCCCTGGATTCGGTCATGGACATGGTCAGCGCATTCTTGCGTGCCGTCCCGACGCTGACCGAGGCCCAGGCACTGCTGCCCCGCAACATCTCGGCGCTTGCTCGCTTGTTCCCGGTGCTGCTCAGCGTGCCCGCGGTCGCGATCGCACCGCTGCACGTGCTGCCCGACGTGATGCCGCAGGAGGCCCGACGCCGCGGCATCGAGTCCCTCCGTGAGCTGCTCGGCCGCATCGCCGACAGGCGGCCACTCGTGGTCTACATCGATGACCTGCAGTGGTCCGACTTGGACAGCCTCGTCGTGCTGGAGTCGGTGCTGCATCACGTCGATGCGCCACCGCTGATGCTCGTGTGCAGCTTTCGAGAGAACGCGCCCGAGCGCACCCAAATCCTGGGTCGCTTCCTCGCCGAGCTCCACGCCATCGAGCCGGCCATCGACCTCCGCGCGATGCGGCTGGGACCGATGGGGCTCGAAGAGGCCAAGGGCCTGGCGCTTCGCATGTTGGGCAAAGACTCCCCTGTCCACCAGACACTTGCCTCCGAGGTCGCTCGGGAGGCGGAAGGCTCGCCCTTCTTCGTTGCACAGCTAGTCCGGCACGCTCAACGGACCCACCGGGGCGAGGACCTGTCCGCGACCGACTCGGCTGTCAGTCTGGACGATGTCATCCGTCACCGGCTCGAGCTGCTCTCCCCTGCCGCACGCCGCATGCTGGCGGTCGTCTCCGTTGCAGGAGGACGCATGGAGCTCGAGCTCGTCACGCGTCTCGCTCAGATCGAGGCCTCGAGCCAAGACGTGCTCGCCGATCTGCGCGCCGAGACCCTCGTCCGAACCGACCGCCCCGGCGACACGAGTATCGTAGAGATCTATCACGACCGCATCCGCGAGACCGTGCTGCGCGGCCTCGATGCACGCCATGCCCGCGACCTCCACCTGCGGATCGCACACGCACTGGCGGAGGGACATGAGCCGGACGCGGCGGCACTGAGCCACCACTTCCGTCGCGGCGGCGCGCCGGCCCTCGCATCCAAGCACACCATCGCGGCAGCGGACCAAGCGGCGGAAGCGCTCGCCTTCGATCGGGCCGCGGAGCTGTACCAAGCGGCACTCGATATTGGGGTGGTCCCCGACGAGGAACGCGGTGACCTCGAGGCTCGGTACGCGCGCGCGCTCGCAAGCGCCGGTCGCCAGTACGAGGCTGCCAAGGTCTTCCTCTCCGCCGCGGACCAGCTCTCGGAGGCCCGCCGCCCGCCGCTGCTCCAGGCCGCGGCGGAGCTCCTCCTCACCAGCGGTCATTCCCGGGAGGGCCGCGTCGTCCTCAAGGAGGTGCTTGGAGCCCACGATGTGGTGCTGCCGCAAACCCGCGGACATGCCATTCGATCCGTGCTGTGGCACCGCGCCGCGCTCTCGGTCAAATCCTTCAAGGTCGCTGCGAAGCCAGAGGACGGAATCGATCCCAAGCTCCGTTCCAAGATGGATGCGTTGTGGACCGCCGCTCGAGGCCTGATCTACACGGACGGCCTGCTGGGCGCGGGCTTCCACGCCCAGCATCTGCGGTGGTCGCTCAAGACCGGCGACCCGACCCAGCTCGCGCGGTCGCTGGGCTTCGAGGCTCACCTCACCGCTTCGATGAATCCGGTCGCCAAGCGAGAGCGTTGTTTCGGCCTGCTCGACCACGCGGACGGGCTCGCCGAAGCAGCGTCCAGCCCCTACGCGCGCGGGATGGTCCTGCAGGCCCGCGGTCATGTGCACCTGTTTCTCGGCGAGTGGGAACAAGCCCTCAAAACGCTGGACGAAGCCAAGACCACATTCGTCGAACAAACCACGGGGACCGCCCCCGAGGTTGGGTTCTGCGAGAGCCACGCTGCGTTGTGCATTCAGTTCATGGGACGGGCCCAAGAGCTCGCCCCCCGGGCGCACGAGCTGTTGCGCAACTCCATTCAGCTCGCGCACACCTACTCGCAAGGATTCGCCCGCGGACTCCTGGGACACCTCGTCTACCTCGGCGCGGACCGTGTCGACGAGGCCGAGGAGCAGCTCTCGCTGTATCGCGAGGAGGCCCCGTGGGGATTCCAGGCGCACATCCAGAACTACGTCTCGCAGACCACGGCGCTGCTGAGGTACCAGGGAAATGTTGAGGCGGCGTGGCGGCTGGTCGAAGCGCGCCGTCCTGAGATCGAAACGTTCGACATCCTTCGCTCTCCCTTCTCCCGGGCCGAGCACCAGTTCTGGCTCTCGCAGAACGCCCTTGCGATGGCGCTGCGCGGGCGCTCCGAGACCTCCACGTTCCTCAAGCTCGCCGAAGAACAGGGGCGCAAGATGGTGTCCACGCTGCCCACGCGTCATCAGCATGCGTACGGGCACCTCACCTTGGGCAACGTCTACGAACAACGAGGAGATACGGAGGCCGCACAGGGGCAGTTCCGGAAGGCGGTCGACGGTTTCGATGCGCATCAGATGGGGAGCTTTGCTGCGGTGTCCCGGAGCCGTCTTGCCCACCTGATCGGCGGCAGCGAAGGCGACGAACTTCGAACCCACGCACGCGACTACATCGATACAGAGTCCATCGCCGCGCCACAGCGGCTCTTCGAGATGATCTCACCCGGCTGTGCAAAGACGCTGGACTGACGCAGGAGCACCATGACCCATCGCCCGACCCGAAGCCCCGTATCCGACCTCGAACGCGCAGCGCACAGCATCGCAAAGGGCCGGAGTCCGGACGCGCTTCGGGAGCTGGCCCGCAACGCCGGACTCACCGATGCCCACGTCGACCGTGGCGAGGGCTCTCCGACGGACGGCGTCGGCACCATCGATTCACGCGTCGTCGTTCTCGGACTCCCTCGCGAAGACGTCGAGAAGCTGCTGCCTCTAGGCCTGGAGCTTGCCCCACAGACCCTGACGTTCCCGGACAAGCATCCCGTGTTCGTCATGTTCTCGCACGACCACTTCGAGGCGTGGTTCGGCGACATGGACTACAACGAGTTGATGGTGGCGGTGCCCTACGTGCAACGCACCGCGCTGCACGTGGCCAACCGCGGGCCCTTCATCTACATGCCGCGGTTGTACCTAGACGATCAACTTCCCCAGCGGTTGGGCAACCTCCTGTATGGCTTCGAAAAGCAGCTCGGGAAGATCGACAACGACACCGACAGCTATACCGTCCGCAGTCACGACGACAACCAGCTGATCGCCAGCGCGACCTTTGCCGAAGCCGGAACGCCGCAGCCTCCATCCTCGGTTCCACTGTTTCAGTCGGTCCGAAAGCTGTTCGACATGCCCATGATCTCGCAGGCGCTGCGAATCGTGGATGACGACGCATTCGAGGAGCGGGACTTTGTCAGCCCGTTCCTGTCGTGCACGCTTTGTTACGACTTCAGCGACGCGACCGCGACCGTTCAACCGCTCACCGCAACCGTCGAGTTCACCAGCACCCTCACGCCGCCGGGGCTTCCCTCGGGCCCCATCGCGGTGCCAAGCATCGAGAACGAGGTCCTCGGCGCGTTCCGGGTGAAGTGCAACCAGGTCGTGTCGTTGCCCGGGTCCTGCGCGGATACTAGGTTCGAGACCCCCGCCCCACCCCGCAAAGAGAAGGTCGTGATCCTCGGCGGCGGCCCATCGGCACTGGCCGCTGCGTACTACCTCGCCCGTCAGGTCGACCGCTACGAGGTCGAACTCTACACCCTCGGTTGGCGACTGGGCGGAAAGTGTGCCGCGGGTCGCAACGGCAGCCATGACGATCGGATCGAAGAACACGGGCTGCACGCGTTCGTGGGATTCTACGAGAACGGCTTTCGGACCATGCGCGAAGCGTGGGAGGACGCGGGGCTCCAGATCGAGGTCGGTCAGGCCCCCTACAACTACGCCGATGGCGAAGGGCCCGTGGCGGGCGCGTTCCTCGGCTGTGAAGACGTCGGGGTGTTCCAGGAGTGGAAGGGTGACTGGCGCTACTTCGCTACGCCGCAGAGCTTCAACGGGCAGATTCCCGGAGAGATTCCCGAAGGCGGCGAGGACCCCGAACCCAACCTGGGCAACTTCGTGTCCAGCGCGCTGCGTCGCGTGGTCCAAGACACCGAGGTGCTGCTCCGCCACGGACGCGCCGAAGAGGCTCGCTTCGAGGCAGAGAAAGAACCCAACTTGTGGGAGCGCATCGTCGCCGACGTAAAGGACTTCGTCGACCTCGAGACCAAGGAGCTCCGCCACGGCCTCGACGAGCTGGTCTCCTATGTCGAACGGCTGGCCGTGGATGCCATCGCCGATCAGATCGAGCGCGGCACGGTGCTGTTCCGCATCATCGCCAAAGTCCTCGAGATGGTCCGCTCCGCGCTCAAGAAGGTCCTCGACGACTTCATGGACGACGAGCCCGAGGTCTACTTCGTGTGGCAGGGCCTCGACATCTTGCTCAGCGCACTGGTCGGCCTGATCCGCGCCAAGACGGTCCACTTCGACACGCTCGACGGTCACGACTTCCGGCAGTGGCTGCTCGACAACGGCCTGGACGAACGCAACCGGGACGCCGCGGCGATCACCCAGGTCTACGAGACGCTCTTTGCCCACGGTGAGACCGCGACCCCAGATCAACTGGCCGCGGGCGTCGGGCTGCGGTGGTTCGTGTTGGTCAGCTTCCTCTACAAGGGCTACCCGGCGTACTTCTTCAAGTACAGCTGCCCGCAGACCATGGTCACGCCCTACTACCTGGCGCTGCAGAGGTTCGGCGCCAAGGTGCACTTCTTCCACCAGGTCACCGACCTCGTGATCGAAGGGTCCGGCGACGACAGACGGTTGGCCGGGGTCAAGATGCAGGTCCAGGCGACCACAAAGGACGGCACCCCCTACGACCCGTTCGTCCGGGTCCAGGGAAACCCGCCGTCGCTTCCGTCGTGGCCGACCGAGCCGCTGTACGACAAGTTGAGCGAGGGTCAGGCGCTTCAGGATCGAGGCATCAACCTCGAGAGCCCGTGGTCCGGCTGGGAGGGTGCCGGAGAGACGCTGCTCGAGCTCGGCCGAGACTTCGACCACTGCATCCTGGGCATTCCGGTCTCCGTGTTCCCGGCGATCGCCAAGCAGCTCACCGAGACCTCATCGCCCTCGCACGCTCCGCAGTGGCGGAGCATGGTCGAGGGTATGAAGGTGATCCAGACGATTTCGGCCCAGCTGTGGTTCCAGCCACCGATGAACGAGCTGACCACCAATCCCTACGGGATGCTCACCTCGTACGCCTTGCCGGAGCCGAGTTTGGGGGACTTCACCCACCTGCTGCAGTGGGAACCGTGGGGCCACGCCGATGGCGGCCCGCAGTGCCTCACGTATCACACCGGTAGTTTGACTGCGATCACGACCGCCCAGGGCTACCCCAACGCGAACCGCGACTACCCAGCGCAGGAGTTGGTCAAGTGGCGCAACGACTTTGCGCAGTGGCTGGAGGGCAACTACCAGGGCATCTTCGACAGCATCCCGTCCTATGAGGACATGTTGTCAAAGCTCGCCGCGCCTGCCGGCTCCGAGGGAGAGGCCCGGCTCGAAGCCCAATACTTCAACATCTCGGTCCACCCCTCCGACCACTATGTCCTCTCCCAGCCCAACGCAATCGACCTACGATTGGGCCAGACCGAATCCTGGGTGCAGGGGCTCGTCCTGTGCGGAGACTGGACCCGCACCGACCTCAACTGCGGATGCGTCGAAGCCTCCACCCAATCCGGCATGCTCGCCAGCCGAGCTCTCAGCAACGAACCCCGCTACATCTGGCACCCGGGGTTCTAGCAGGCTCCCCTCTCGCACTTGCCCTCCACTCCCACCGCAGGAGCGAAGCGGGCTTCGCCTCCGCAGTGAGGGGGACCGTGAGGTCCCCATCCAAACCAAAAACGAACGGCGTCTCGTTTTTCAACGAGACGCCGTCTGGAACTTGCGCGCACGTAAGTCGCAGGAGAGGTCGGAGAGAGCCGGGAGAAGAGCGTTGGGAAGAGCCGGGGCTACGTGCGCGAGGGCACCGTCGCAGGTCTACCGGTGCGGGTCAAGAAATCGGATCGCTTGCAGACGTGATTTGAGGATCCGATTCGGGACGTTGTTCTTCGGGCTCCGCTGGCGCTTCGGGCTCGCTCTCGCTCGGGGCGTTCTGACCCTGCGGCGACTTCATTCGCGGCTCGGCGCCGTTGGCTTTGCGATGCTCGTCGCACATGCGTTGAACCGGCTGTTCGCCGTCTTGGCTGCCGGGGATCTTCTGTCCGGCCCGGAAATGCCAAACGCCATCGCAGCCAGGAACGATGCAAGGCATCACCTCCACGTTGGCTGGAGTACCAGAACCGTGGGCGGCCTTACGCGTTTCGCTTTCGCATCCGTCGCACAAGCGGATCGGGTCTTCGAATCGACCTGCGAGAAATGCCTGCAACTGCGCGCCGCGTTTGTACGTCCAGCTCTTCTCGCAGCCCGGACGCCCACACGGCACGGCCCGATCATCATGGGTTCGGCAGAACTCACGGCAGACCTCACACATCTGCTTGGGCAGCGCAGCATCGAAGTCGAGGTCGGTGTTGCCCGAAGCCGCCCATGCTCGAAGCTGCACATCGCGATCGATCAACACCGGTCGCGTGCAGCCGTGAACCTTGCATGACGACGGTCGCTCGGTGAGCTTTGCAAGCTTTGCCTGGCAGGGCTCGCACTTCCGGCGGGGTGGCCCATCGCCTCGGCGACGACGCTTCTTTCCACCGCTGCCGCGCTCATCTCCACGACGCTTGTTCCAAGAGCGATGTTTGATCTGTGCGTCGCGAGCCCAGCTCCACGTGCGTCGACAGCCATCGACCGAGCATCGAACCTCGGAGGCTGATGTGCTCGCACAACGAGCACATTCACGCCGTGGAGGCGGCTGCCCGTACGCTGCGATCTGTTCGGCGGCGGACCAGAGCCACACGTTGTTGCAGCCGTCGTTGCTGCACGCGACCTCTCGCTCGTCGATGTGACTCAGGAGTCCCCCGGCCAAGGCAGCGATGCCCGGGTCCAGGGCGGCTGCAGGTGCGGCTGCGACTGCGGGGGTGGGTGCCGCGACGCCGCCCTCCTCCGCCGGTTTCTTGTTGCGACCGCCCCGCCTGCGACGTCGCCGACGCTTGGTGGCCGGCGGCGCATCCTCACTCGACTCGGACGCGCCGCGCGCGGACTCTGTGGCGTCGCTCGCCTCTCCGGACGCCGCAGCGGAGCTCGCAGGCACCGTGACCGGCGCGGGCGAAGTCTCCTGCGTTGCGTCCTGGGGTTTGTTCGGGTCGGACAAGGCGAGGGAGTATGGCCCGGTGCCCTATCCGCGTCCACCCCGCGGCAACGACCCCGCGAGCGTGGCGCAGGATTCGGCCTATACTCGACCCCGAGCCCCCATGATTTTTCCACTCCTCATCGGCGCAGGCGTGGCTGCCGGAACGTACTGGTACGCCAAGTCTCAAAAGAAAGCCTCCTCCGGCAAGTCCGCCGCCGCTGCTGCCGTCACCGGTGCAGCAGGATGGGGAACCGCAGCCCTCGTTGCTGCCGCCTGGCCGATCTTGTTGGTCGGCGGTGTCGGGGCAGGCATCTACTACGCCGTCAAGAAGAACGACCAGAAGGCGCTCCCACCGGCGCGCGACTGATTTTGGAGGGCAACCTCTCGGTTTCCCTCGCTGCGGGGGCGAAGCCCCCTTCGCTCACCCTTCCAAGTTCGGGCTGACGCCCTCGCCGAACGGGCCTTCTTTTTTTTGAGAGGGCAACCTCTCGGTTTCCCTCGCTGCGGGGGCGAAGCCCCCCTTCGCTCACCCTTCCAAGTTCGGGCTGACGCTCAGCCGATGAGCGTCACGTAGTAGTAGGTCACCGGAGCCACGAACAGCAGCGCGTCCACCCGGTCGAGCAGGCCGCCATGGCCGGGCAGGATCGTCCCCGAGTCCTTCACCCCGAAGGTCCGCTTGAGCATCGACTCGACGAGGTCGCCGGTCTGGCCCGCGACGCTGCCGAAGATCCCCAGGGGAATCGCGTGGGAGAGCGGGAGGTCCGGGAGCAGCCACATCGAGCCCACGCCGGCCGTCGCCAAACACGAGCCAAGGACGCCCCCGAAGGCGCCTTCCCAGCTCTTGGCGGGGCTGACCGCGGGGTAGAGCTTGTGCTTGCCGAACGCCCGGCCGAAGAAGTAGGCCACCGTGTCCGAGAAGAACGCCATGCACAGGACGACCGTGAGCCACTCGGGGCGGCCAGAGTCCTTGAGCAACGGGAGCACCGACATCAGTGCCGGTGCATAGAGCAACCCCCCCAGGGTGACGGTGAAATGTCGGCCGGCGTTGGGGAGCTGCGCCCGGCGGGAGAGCACGACCATGCCGGAGGCCAGCACGCAGAGCGCGAGCATCGGAGGCAGCGCCACGCCCGGGGTGTACAGCGAGGGGAGGACCACGACCGCGGTTCCCAGCAACGCAGAGGCGACGCGGATACGAATCGCCGGGTCCTCGTCCGAAACCGGGAGCGCCATTCGGATGAACTCATCCTGGGCACCCACCCCAAAGATCACGGCGAGCACGAGGACGCCGTAGCTCGTGGGATCCGCAAAGATCGCGAGGAGGACGAACGGAACCAGAACGGCGGCCGTCAACAGGCGCTTGAGCGTCTCTCCCACTCGAGCTCAGTCCATCCCGGCTGCCGAACGACCGCCGGCGGGCAGCGCATCGTCGAGCTGGTCGGAGGTCCGACCAAACCGGCGTTCACGGCTGGCGAAGTCGTGCAGGGCGACGAGCAAATCCTCTTCGGTGAACTCCGGCCACATCTTCTCGGTGAAGTGCAGCTCCGCATACGCGGTCTCCCACAGGAAGAAGTTGGAGATCCGGTGCTCGCCGCTGGTCCGAATCAGCAGGTCGAGTTGAGGCAGAAGCTTGGACGACGGCAGGTAAGACTCGACGGTCTCGACCGAGACATCGGCTGGGTCCAGCGTGCCGGCGACGGCGGCCTGGCACATCTCCTGGCACGCGCGCGCGATCATCTCGCGGCCCCCGTAGCTGAGGGCCAAGCATAAGACCATGCCCTCGTTCTTGGCCGATGCAGCCATCAGCTCGACGAGGGGATCGCGAACGTGTGGCGGCAGGCGCTCGGTGTCGCCGACGGTGATCAAGCGGACGCCGTTGTCGAGGATCTCGTCCCGCTCCTGGATGAGGAACCGCCGCAGCAGCTCCATGAGGCGAAACACCTCTTCAGGGGGTCGGTCCCAGTTCTGCGACGAGAACGCGAACAAGGTCAGAGCGGGGATCCCGATGCGACGAGCGGCACGGACGACGGTGCGCACGGAGTCGGAGCCACGTTCGTGGCCCTCTTCCCGCGGCAAGCCCTGAGCACGTGCCCAACGGCCGTTGCCGTCCATAATGATGCCCACGTGGCGCGGCAGCGGAGCCGGAGTTACGCCTTCGGTCATGCGACCCTGGCGAGATACCACGCAGACCCAGCCCGGGGAAGTCCCGGGAGGGGCCGCAGAGACCAGACGGCCGGGACGCGTGGGCGAATGGTCGTAACCCCCGATCGGCGGGAAGAAACCCGGGCCAGGTCGGGTTGTCGCCGAGCGAACCCCCTCCAGTCTCACCGGTCAGGTTCGTCGCTTGCCGGGCTATCGTGGCCTGGAATACCCTGCACTCCCGCGTTTCCGGTGCGCGGACTTGCGAGGCCCTCGGCGGCCCCGCCCTCACTCGCACGGCCCCGCCCGGGGCGCGCACCAGCATGGTCCACAGGCATGAGCAGCGCTGACAAACTCGACTCCTTCCTCATCAAGAGCGGTCTGCCCTACGAGCAGATCGCCGACGGGACCTGGGTCCTGCACCCCGAGAGCGCGCGGAACGCGAGCCTCGGGGTCAAGATCGAAGACCCCATCGTCCTCTTTTCCATCCAGCTGTTCGAGCTCGGGGTGAGTACCGTCGGCGATCACGCCGCGGTGTTCCGGATGCTGCTCGAGCTCAACTCCGAGTTGCTGCACGCGAGCTACTCCCTCCAGGGGTCTCAGCTGGTGCTCTCGGGCGCCCAACAGCTCGAGAACCTCGACTTCAACGAGTTCCAGGCAATGGTGGACGACATGTGCATGGCGCTCGACAATCACTATGCCAAGATTGCTCCGATGGTGGCCTCCAACCAGAGCGCAGGCACGGCCGACCAGACCGGCACAGAGAGGAACGCTTAAGACATGGGACTGTTTTCACGACTGGGCACACTGATCCGCTCCAACATCAACGAGCTGATCAACAAGTCCGAAGACCCGGAGAAGATGCTCAATCAGGTCCTCGTGGACATGAAGGCGCAGCTTGTCGAGGCCAAGAAGCAGGTCGCCGTCGCGATCGCCGACGAGAAGCGGGTCAAAAAGCAGTACGAACAGGAAGCCAACAAGGCGGCCGAGTGGGAGCGCAAGGCGATGCTGGCTGTCAAAGCTGGCGACGACGCGCTTGCTCGGGCCGCACTGGCTCGCAAGCATGAGCACGGCGAAGTCGCCGAGACGCTCAAGCAGCAGTGGGAAGCGCAGAAGCAGTCGGTCGAGCAGCTCAAGGGCGCCCTCCGAGGCCTCGACAACAAGATCGAGGAAGCCAAGCGCAAGCGCAACATCCTCGTCTCCCGCCAGAAGCGGGCCGAGGCGCAGCGCACCATCAACGAGACGCTGTCCAACATCAACTCCACCTCGGCGTTCGACACCTTCGAGCGCATGTCCGACCGCGTCACCCAGATCGAGGCCGAAGCCGAGGCCGTCGCCGAGATCGGTGGCGCCCTGCCCGAAGCCTCGCTCGAGTCGCAGTTCAAGGCGCTCGAGGCCAGCAGTGGTGTGGATGACGACCTCTCCGCCCTGAAGTCCAAGATGGCACTTCAAGCGGCCGAGCAGGAGCGCGAGCGTCGTGCCCTGGCCGGCGAAGTCGAGCCCGAGCCCGCTGCCGGTGGCGACGAGGCGGTCGCCGACGACGAGGTCGAAGACGCCGCCAAAGGGGCGGAGATCGACGCGCAGCTCGAAGAGCTCAAGAAGAAGCTCTCCGCGACCTGATCGCGGAGCTCAGTGAGAACGAGCGGTCGTTGCCTTCGGGTGCGGCCGCTTTTCTCTTGGTTTGGGCTCGTGTCCGCTCAATGAGCGCGTCAGCGAAGCCCGGCGTGGAGCGCTGCAACCACAGTGCGGATCCCCGTCCGGAGCGTGGGGTCGGGATCGGGTGCCCACTTGTCGGAGTGCAGGCCCGGGTGATCCCCGTCCCGCTTCCACTTCGAGGCTTTGACCGCACCGAGCTTCCACATGATCGCCGGGATGCCGAGTTCGCTGCCGAAGATGCCGAAGTCCTCGCCGCCCAACGAGGGCTCATGGCGTTTGACGTTCTTGGCTCCGAGTTCTGTTTCGAACGCGGCTCGAATGGTGCGCGTCCACTCGGGGTCGTTCTCGCACGATGGCAGGCCGGCGGTGGTCGTGATCGTCGGCGGTTTGGGGGCGTCGTGCGCCTTGGCGACCTGCGTGGCAACGCGCTTGATCTCCCCAATCAGAAGCTTGCGCATCTTGGGTCCGTAGGAGCGCACGGTCAGCATCAGCGTCGCGGACGAGGGGATGATGTTGCGTTTGGTCCCCCCCTCGAACTTGCCCACGGTGACGACGGCTTTTTCGTCGGGCCGGATGCGCCGCGAAACGATCGTCTGTAGCGACATGACAATCTCTGCACCGATCACGACGGGATCGATCGTCTCGTGCGGCCGTGCGCCATGCCCTCCCTTGCCGTGCACGATGATGTCCACCCCGTCGACGTTGGCGTGATGCAGTCCCTCGATGATGCTGACCTGTCCCGCCGGCACGTCGGCAGCGTCGTGAAGCGCGATGGCCAACCGAGGCTTGCCGTGTTTCTTCAGCAGCTTCTGGAAGGCCCGGTCGGCCACCATCGCGCGGGCGCCCGCGCCCAACTCTTCGGCCGGCTGCCCCACAAACAAGATGGTGCCCGACCAGGTGTCGCGGGTCGCTGCGAGGACCGAGAGCGCCCCCACGGCCGTGGCCATGTGCACATCGTGCCCGCACGCATGCATCACCCCCTTGTTCTGGCTGGCGTAGGGGAGCCCAGTGACCTCCGTCAGCGGAAGCCCGTCCATGTCGGCCCGGTACAACACCGTGGGGCCGGGGCCATTTCCCTTGAGCACGCCGACGATGCCGGTACCGCCGATGCCCTCGTGCACCTCGAGGCCCAAGCCACGCAGCACGTCGGCCAGATGTTTGGCGGTGTTGACCTCCTGCTTCGACAGCTCCGGGTGCGCGTGAAACCACTCGTACTCGGTACGCGCCATCTTGGTTGCGTCCGAGACCTGAGGATCCGAGCCGGGCGCCGCCGCAGCAGCGAACGACAGAAGCAACGACAGCGACAAGCCGAGCATGGGCGTCACGATGCCGCACGGCACACGTCCGCGCCAAGGCGCCACAGCGGTATAGTTCGCGCCATGGGAAACCCGCGACTGAGTGACGAGACGATCGCCGAGTTTTTGTCCGAGCTTCCGGGCTGGGCGCTGTCCGCCAATCAGCTCAGCCGCAGCTTCCAATTCCCCGATTTCAGCGCCGCGATGGGGTTCATGGTCCGCGTCGGGATGGTCTGTGAAACTCTGGACCACCACCCCAACTGGTACAACGTCTACGGGAAAGTCGAGGTCCAGCTGTGGACGCACGACGCAGCCGGCGTCACTGCGCTCGACATTCGGCTGGCAACGCAGATGAGCAAGATCGCCGCCCAAATGGGCTGTCAGAACTGAGCTACTGCCCGCAGTCGATCTGAGCGGGCAACGGGAGCGGACCGCCCTCGATCCGCACCGCTTCGAGGGTGCTTCCGGCGAGGTCAATCTTGGCCGGTACGGTGATCATTCCGGACACCCGCCCGCAGAATCGGTCCATCTCGAGCACGGCCTCGAGCGTCGCCGAGGCCTCGATATCCGAGCCCGTGACCGGGTTGGTCGAGCCTGGGATCGACAGATTCGGGATTTCGATGGTGAAGAGTCCGTCCGAGTCGATCGGCCCCGAAACCTCGAACGGAGGCGGCACCGGCTCGCGGGGCGAGTCGACAGACGCGATGTCGAGGCTCAGCGGCGTCAGCAACATCACCACCTGACCGTCGCCGGCCTTCACGTCGGCAACGAACTGAAACGGCGTGGTCGGTGCCACCGGGTTTGCGTAGATCGCCAGGAAGAACTCCCCGTCCGTCGAGGGTGCGCCCGTCGTCACGCCGACCGAGGTCAGCCCGCTGGACCCCGTGCCCTCGCTCGAGGATGTGTCCGGCTCCGTGGGGTTGGGCTCCGTCACCACGGTTGCGGAGGTCGTCTGCCCGCCGCTCGAGCTCCCCGGGTTTCCAACCTCCGTCTCCGCCTCGATCTCTGTGCCTCCCGGCGTTTCGACCGCCGGGCCACATCCCAGCGCAACACCAACACAAGCAATCCAAGTCCAACGCATGACCGAATCGTACCCCGGGGCGGCTGGTGCTGTCGTTTGAGGGGAAGCCGTGATAGGCGAGGATTGTGATGGCACCTCGAGCACTTTGGCTGGGTCTCCTGTGCCTCCTTGCTGCGTGCGCAGCCCGTCTCGACGGGCCCGGGGCGCTCACCCGGCAGCGGCTGGAGCAGCACGCAGAACTCGCGGCGCAGGACCACGCGCAGCGAGCCAAGTTCGCAGGCGACCTCGGGCTCGGGACCGATGCGGTCTTCCATGCCACCCAGCGTCTCGAACAGGCTCATGCCACGGTCCGCGTCGCGCGTGCGACCGAAGCCCCGCGTGCCGAGCTCGCCCCCGCCGAGCGAGAGCTTCGCCGAGCCGCCCGCATGGGGCTCGAGCTGGGCCGCCGCTTCGGGGACGGAAACCTCGTCCTGTCTTCGGCGCTCGCCATGCGGCGCCCGGACCCGGACGACCTCATCTGGGGTTGTGAACACAGCGAGTACTGGGACGGCAGCCCCACAATGCTCCTGAAGCGGGTGGAAGAAGACCCCGAAGCATGGTTGGCCGCTTGGCACATGCTTCGCCGAGACGATGCACCACTGCGGGGAGTCCCAGACTCGAAACAACCGCCTCCGGGCGCGGTGCTGCGCGAGGTCGGGGTGGCTGCCAATGACCTTCGGTGGTCACTGCTGGCGGCTGAGATTCGCACCGGTGCGCTGAGCCAACGCGCGATCGAGCTCGCGGCCACCATTGCCGAACACGACCCCTCGGATCTGCGCGCCCGGATCCTACTCGAGCTTCGCGAAGCCATGCGCGCCGGGACCATGGTTCCTGACGCGGACTTGTTCTCCGATCAGACCCTGCAATGGAGCCCGCTTTCGGCCCTCTCACGAGCCCGCCGCCGCTCCGAGACCTACCCCGACGCGCCTGCGATCCAGCTGCACTACGCGCATCGATTGCTCGACCGCGGCCTGTCCGGCGACGCCCTCATGGTTCTCGAGGCGGCCGAGCCCAAGTGGTCCTCCGACTCGCAACGCGACATCGCCGAGCTCATCGAAGGTCTCGCACTGGTGCACGCAGGGAAGGCCGAGGCCTACGATCTGTGGCGATCCAAACACGAGGGGGCGGCGTTCCTCGCCGCGGACCGGTCGCTCGGAGACTGGCGCCGGCAAACCATGGATTGGGGGACCTTTCCGAGCGCCGAGACCACCCTCGGTGCCGCCCTGCAAGCGGCCCTGCTTCGACGCGTCGCGTTTCGGGATCCGGACCTCGGACGTGAAGACGACGTCCGGGTCTGGGCGTCGGGCGCATTGGGTCGTCGCGATCGTCGCTGGGTACGGGAGCGCATCGGTCCGCTGCTACCCCTGCTCGAGCGATGCCTCGACCAGGGGGCCGGGGCCTTGCTTTGCGCACCGCTGATCGGTCAGCCCTACGCACACGCCACCTGGGCGCTGTCCGATGCAGGCCTCGATCACGCTGCTGCCGACCCCTTGCTCGCTTGGGTCGGCGCAGCCAAGCTCGACGACGCAGGCTGGCGCGTCATCCTCGACGCCCGCAACACCACCCTTGCGCTGTCCTCTGGATTCACCCAGGCCTACGTGCCAGGGCTCATCGCTCGAGGCTCGCTCGAGGAGGCGGACGACTGGCTTCAGAGGTTTGGCAACACCCTGCCGACGCAACAGCTCGCGGCACTTCAGCTCACGCTCGCCGATCGCCTCGCCGGGCGGGGTGAGGCTGGAGACGCTGCGGGTTCATGGTTCGATGCGCGCTGGTTGGGCGACGCACCGAGCGTGCCGCTGGGAAAGGTCACGACGCTCGACGCCTCTTCCGTGTGGCCCGTGCGCATGCGGGCCGCCGGAGCGGCCGTTGCAGCAGGATCGTTCTCCAAGGCCGCGGAGATCTACAGCCAACTTGCCGAGGGAAGCCCTGCCCCGGCCTCGTCGATGTTGCATGGCCTCGCCGGACGAGCCGCGTTCGAAGCGGGGAACGTCGAGGAAGCCAAGGCGCATCTCGCAAAGGTCCCGGCGGACGACCCCGCCAGGCGCGAGACCGAGGCGCTCATCCTCGCCGCAGCAGGAGATGTTCCGGGCGCACGAGCCTCGCTGTTGGACCTCTGGCCTCGGCGCGACAGCGCGTCCCTCCACCTTCTCGAGCTCGGCGTCTCCCTTCAAACCGACGCGGGCCTCGAGGCGATGTCCCGTGGCGGCATGCTCTCGTACTCGGTCGAGCGAGCCGTCGAACTTGGGTCGGTGACCGACCTCAAGACACTCGCCCGGATGCAGGCGCTCTCGACCGATCGAGAGCAGGCGTGGAAGGACTCCGACGCACTCGTGCCCGAGCTTGTGGGCACCGCGATCGACTGGGGCACCGAAGCGCTCAACGGCACCACGCGGCTCCGTGACGCGAAGCCACTCGCGACCAAGCTCATCGCGCTGTACCAGCGACAATCCTTCTCCCAGAGCGAAGCCATCCTCGATCTGATGTTGCTGACGGGCGAGCACCAGGCCGCACTCTCCCTGGCGCGTACCGAGATCCCCGAGGACGGTGTGTATGCGCTCGAGTCGACGCACGCTCTGGTCCGCCTTCACCGAGCGGCTCTCGATGGCACTGTCTCCGACGATGCGCTCTGGCACGAATGGCGCTGGCGCAACGGGCTGGGGGGGACCAACGAACACGAGGGTCTCCTCGACAACGCGAAGGGGGCGACGATGCTCGGCTACGCGTGCATGCTGCTGAGCGACGCGCCGGATGACCCGCGAGCACTCCCAACCTGCAAACGCGCATGGGAGGCCGAGCGCGCCACCAACTGGCAGTCCGCGGTCAACTACAGCTACCTGCTGTTGCAACAAGAGGTCCCATCTCCCACCGCGCTTGCGGCGATCTTCGAGGGCCGGCCACCACCTCCATACCAAGCCACCACCGCCCCCCTGCGCGACCGGGCGGACATCGCGGTCCTGCATCAGAACCTTGGGGCGTGGCTCTCCATGGGCAACCAGCCGGAGCGGGCTGCGCAATCGCGGATCGAGGCGCACGCCTTTGCGCGCTACAGCGACAACTCCTCGAACGAGGTCCCCGAGCTCGAGTACGGCGTCCGGGCCGAGCACGCGCACGCCGGCACGCTGTCGGAGTCCGATGTCGATGCGGCAACGCGATACGCCAGGCTCGCCTATCAGGCGCTGCGCGGGCTTCGTCCGCGATCTGCCCAGCACTATGCCGAGGTGAGTGCAGCACTGCCCGAGGATCCGCAGATGGCGGTCGGCCCCTTGGGTGCCGCGCGGGCCCACGCCCTGGCCCCGTTGCTGGCCGACGATCTCGCGTCGCAGCGGGCGCCCGGCGAGCAGCTGGGGCCCGCGGTGTCTCTCGCCTTCGAGTCGTACGACACCGCCTCGGAGTTGGAACCGATGCACAGCGCACACCCCGACTCCGCGGTCCTGCAGCTCGTGCTTGCGGAAACCGAGACTCGGCACGGACGGCACGAGGCGGCTCTGGCGTTGCTGGGTGACCTGGAAAAAGACGCGCCGACAAACCCGTTGGTCGCCGTCGTGGCCGCCATGGCCCACGCCGGAAATGACGACATCGAAGGCGCCAAAGCTCTGATCGCACGAGGTCGCGGCGAGCATCCGCAATCGGCGTTGTTTCGACACGCGGCCCTCCCCGAATCCGTGTTGGGCGCTCGGCCTGGCCTGCCCGCCTGGGTTCGGACCGCGAAGGCTTATGGTGACCGGCTCGCAAGCGTCTCCTCCCAGGACATGCTCGCTCTGGTCCCGCGCTACCGCAGCCACACCGAGGTGGGCGCGGACGGCTTCTTCCCACTGGCGTGGGAGCCCCGTGCAGACGACCCCTTGAGCGCACAAGGCCGCGGCGGAGAGTGGCTGTCCATCAGTCAAGACGCTCGCGCATCCCGATGCGTGGGCGAGGAGTGCTTGCGTCCCACGCTCGAGGCGCTCGCCGGACAGGGGTACACCCAACACTTCCTGCGAAGCACGACATTGCCCGCGGGCGAGGCGACCGAGGCCACGCTCAGCAGCTCGACCAACGTCTGGGCGATCGCCAGCGTCCCGGTCGGCGGTCGCGTCTTCACGCTGGTCGCATCTGCACCTCACGCCCGCGCGGACGCCATGCTCACGGCCTTCGCCCTGCTTCGCCAAAGCTTCGCGCCGCTGGACTCGGTGGTGCCTGCCTTTGCCGCGGCGACACTTCGTGCAGACGGCAGCACGTTGGTCGATCGGATCCGACTGAAGGCCCGCCTCGAGGCCGGTGCCACCGAAGGCGAGGACTGTCCGGCGCCCCAGGCCTTGGCGAGCGCATCCACGTCCGCCGCGGCCGAGCTGATGCTCGATCTGTATCTTTCGTCGTCCACGGTCGCAGCCCGCCGGCGCGTGCTGGCCTGCGCAACGCCGGGGCACCGTACATCTCGACGGCTCGCACTGGCCACGTTGCTGGACGACGACGCCGGCCTGCATGCGTGGGGTCGCAAGTCGGTCCTTCATCATCCTTCCCGCGCCCTGCGGGACGCCAAACACCTGATCCCGATGGGCGTCCCGCTCTCGGCACCGGACTACTTCGACCGCACCGAGACCGGACCCCGGGGCCGGATCGAGCTCGGCCTGGCACTGCCCGAGATCAGCGCCAAGCGTTGGATCGGGAAGCTGCTCGGCACCGGTAAAGAGGACGCCGCCCAAGACGCGTGGGTCATCGCTTCACAGCGGCCCGAGCTGGTGGGGACAACCCAAGCCTATGACACCGCCGTGTTCGGCCCTCCCGGGCTCGCGTTCCTCGCGTTCGACATCCTCGAGGTGACCGAAGCCACCACCTACGCCAAGGCGGTGCGGGCTCGTTTCGACGCCCTCGACCCCAAGACGCTGCCCAAAGAGCGCCGATGGGAGACCCGGTCTCTGGGCTACGGCTTGGTGGAACTCGGCGAGCCGCAGGATGGCCCCCGCCTGCGCGCGATGGCCAAGCGGTTCGACGACAAGGAAGAAGCGCACCAGAACATCGCCAAGATGCTGCGCCGGTTCAGCGACTGGCACGGCAAGGTGCTCGCGGGCAGCACCAAAGACGCCGAGTCGTTCAACCCGGCCCAGCGCGCGCTGGCTCGAGATGCCAAGACCCCTCGCTCCGCGGAGGTCCTGGCCAACAGCCCCCTCCCCAACCTGCTTCCGACACGCCACTGGACGTTCTCCCGGGTCGCATCGCCCGGACTGTTCGCGAGCACCGTGCTCGACCTGACGCAACGCCTCGACCCCGGCGATCCCACCCAGCGCCTCATGGTCGACCGCGCCGTCGAGTCGATGCGCAAAGCCAACGGGTTCGACGCATTGCTCGAAGGCGGAGGCTTGGATCTTTCGGCACCGATCGAGTGCGCCAACATGGCCGGCGACAGCGGCTTTGTCTGTGCGGCGACGGTCCGCGACCGCGACGCATTGCTCACCGAGTTGGGCCGACGCGGTTACGACTCCGACGCGGGCCTGGCCATTGTGCTGCAGCTTTCCAACGGCGCGGGTCTGCTCCCGGTGGCGCTCAGCATCCTCCCGGCACTGCTGCACGACCTCGTCTACCAGGAGCCCGCCAAGGACGAGGAAGAGCGCGAAGACCCGGCGCAGCGGCGAACCGAGCGGTTCCGCCACCGCAAGCGCATCGCCGGCCACAACACCCACTACTACGCGATCATCGATGCTCAGACGTCTTCGATCGGGACCGACGCGGAGCGCTACCTGTTCGTTGGCGACCGGGTGTTGGTGTTCTCCAACGACTTCATGGCCCGCCGGGTCTTGTTCGAGCCCGATCCCGGCACCAAGAGCCTGGGGCAGGACCCGGAGTTCGTCTCGCTGACCCGCGACTGGAAAGACGGAAGTGCACTGCAAGCGGCGTTCATGGGGATGAGCTCCCCGATCGACGATGCCAGCGTCGCCAGCGAAGTCGTGGCCGATGGAAAGGGCATCGCGTTCCGGTACTCGGCCACCACCGATGCCCACATCGGAGACATGACAAACGCCCAGGCTCACCTCCCGCCCGGAGCCGTTAGCACCCTCGTCGTCGGGTACCCCAAGCAGAAGAACGACGACGACTTGCCCGAACTGACCGAGCTCGAGCTCGCTGCCGGCGATGTGGTCCCCCCGGCGGAGCTGCTCGTCCGCAGCACCGGCGCCGCGTTCGGCTGGTATCCCGCGGCCGGAGACGGACTGTGGAAGCGGTGGGTCCTCGCCCTCCCCTCCACCAAGGTCCTTCGCGCGGCCGCCACGAAGTCGGGCGCCCGAAGCCCCACGGACAAGCCCAAAAAATCACGGGCGGGCTGGTGGTATGCCGCGGCCGACGGCCTGGTCTTGATCGCCAGCACCGAAGACCTGCTTCGCACGGCCCTCGCCCGCCCGTCCGGCCCCACGGGAGGTCCGTACCTGATCGGTCGCGCCACCTTCGACGGCGCACGGGCCTCCAAGGTCGTGGCAAAGCTACCAGCGACCGCCGCCAGCCTCGAACGGGTCATCCTCCGATTCTTCGCCGGCGCAGTGGGACTTGTGGAAGAACTCGGCTTCGAAGCCACGTGGGACCCGAGCACGCGCGTGGGCAGCATGCAGGGGCGAATGTCACTGCGCCTTCAGGACCGCGACGCCAGCGAAGTGGTCGACCAGTGGCTGGCCTCGGCCCGTTTCCGCAACGCCGCCGCCCTGCCCCGCACCCTCACCCGCGGCGAGACCTCCGGCACGCTGCGATTCAAGCTGGCCGTCGGCGACGCGCAGAACTTCGTCGACCAGTCCGTCTACCCCTCGGCCCGCGGGTCCGCCCGCGTCCTCGACGACACCCACGTCGAGCTCATCGTCCGTGCCAAGGCTCGGGACGCCGAGGCCACGGTCGCCCTGGATGAGGCCCGCAAGAAGGCGCTGCTCAAGACCTCCAGCGACCTACGGATTCACGACCCGGAGATCGAAACCGTCCGAGACACCCTGACCAAGCCCGAAATGGACGCCACCGACAAGGCGGCCGCCATCACGAAGTGGGTCAACGAGCGGGTCGCGTACGAGGTCACCCCGCGCTCCATCGACGCCACCCAGATCCTCGAGGTCGGTCGCGGCGACTGCAGCGAGTACGCGCTGCTGACCGTGTCCTTGCTGCGATCCGCAGGCGTGCCGGCCGAGGTTCGCAGCGGTATGGCGGCCGAGGGCGGCGACATGGTCGCGCACGCCTGGGTCGCCTATCACGACGGGGAGCGATGGTTCGAGATCGATCCCACGTGGGGACGCATGGGGGTCACCGCAGGGCACCTGCCGCTGGAGGTGACCGATGTGCTGGCGCTGGTCTCGCTGGGGCAGATGGAGATCGAGACGATCGAGGTTGTGAAGTAGGCGGGGCTAGAGCGGGTCGACGCAGACGCCGACGTTCTCCAGGTGCCGGGGGAGATTGGTCGGAAACATGGGGAACGGCTCGTACCAGGGCACACAGGCCAGACCGGGCTGGCAGTCCCGCTCCCTGACGTCGCACAGCTCGGTGCAGCATCCGCCAGCTTCTGCCGAGCAGTCCGAACGCACGTCGGGGTTCACACAGGCCAGGCCGGCGTTGCAGGCATTGATGAAGCTGCAGTCCTCGCCCGAGTTCCCTGCCCCAGGCTCCGAGGCCACGGGCGCGCACTGGTATGCGCTGTCAATCGGATAGCAGCCCTGCCCCGCGTCGCAGTTCTGCAGGATGGGGTCGCACACGATCTCGCAAAGGCGAAGTGTCCCCGAGGAGTTAGCGTTGCATCGTGCCTCGGTCGACAGACATGCCCCGACCTCGTGGTATCCGCGGCACATCGGCACGCACTCCCCATCACGGCAGTAAGAGTGTCGCTCACACGTGTCGAGCCCGGACCCCTGCTCTCCGAGAACAGAACAGGCCTCGTAGGGTCCACCAGGCTCATCGACGACTGGCCGACAGGCGATGTTGCTTGGAATCGCGTTGCCCTGAGGGTTGTACGGCATGCACTTCTGACCGAGCGGGCACGCGTCCCCCGGGACGTAGCATTCGAAGCCCTCGGACCACTCGCGTTCCTCAAAGGTCCCGGCCGGAACCGAGGCGCAGCTTGGGTCGTTGTCGTTGACAGAAACGTGCCAAGGAACTTCCAGGTCACCACACACTGCGACGATTTCGTCTGCACACAAGCTCCCGTTGAAGCTCACGTAGCAGAGCCCAACGTCCCCGACGTCTCGCAGTCCACCCAGCGACTCGAGCTCCGAGTTCGACGTCACGTGCAGGCCCCGCACCGTCCGAAGCTCGCGAAAGGCCGAGACGCGGCGGAGCGAGGGGTTCTCCAGAATGAGGACCGACCGATAGACTTCGCGTACCGAGAACCCCGCAAGCCTCTCCAACACGGCGTTGTGGGCGACGATGATGTCCCCCGATCCAGTTCCGAAGCCGCTGCCCTCCTCCCCGATCTCCCGCAGCGCGCTCAAGCCCTGGGTCGAGCGAAGCGCCGCGTTGTCCTGAATCCGCACATCTCGCCCGACCACCTGCAGACACGCCAGCGCATCGAGGCACACCAGGTCCTGCGAATTCATGATCTCCAGTGCACCGGTCACCTCCGTGAACCCGGAGACCTCGGCGAGGTCCTCCGCGGACTCGATGCGCACGTGCCCCTCGAACGTGCCGCGGTCGCAGACCGGCAGCTCAGTGCATCCGGGCCCCTCGAACTGCGGCTCTCCGGTGGAGGCATCCTCGCCACCGCTCGAGACTTCCCCCTCAGCCGAGCTGCCACCCGAACTGCTCGGCCCCACCGCGACCGACGTCGAACCCGCGCCTCCGGTCCCCGCCGACGGCTCGGTCACCAACGAGCGACACCCACCGACGATCGACACGGCACCGACCGCCGCTACGGCAGCCACCGTCTGCAGGAGGTACGTCACTCTCCAAACGTATCAAAAGGCAACATACCTACACCAGAGCCTCGGTTTCGCCCCCTGATACCGTGCCAGCGCTCCCGCATGGATCGTCGCAAATTCCTCCTCGGCTCCGGAGTCACGCTCTGTGCCCTGCCGTCATGTTCCGACGAACCAGGCCCCGTGGACGAAGCGACTCCACCGCGCGAAGCCCCCCGCAAC
>CAJXVA010000013.1 GCA_913061055.1 uncultured Pseudomonadota bacterium
TACGAGATGTAGAGAGGTCTCGTGGGCTCGGAGATGTGTATAAGAGACAGCGACTCGCCGGCGGCGGCGAGTTCTTTGCGGCACGAAAACCGGTGGTCGGCGCGGCGAAGGTCGCCGGGTTCTACGTCAAGATCTCCGCCGGCGAGTCGGCCGTCCCCACGATCGAGATGCGCACACTCGGAGGGGTGCCGACGCTGGTCGTGCGGCGCCCACAGGCCCACGGCAATCATGCTCCGGCGGCCTGCATTCAGGTCGAGCTGAACGAGGCCGGCCAGATTGCGCGCATCTACTCCGTCCTGGCGACGGCGAAGGTTCGGGACATGCTCACTGCCCCAGGGCGGTTTGGATCCCCGTGATCAGGTCGTCGTCGGACGCGAACAGCTCGTCGACTTCGTCCTGCTCGAAGAACCAATCACCGGGGCGACGGAACATCATCGGGTCGCGTTCCAGCGCGAGCTCGAGCCGCTCGGCTAGCTTGCGGACCGACGCACCCTCCACCAGCTCGATCTGCTCGGCCGCGACAAGCGTCTCGATGAAGGCCACGAACGGGTCCTTCTGTGCCGGCGATCCTGAGTCGTCTTCGTCCTCGAAGTCGTCATCTTCGTCGCCCAGGCCTGCAATCGCGGCGAACAGGCGAGAGGCGACGGCGTCGGAGGTCTTCTTTTCGCCGGTGCTCGCCTTTGCGGGCTTCTTGGTGGCGCCTGCGCCACCAAACAGGGCGCGTAGGTCCGGAAGTGCAGCATCGTCCATGGCGTCGCCGGGAAGGGAGAGTGCTTCGGGGAACGGTGCCCCGGCAGGCGTGCGTGCAGCGTCGGTCAGGTGGGGCATCGACGGCCACCGAGGCTCGGGAAGCTTGTCTTCCTTCGCGAGCACCAGAACGTACTGCGCGCCGATGCTCTCTTCGCAATCCGGGAACACTTCGTACAGCGCACCCCAGTAGGACCCGTCGTCGACGGCCCACGTGCCTTGCGAGTCACCGAGCTTCGTGCCCAGGTTCACCGGTCCGGCGACGTCGAGCGGGAATGCGAACGCGGAGTGCAACACGTCGGCCACCGTCGGTAGGTCGTCCTCGGCGACGAGGCGGACCGAGAACGTGCCCTTTTCGCCGAGCTCGATGCCAAACGCTCGCGCATCGGCGAGGGCTTTCGATGGGTCTGCGCCGGCGTGATCGCCGACGTACACCACGATGCGTCCCTCGGACGCCTTGCACTCAAGCGTGGCCAAAGCACAGCGAGCGTGGTGCGAGGGGGGCAGCGCCGTCAACCCCTGGCGCTCACCGAATCGGCGAAATCGCGTGAGGTTTCGGGTTCGCTCAGTCGTTCCCGGTCACGGTCAGGCTCCAACTCGAGCCGACCGTACATTCGTCCGCTTTGGGGAAGATCTCCACCGCGACGACCGCGTCATCGTCCGCATTGTTGGCAACCGCGCCCTCGCCCCAGTCGAAGCGTACCGAGTCGGCACCCGTTGTTCGGGACTCCGCCTCGAGCCCGCCACAGCCATTGGCATCCCCCGGATCTCCGAGATATGCGCGAATGTCCCAGTCCCCCCCCGTGCTGGTGAGGTCGAGCGTGACGCTCATCGCAGAGCCGAGAATGCCGCTGTCGTTTTCGCTGACCTCGACCTGCAGCCAGATGGGCTCGGTCCCGGTTTCGCTGACCGAGGGAACGGTGGTGTCTCCCGACACGCCCCCCAGCGTTGGCGCACCGTTGCAGGTCGTCGGGAAGTCGCAGGGGAAGGTTTCGACGCTGGTGTCCGAGTCCGATGAGGTGTCGTCGCCGGACGATTCCTGCCGGCCGCCGGAGGTCGAGCCGGTCGACCCGTCGCTCTCCTCGTCGTCGGTGGTGGTGGAGTCGTCGGTGGTGGTGGTGGTGTCGTCTGGAGGGTTGATGCCGGTGGTGAATGGGCCCTCGGACGTGCTGTCCGCGTCGTCATCGGTCGCAGGCGGTGGACCCGTCGTGATCGCGGGCCCGGAGGGGTCCGCTGACGTCGCGCATCCGATCACCAGCGCGCATGCGCCTGCGCAGCCGCTCCACACCCGCCAAGACACGCCCCGAGTCTACCAAGCCCGGCTCTTGCAGCGTCATCCTTCGCCCAGTTGCGCCTTGAGGCTGCCGTCCGCTATCGCTTTCTCCAGATCGGTGAAGCCTCCGAGGAGGGCGCCGCGGACGAAGACCTGTGGAAACGTGGGCCATCCGCTCCACATCTTGATCGCGAGCCGCGGCTTCCACTGCGACATGTAGCTGCCGTACTCGAGGTAGGTGAACGGGATGTCGGCCTGCTTGAGTGCAGCGCGAGCCTTGCGAACGAAGGGGTTCTGCGACATCCCGACGACCACCAACGCATCGCCCTCAACCGCCTTGGCGACCTCGTCCACGACCTCCCGGTGGAAGCCGGCCACCTTCGTTGCGGTTCGTTCCGTGTACGCCGAGTCCGAGAGCAGAGGCCGTTGCATGGCGTGGGCTTAGCAGGTTTGACTCGGCCCTCCACCTGCGCGGTTGCTCAGGTCTTCTTCCTGCGGGTCGTCTTCTTCGCGACCTTCTTCGTGGCGGCCCGCGGTGGGTGGGGCGTGTCCCCGCGTTCGAGCATGTCGACGTATTTCTTCACCCGCCGGGCCCGCGTCGAGTCCGTCGCCGCGTCCCAGACTCCGAACAGAATCGAGTATCGGTTCGCTCCATCGAGCGCTTCGAACGCCGCGCGCGCCATCGGTGACGCAGCAAGGGCTTCTTTCAACGCCGGGGGAACCGTCATCTTGGAGGCCGATGGGTACGCTCGCTCCCATCGTCCGTCTTCACGTGCGGCTTCGACCTGCGCGAGCCCGGGAGCGTGCATGCCCCCGCGTTCGATCAAGCCCTCCGCGATCTCCCGGTTGATGAGAGACCACTTGCTGCGCGCTCGCCGAGGCGTGAATCGCAGCAGGTAGTACGTCTCGTCGTACCCATTCTTCAGGCCATCGATCCAACCCCAGGCGATCGCTTCCTCGCGGGCCTCGACATACGTCGTCGTCGTCACGCCCGAGTTCTTCTTGGCGAACATCACCCACAGCCCCTCCTCACGCTTGTGATGTTTCCGGAGCCAGACGCGGAACTTGGCCTGCGTCGCGAAGGCTTCCATCGGAAGACCTTTGTGTTCCGCCATCGGGGAATCGTAGGCGGACGCGCTGCTGGTGGCTATCGGCGCGTGGCGTTATCGTGCCCCGGCGATGATCACAACGGTCGCACTGCTGGTGAGCATGGTCGCGCCGGTCCGGGTTTCGATGCCCGTGCGCAGCGACTGTCCGTCGGCCGCCCGCGCCACGGCCGAACCCGCCCGCACCCAATCAGCCGGTGGCGGCGTCCATCGAAACGGCCCCCGTGGTTTCCGCACCGGCTCCGGCGGCACCCTCTGGCCCCGAGGACGGGCGGCGCCAAGCCAGCACGGCAGCCCTCGCAGCTGCATCGACGCTCGCCGCCGAAGCGAAGCTCGTACGTGCGATCAAGGGCGCCGTGTCCACGGATCCGCGGGCGGCTCTAACACTCGCCGAACGGTATGCGGTGCGCTTTCCGCAGGGGGTGCTGTCCGCAGAGGCCGCCGCACTTCGTGTCGATGCGTTGTGCCGACTCGGACGGGAGCCGGCAGCGAAACTGGCCGCGCAGTCCCTACCCGCCACGCATCCGTCGGCCACCGTCGCAACGCAAGGGTGCCCACGAGAAAAAACGACGAACCCCGCCTCCCCCGGAGAAGCAGTCGGTCGGTGACGATCCGATCGCCCTCGACATCGAGGTCGAGGTCGAGGGATTCGACATCGACAGTGCGGATGCTCCCTGCACCGTGGTCGAGGACGGATTCGACTGCGACGTCGATGGTACGCCCACACCCGTGTCGGTCGAACTCGGGGGTACGGGGCCGCTGCCGTGGGCGGACGGAGATTGTGTGCTCGTCAAGGTTTCGAAGGGCTCGACCACGATCATGAACATTGTCGAGGTCGAGGATCCACAGGGACGACTGCTCGGGTTGTTGATCGGGGGCTTCCGGGTTTCGAGTGGACCCTCGGCTCAAGACGAAGCGAGTAGAACGCGTGCTAAGGAACAGGGTTTGGCGTATCCGTTTTCGACGAACCGCGTCGTGACACGGACCGCCGCGGGGGCTACCCCCGGTCGAGTTGGCCGTCGTAGGCACCGAGGGAGAGCTGAGGCGTAGAGAATCGACAACGCGGCGCTCGGTGTGCTCTACCCTCGAAGTGGATGCGCTGATGCGCTGGCGGATGCTGTAGCCCAGCCTAGCTCGGGCGAAGGGCGGTCGTGCTGCTCAATGGGCAGGTTTGCCGCACGAAAGGAGGTGTACCGGACTTGCGGCCCCCCTGGGGCTGGAGCCTACGGTGTGGTGCTCAATATGAAGACGTCTGGATGGTCGGAGTCCGGTTCGTTCGCCGCGGTGACGGTCGATCCTTGCGCAGACAACGTTCTATGGAACCGACCGGCAACAACCACATTACCCGCAGGTGACGCGGCCACACTCTCTCCGAACGCGCCCCCGATCGCGTCCGTGCCGGAGCTGCTGGCCTCGTAGAGCTCTGCCCACAGCCCCGCCCCATCAACAGGGCGATATCCAGCCAATACGAGGTGTTGTCCTGCTGTGCTCCCGCTGGTGAGAGTTTGACCCGCGAAGTATGCGTTCGTGCTTTCGCCGAACCCCGTGTTGAACATCGCGGTCACCACCAGCTCCCCTGCCGCATTCATGGTCAACCCCCCAGCCCCGTCGCGCCATGTCCCGCCCCCATGACGCACCCAAAGCGGTGCACCAGAGCCGCCGTAGGCGAGGACGATGGTGTCGTCAAAGCCCCATGTGGTGAGAGTCGAGCCTCCGACGTTGGCTGTCCCGTCGACGGTCCCCGTGACGTAGGCGACGCCGGAGTCGTCAAGGAAGGCTCCGCCTGCCCCATCCTGCTGGGTGCCTCCGAACGAGTCGGACCACAGAGAGTCGCCGGCAGCGTCGAGCTTCAGGACAAAACCATCGTTCGCTCCAGCCGAGGTGAGCGGCCCGGCGCCGTAATCGACCGTTCCGCCGAACGAGCCCACGACCAAAACCTCACCGGCCGCGTTGATATCAACCCCGCGGGGGGAGTCGTAGAATGGACCCTCAAGCTGACGGGAAAACCGGTACGTGCCGGCGCTGTCGAGGCTAAGGACGAACGCGTCTGAGAAGCCGAAGGGCATGGTCCCGGGAAGCGCCCCCCCGCCGAAGTCGACGCCCAGTCCCCCTATCCGGCCCACAGCCACGAGTTCACCGGTCGCGTTCGCGGCCAGAGCAGAGCCGCCCAGCGTCGCATCTGGCGCCCCGTAGCGATTTGTCCATCGGGGCGATCCGTCGTGATGGTAGGCGGCCACGAGTAGGTCCCGTCGACCCGTGACAGGAGTTTCGCCCATGCCAGTGTCGAGCGGGCCCGTCGAACCGAGTACAACGTACACGCGGTCTGCGGAGTCTATGGCTACACCGTAGGCCGTATCGTCACCGGCGCCCGAGAACAACCTGGACCACCGGTAGTTACCGTCCGGGTCGTAGCCGACGATGAAGCCGTCTTCTCGTTGAGTCGGCTCAGGCCCCTGCCCGAGATCGATGGTCGGGCCCAGCGTCCTGCCAGAGACATAGACGTTGCCCTGCGTATCAATCGCCACAGTAGTGCTGCTGAAGACGCTATCGTGCTCGGTTCCGCCGAGGCGTTTGAGCCACCCCGTTGCCGACACGCAGGTTCCGGTGATGTCGATCGGCCGAGCCAAGACGTTGTTCACCTCATCCCGTTCGGAGACGGCGTCGAACTCGTCAACGACTGCCAGCAAATACTGAGGGCCTGGGGTCGCTGTCCAAGGGATCTGGTTGGCGTCGCTCGAGACCGAGACTGTGGAGCCTCCGGCCATGCCGCCCGAGATCTGATCGCGACCGCCCAGTAGCAGGCTGTCGCCGGTCCCCCAGAACGGGTCCTCTGAGAGATACCAGGCGACTCCGAACGTTTCAGAGATCGCGTCGCTGCTATCGTTGGTGACGTCCAACGAAACGAGTGACCCAATGTCCTGCCCGACGCACGCCTGCGCGGGCTTCATGATCTCGGTGATGACGAGGTCCACCGGATCGCAGCTCCCGCACCCCAGGGACTCGACTTCAGAAACGCATATCGAATCCCACTGGTTTCCGCAGCAATAGGGATCTGCGTCGCACACGCAAGACGCTGTGGAGGAATCCTCGCACCCTGGCAGTGGCGAGGCTGCGCAGCATGCGACTTCTTCGGCGCAGGTGCCACATCCGAGCGAATCCACCTCGGAGACGCACAGGGAGTCCCATTCGACATCGCAGCAGTAGGAATCAGAAACGCAGACGCACTCTGCAACGACGAGGTCCGAGCACGTGTCGGGCCCGGTCGCACAACAATCCGCCGTTGTTGCGAACGGGTCACGGGGTACAGCCAAGTCCACACCGTCGGGCATTCGATCGACACGCTCGCCCGCATCGTCCGCGAGTTCCACGTCTTGTGCCGGCTCAATGTCGGCGCCGTCGGTCGCGCTCGATGGGTTTGCATCGCAGGCGCACGCCAGCAGGAGAAGCGGAGCCGGAGTGAGTCGGGAGAGCGTGTTCATGTGGACACCGGGGCAGTTGCCGGTGGCGTTGGACCGTTCCCAGATACTTTCACTACGAGGTCGAGGGCTTTGGACGGCGATCTCTGTGCGCGGTTAACGCCTCGCGGCGTGCGCTTCAGCGCGCCCGAGGGGGAGACCCTGGTCGCGCACTTCGGCTGGCCCGTGAGCGCATCTGTTCCGGACACGGTGGCCGCGTGGTTCAACCTCTCTATCGAGACGTTTGATGCAAACTGCACGCCGGTCGAGCCGGAGGTGGGCGGGATGTTCGTGCAAGACCCCTGTCCCGCCATCGACACTCGGCTTGGGGTGGTCATGACGTGGGACGGGGTCGACGTCTCGATTGGCCCCGGCGAGCTCGTCGAGGAACAGGGAGCGGTCTACGCCGCCGATGCGTCGCGGTTGGAATTCGTGGAAGAGAGCTGCGGCGCGACGGTGCGCGCGTGGGTTTCGATGGTCCGTCTCCGCGACTGACTTGGCTTCGGCCTCGCTGGACCCGTACGGGTCCGAGTGGTGCGAGGGGCGGTGCCGCCGCGTGGCGAGGGGGCCACCGCGAGGTCCGTTACAAGCGTGTGACGGTTCGAGGGAACCTTGGCAGTACGCTGGGTGTCGGAGTCTCATGAACCGCGCCGTCATTGCCACGCTCATCCTCCTCGGGGGCTGCAATCACGCCGCAGATGCGAGCCCGTCGAGCCTTTCGCAGTCCGCCCCCCCGTTGGTCGTGGCGCCCGCGTCCGCGCCTCGCATCCGGGTGCTGACGTTCAACGTCAACTTTGGGGTGGCCGACGCGCAGGCGAACCTCGAGGCGATCGAGTCCCTCGACGCCGACGTTGTGTTGCTGCAGGAGACGACGGCGGAGTCAGAGGATCGGTTCCGCGACACGTTTTCAGAGCAGTATCCCAACATTCTGTGGCAGGACTGCTGCAACGCCGGCGGGTTGGGCGTGCTCTCGAAGTATCCGATCGCGTGGGACGAGTACTTGGAGCCCGACGCGGGATGGTTTCCGGGGTGGCTCGTCGCGGTCGAGACGCCGATCGGCGAGGTGCAGTTTCTCGATGTGCATCTGAGGCCGCCGGTCAGTGACTCGGGAAGCTGGGTGACCGGGCAGTTCTCGACGCGCAAGGTTCGGGCAAAGGAGATCGAGGGCTTTTGGAGAGCCGTCGAGGCGGAGGTGCCGGTGATCGTCGCGGGCGACTTCAACGAAGGGGCGAACGGTCGCGCAGTGGAGTTCCTCGCGGACAAGGGCATGCGCAGCGCGTTGGCGCAGGTCAAACCCAAGGCGGACACCTGGCATTGGCCGCTGAAGGTGGGGGAGTTGTCCTCGATGCTGGACCACATCGTCTACGACGCGCGCCTGTCGTTGCTGCGTGCAGATGTGCATGCGCTGGGGCGCTCCGATCACTATCCGGTGGTCGCTGAGTTCACGCTCGCCGACTGATACGCTCGCCGCCATGCGAGCCGCTGCGGTCCTCCTGGTTCTGGGCGTCGGTTGTGCGCGATCTTTCGAGAGCTTGCCTCCGCCGCCGGCCCCGCTCGAGGCGCCCGTGACGGAGGCTACCCCGACGGACACCACGGTGGTGTCGCAGGGGCCGGCGGAGGTCGACACGATGTTGGCGGCGATCGATGCGCCCAGGATGGCCGAGAGCATCGAGATGCTGGTGGGGTTCGGGACGCGGCACACGCTGTCGGCAACGGACGATCCTGCGCGGGGCATCGGGGCGGCTCGTGAAGGCATCGCAGCGCGGTTGCGCACCTCCTCTCGACTCGAGGTCACCATGGACCGCCACCGCATCGAGGCCGACGGACGGCGGGTGGATGTGCCGACCGATGTGGTGAACGTGGTCGCAACCCTCCGGGGGGCGATGCCCGAAGCTGCGGGCCGGCGTTACTACGTGATTGGGCACTACGATTCGCGGGTGACGGATCCGATGAACCGCACCGCCGACGCGCCGGGCGCAAACGACGATGCGTCGGGGACCGCGGTGGTGCTGGAGCTGGCTCGGGTGATGTCGCAGCACGAGTACGACGCCACGATTGTGTTCATGGCGACCGCCGGCGAGGAGCAGGGGTTGCTGGGCGCACGGGCTCATGCGCAGGCTGCGAAGGAGAAGGGCATCGATGTGCGTGCCGTGTTGTCCAACGACATCGTCGGGGACCCCAGTGGTCCCAGTGGTGCGAACCATGACGGCGAGGTTCGGGTGTTTTCGATCGCGCTGGAGAATCCGTTGAGCGAGACGGACCTGGCGCAGCTGCGGACGCTTGCGGGCACGCATGATGGCGCGAGTCGGCAGCTTGCGCGTTTCGTGCATTCGGTGGGGGTGAAGCACGCGCTTCCGGTGCAGGCGAAGCTGGTGTTTCGGCGGGACAGGTTCCTGCGCGGCGGAGACCACACGGCGTTCAACGAGGCTGGGTTTGCGGCGGTGCGATTCACCGAGGTCGAGGAAAACTATGACCGGCAGCACCAGGATGTACGGACAGAGGCCGGGCACTCATACGGCGACCTGGCCGAGCATGTGGACGCGGAGTACTTGGCTGGCGTCGCTCGGCTCAACGCTGCTGCGTTGGCTCATCTGGCGAACGCACCTTCGATGCCCGGGAATGCGCGAATCGACGCGACCGGCCTGAGTCACGACACGACGCTGCGCTGGGATGCGAGTCCGGAACCGGATGTTGCTGGGTATGAACTCGTTTGGCGCGAGACGACCGCGGCGGTGTGGACCGGCGTCAAGGATGTGGGCGTGGCGCTCGAGGTGACCGTGCCGGTGTCCAAAGACAATTTGTTCTTCGGGGTGCGGGCCTATGACCGCGAGGGGTACCGCAGCCCGGTCCGGTTCATGAGCGTGGAACGAAGATAGGGGAGAGCGGCGATGCGGCCCGCCTACTTCGTAGGCAGGTCGTTGTCCTTCCGCCACGTGTTTGCGGCCTCCAGCTGACGGCTTGCCTTGGCGGTCACGAACCGCTCGCACGCCAAGTCCGCCAACATGACAGCCTCTTCTCGTTCACCCTCCGCCCACAGCGCTTGGGCCAGGAGCATCTCGGTTTCTCCGCGTGCCTCCCCCTGCATCTCCTTGGCTTCGTGAATCTCGAGCGCACGACGCAACGGAACGATGGCCTCGCGAGGTCGGTCGTCGGCTTTGAGGGCGAGGCCGAGCGAACGCAGCGTCAGTGCCAGGTCGGGGTGGTCGGTGCCGACGACCACCGTCTGGATCTCAGAGGCCTCCTCCAAGAGCCTGATGGCACGACGGGGCTTGTCGAGTTTGACGTGAACCAGAGCCTGGTTGCTCAGCGCGATGACGACCAACGGGTGCTGGTCTCCCAGGCCGGCGCGAAAGATCCGCTCGGACTCCTCGTGCAGCGCGAGAGCCTCATCGAGCCTGTCTTGCAGGTCATAGATGTTGGCGAGGCTCACCAGAGTCGCTCCGCGGTCGACATGGTCGGGGCCGAGCGCTCGAGACTGGATCGCTTCGGCGCGCTGAGCGACCTTGAGGGCTTCGTCGATCCGGTCCAGTCGCCGAAGGGTGGCGGCAAGCGAGTTGAGGACGGAGGCCACCATCGGATGGTCCGGCCCACGATGCTCCTCCATCACCGAAGCCGACCGCTCGAAGTTCTCGAGCGCCGCGCCGAGGTCACCCTGCATGAACTGAAGCCTGCCCAGGTTGTGGTGCAATCCGGCCAGCGGCTCAGCGTCGGGTCCCTGCGCGCCCACGAAAATGGACTTCGCGCGCTCGTAGCCGGTGACCGCGTCGTCGAACTCGCCGCTGAGTTGGTCCACGTTGGCCAATCGCAGCAGTGAGTCCGCAATCGCGGGGTGGTTGGGCCCGAACTCCGCCTCCCGGATCTCAAAGGCACGCTCGTGAAGAGACCGAGCCTTCGGGTAGTTGCCGCGGTCTGAGTAGAGCACCCCGATGTCGTCGGTCGTGGCCGCAACCCGCAGTTGCGCGCCCAGCTCGTCCGCGCGCTCGAGCGCCTTGTTGTAGTAGGCCTCCGCGCTGTCGAGGTCTCCGGTTCTGTGGTGCACGCTGCCCAGCGCGCTCCACAGTCGCATGCGGTCTCCGCCATTCGCTCCGAGGGCTGCCTCGGCGTGGCGGACCCACTCCATCGCTTCGTCGAAACGCCCAAGCCTTTCACCGACGATGGTGACGAGTTCCGTGGCGGATTCTGCGGCGATCTCGTTGGCTCCGGCCTGCGTTGCTCCGAAGAACGCTCTTCGAAGTTGTGCCTCCGCCTCGTCGAAGTTCCCCGCCTGGTCCTCGAGCCGCCCCAGCGCGAGCGCGGCCTCGAGATGCACCGGCTCGTAGTCGACGAGCTCGGCATCGACCAAAGTCTCCCGCATCGCCGCGAGTGCACCGCGAGGGTCGCCCAGCGCGGCGGCGGACTTCGCCTGCACGATCTGGGTCCGGATGTCGTCAACCTTCGCTTGGACCTCTGGCGCGGCAGGGGGTGCAACGGCCGCAGTGACGTACTCCAGGTCGGTGCACGAGGAGACCGAGGGCAGAGCCCGGGCGGCTTCGAGCGCACCTCCGACGGCGGCTGCCGAAGGTGCGTCTTGGAGCGCCCCGGTCAACGACTCCAGAGCTCGCCGGCGATGCGCGAGGCAATCCATCTGGGCCGTCATCAGAGCCTGCGACCGCTCCTGGCGGACCTGCGTTGCGGCACAGGCTTCATGGTGTGCTTCGGCCCACGCATCCGCATACACGTCGAGTTCGCTCTCGAGCTTGCCCCATACATCCGCGGCGAAGGGTAGGGCACTGGACTCGAACGTCTGGGTGACGGCGGCCTTGGTCCGTGGACCCCACGCGTCATCGATCCGCTCGGCTCCGCCGGAGCACGTGGCCTCCTGCTCCCCCGTTGACGCGAGCCATGCAACAGCGGCCACGCACATCGCCGCCGCCCCGCCACCGAGCCAGAGCGCACGGGTGCGGCTGCTTCGTGTCCCCGCGCGTAGGCATTCGAGCAGCGCACGCATGGACGGCCAGCGTTGCTCGGGGTCGACAGCCAAGCCGCGGTCGATGGCCTGCTGGAGCCATCGCGGGACGTCCGTGTTGACGGGCGGTTCGCGGCGGCGGCCAAGCGTCACCGCCGCGCCGATCGTGGCGTAGGTGTCGCCTTCGTACGGACGTTGCCCGAACAATGCCTCCCAGGCGGTCACGCAAAAGCTGAACTGGTCGGCCTTGGGCTCCAGTGGCTTCAGCTTGAACTGCTCGGGTGCCATGTACGCGGGCGTCCCGGACACCCGCGTTGCAACCGAGGATTCGACGTCCACCGCCTCGACCCCTGGAGCGTCGTCGGCCACCGGCAGGGTGCCGGCCAGACTTTCGGCGCTGGCCGGGCGGGCAAGACCAAAATCGAGGACCCGTGCGCGACCGTCGTCCCCGACGAGGACGTTGTCGGGCTTGAAGTCGCGATGGACCAGACCCGCGGCGTGTGCGGCCGCAAGACCCTCTCCGGCCAGGCTCAGCATCTCGAGGGTCTCTCGCCACGTCCGAGGCTTCGCCGACAGCCAACTGGAGAGCGTCATACCCTTGACCAGCTCCATCGCGATGAAGACCTCGTTGTCGTGTTGCCCAACGTCGTTGACGACGATCACGTTGGGATGGTTGAGACGGGCGATCGCTTGGGCTTCTCGCAGCACACGGGCAGTCGCGTCGGCACGCCCTGGCCGATGGTCGACTCGCACGAGTTTGAGGGCAATGTCGCGGCCGAGCTCGGGGTCATGGGCCGCGTAGACGACCCCCATGCTGCCCATGCCGATCCGTCTCGAGATGATGTAGCGGCCCACGAGGCTTCCAGGCTCCTGCTCGCGGACCTCACCGCGGTGGCGGTCCTCCGCCACCTCCCCGCCGCCGGTGGCTGCGATCGTCTCGTCGACTCCCGAAGCCGATGCGTACGAACCGCTCCCCATCCCCATTCAGCTTCACCGCCGCACGGTCGGCGGTCAAGCGGAGCCGCGCCGACAGAGGTGGCATCCGAAGGCAGTTCTGGGGATCCGGGAAGCGCGATTTCGGTTCGTTCCTCCGCGAGGGGGTCGCCCTCGCGGGAGGATTCGTTGCGCCCCTCGAACTAGCGCCGGCGACGACGCAGACGGAACGTGCCGAACAGCAACAGCGAGAGCAGGCCCGAGCCGATTCCGCCCGCGGACCCGGTGCTGCTGCAGCCACCGCCGACGCCCGGCTGGGGACCGTCGTCGACCGCGGTTGCGGTCTCGCCGTAGACTTCCTCGCACGTGGGGGGATCGGGGATCTCGAAACGCTCCTCTGCGGGCGTCGAGCTCTCACACATCACCCCGTGGATACCGGTGTTGTTCGCCTCGACCAGCCAGCCACTGTCGCCGCACGTCGGTGGTGCTGGCGCGCAGACCTCGAGGTCCACAAGCGGTCCGGTGTAGTTGCGGGCTCCGGCGTCGCCCACCGCTTTGGTGTCGCCCTCGCACGTGACCGCGGCGAGGGTTTCGTCGAACAACGCAGAGTTCCCCGTGCCGCAGTCGCAGGTCGGAAAGCCACCCAATGCGACGCAGTCGCCGGAGCCGCAGTCGAACCCATCGCAAACATCCGGGAGGTCGGTCGTGAGACCGAGATCGACGGTCCCGACTTCGGGCACGCAGGTGACCGATTTCGCGCCGTCATAGTCGGTGAAGCTCTTCGCGACGAATCCATCGTTGCAGTCGCAGCCGGCCTTGCCAGACGAGCCAACAACACACGAGCCTTCACCGCAGTACATCGCGGTGCACTCCTGCTGAAGCAGGTTCTCGGCGTACGCGGCCTGATCGATCACGTCCGGGTCGCAGCCCAGGAGCGAGTACTCGAGTCCCTCGAGTCGCAACGCGCCTTGAACCTCTTCCCGCACGCCGACGCCTTCGAACATCGGGTCAAACGTCATCTCCTCGGGAGACAGGCGCGTGGTGAGGCGCGTCAGCACGGAGTAGTCGTCTGCGAGCCGGTTGGTAAACTCGATGCTCTCGAGCAGGCCGTCGATCTGCGCGCAGTCGCCCCCGTCCCACTCGGAGTCCGGGCATTGGCATTGGGCATCGTCGGCGATCCCGCACCAGTCGCTGCTTCCGCAGCATCCGCTTTCGTCGGAGAAGCCCGGGCGGACCGGAGTTCCTTCGTACTCCATCACGAACGCGTCACCGCCGGCCTCGTCGATCGAAGCCGCGAGGACCATCGGGTAGTTGTTGCGTCCCGACGGATCGCTCGCGATCCGAGCGGCATCGAGTTGTGCGAGCGGGTGGTCTACGGGTGCGTACGACTCGTCCGCGTAGATGAACGCGGAGACGGTCATGTGCGGCTCGGCTGCGACGGCGGTGAGTTGCAGCGGAATCATCGGCTGCGTCCCGGCGTAGGTGATCTTCAGCGGCTTGATCGAGTCGACCCCGGCGCCGGCGACCAGCTTGGCAGCGACAAACACCATGCCGCCGTCGATGTAGGGCTGCATGTACGGGGTCATCGTCTCGTTGACGATGAATCCGTTCTCCTGCAGCCAGTCGACGGCGAGCGCAGCGTCGTCCGCACTGAATGTGACGGTCTCGTAGTCCCCGACCGTTTGCATGTCGATGACGTCGACGCCACCGGGGGGCTCGCCGGTCCCTTCTCCGTCGCCACCGGTGCCGCCCGGATCAGCGCCGGTCGTGCCTCCGTCGTTCCAGGTGTCGCTTGTCTCACCGGGTAGCTCGCATTCCGGAGCTGGGTGGTACTCGCAGGTGAACTCGGGGACCGGGCACAGGGATTCGTACCCGGCGTAGGCGATGGGCGACGTGCCCTCGTCGACCATGCCGAACGCGATGGTGTGGGAGATCTCGAGCTCGGGTACGTTCGGGACTGGGACGATCCAGGCGAACTGCTCGGGGTCACCCGCGTACCGAATCTGGACGTGGGCGCTGACCGTCTCTTCGCCGACCTCAAAGATGATCTGCTCGGCCTGCTGGTTGACCGCGAAGTTGTTGGTGTCGAGCGCGACCGGATCTGGAGGGGAGAGGCAGCCACACGCCTCGGCGCGAGACGGCATGAGGGTGGCGGTGGAGAAAACGAGGGCCGCAACGGAGAGTGCACAGACACCCGTCGCGGTCCCAGCCATGGTCGTGGAACGACGCAACAATCTAAGATTCATCGGTTTTTATCCAAAGCCCCCGGTCGAAGGGGGCGATTCAAAGCAAGGTAGACGACGCCCAAACACGCCGAGAAAGCAGCCTAACACACCGTGGGACCACTGGCAGGCCACTTCTGCCATGACAAGACTGTCACAGTGGGGGCCGGCAGCCGCGTCGGTCGTGCCACTGCCGGAGACCAGCCAGCGCGCCGGTTGACCCCCCTGTGGCGCCACCCTCGCCGGCACTTCGTGTCGCGGGGAACAGAGTCGTGGGCGCCGATGTATAGTTGAGCGACGATGCTGTTGACCGTGCTGTTCTCCATTGCCGCTGCGGGCGGAGCCTATGCCGTCGCCAAGAAGAAGCGGACGAACACCGGTTCCGCTGCGGCCGTGGGAATCGCCGCTGGCGCGGGGACCGGTGCCGCGATTACGGTGTTCGCCGCAACCTGGCCTCTGCTGTTCTTGTTCGGCTTCCCTGCCGCCGCCGTCTACTACTACGGCAAGGCGAAGGGCCAAAAGGCCATCGGCCCCGGACGCTGAGTCAGCCTCTCCAGCTCCACAGGTCCGAGCTCCACGCCAGCGTACGGGCGCCGGTGTCGAGTTCGAAGACCTCGACCGTGACGCCGTGCGTCTCTGCGGTGAAGACCGCGAGCCCACGCGCGTTCGACTTGGACATCACGCCTGGCTTGGCAGGCGGGTCTTCGAGCACGACCATCTGCACGACCATGTAGCCGAGTCCGCCCAGCACCTTGCGGTCGGCGGCACAGACCTCGGTCACCCAGCGCTCCTTGCCATCACTGGCCACAGCGCGCAGCGGGAAACGGAACCCGCCCGCACCGGGCTCGAACATCGCGACGTACAGGGTGGTCCCGGCCCGCGCTCGGGTCACTTCGATCGCGGTCCCACGGTGGCTCGGGACCGGGCCCAGCTCGACCCGTCCGCTCGAGAGGTCATACGCCAGCATGCCGTCCGACTCGACGAGCGGTGAGGTCCCCCGAATGAGGACGCCGCCGGGACCTCGACTGAGTTTGCCCCGTCGGTCCCCGTATCCGTCCTGGGCCATCTGCAGGTCGTACCCGGTCGCGATGCCTTCGCCGCCTCGCGCAGACTTGAGCGTGTCCACCCACCAGCGAGGCGGGGCCATCCCAAGCGCTGCGGTGAAACGCGGGAGCATCTCGTCGACACCCGCGGGCTCGATCGTCCCCCGATTGTCGAACGCTCGACCGCGCTCCCACGCCGCGAGCAGGGATGCGCTCAGTGCAGCATCGTCCGGGGAGAGAGCACCGATGGCGCTCGCACCTCGCTGCATCAGGGCTGGGCCGTCACACCGGAGCGCTTCGGCTTCGACCTGCGCCGCGTCGGTATCTGCCGAGGGCGCGTCGTCGGGTGCGGACTTCGGCATCGTCGTCGGTTTGGCGGCGATCGGATCCGGTGCCGCTTCTGCAGCAACGGCGTCCGGCGATGGCTCCGTCGTTGCGCAAGCGCAGGCGAGGGTGAGCAGCACACTGCAACGCTTCACCCCACGACGGTAGCACCGGCTCATTCCGTGGCTCTTCAGTCGCTTTCCGTGAAGAAGAACCCGACGAGGCACATCTCGTCCTGCGTGCCGAAGCCAGCCTGAAGCGGCTGGGTCTCGTTGCTGGTGTCGAAGTCGCATTCGACGTGCAGACTGTCGGCGTCGCTGACCGTCACGGGCTCGGTGTAGAAGTACGTCCGCTGCCAGTTGTAGTCGTAACGATCCACGTCGGCCGCACACTCCATGCCGTCTGCGCGCTCGATCTCGATGGCCATCTTGCGGCCGTGATCGTGCATGTGGGGCAGGACGCCAAGCACGTCGATCGACTCGAACTCGTACCCATCAAACGCGAACATGTCGCGGAACGTCGCGTTCCAGCTGTACTTCACGCTGTCCATGCCCGGCTCGAGCGTGTCGCCGCCGCCGCCGAAGGAGCCGAAGAGGAACGGATCCCACAGCACCTGGAAGCCTTCTTTCTCGACCTCGTCGGCCCACTTCAGGCGCACCTTCGATGCATCGATGCCGCCGCCCTCGTCCAGCAGGTTGTAGTGCATCTGTACGACCATCAGGTCGCCCGGTGCGAAGCGAACGCCGACCCCTTCGGGGTAGTTGAGCGCGCCTTGGCCCGGAGCCCAGGTCACGGGCACACCCTGCGGAAGGATGCCGTTGCCCGCCGCGCCGTAGCAGGGCCACCCCGGCTTGTCGTCCAGGCCTTCGAGCACGGCGATCGCGTCGGTGTTGTTCAGGAACTCCGGGTTCACGCGGAAGCCCAGCACGTGGTGCACGAGCTCCTCGTTGTCGGGGAGCACGTCGTAGCCGACGAGATAGCGGTCTTGCTCCAGCCCAAGCTCGATCGGGAAGCAACGGTAGTCGTCGAGCGCGAAGCCGAGGTCTTCTTGGGTCCCCGGCTCGTACTCGGGAATGGTGACGAGTTCGGTCTCGCCCTCGAGTGTGGGGAGTGTGGGGGTCTCGGGGGCCTCGAGTGTGTCGTCGCCCGCCGCCATCCCGCCATCGACCCACGCGGAGATGGTCGCGATCTCTTCCTCTGTCAGCCAGCTCGGCTCGTCGAAGTCTTGGCAGCTACCGTCGGCACGGACCCCATACGGCGGCATCGTTCGGCCCTCGACCACGACCTTGATCGCGGGGGCGAGACCGGCGACCTCGTCGTACGTGTCGAGTCGGAACGGCGCGATCGAGCCGTCGGTGTGGCAAGAGACGCAGTGCTGTGCGAGCAGCGGGCGCACGTCTTCGTAGTAGCTGACCTCGGCTGCGACGCCGCCCGAGCTTTCGCCAGCGGTGCCCGAGCTCTCGCCGCCCTCCGAGCCTTCGGCGCCCGTGGTGGCGGAAGCGTCGGTTTCGCCTTCGGCCGCCGGGGCGGGTTCATCGACTCCGCAACCAACGGGCAGTGCGAGGGAGAGGAGCAAGCAAGTGGAGTAGGCGCGAACGGTCATCGACTTCCCGGTAGGTTTCCCCGGCGCGAGTATGCGCCCGGTCGGCCGAAGCGCCAAGCGATCTGGCACGGAGGCGCGTTCGTCGCCGCATTCGTCGTTGCACGCTGCGGGGCAGACCGTTCCGGGGTTTGGGGGGATGCGCGCCGCCAGAGCGTTCCTACACTCGAACCCATGATTCAGGAGTCCGTACCCCTCGGGTTTCCGTGGCCGACACTCGACCCGTTCCTCTTCTGCGCCTACCACCTCGACGAGTATCCGGCGGGCAACGAATCGATGGGCCCCGACCCAGCGCTGCTGAAGGGGCGCAGCATTGGTAGCGACTTCGAGGTACGCGACGGCTGGCGCATGTATCACGGCGACGTCGTGCCGGGCTTTCCGAGGCATCCGCATCGTGGCTTCGAGACGGTGACCGTCGCCCGACGCGGCTTGCTCGATCACTCGGACTCCCTGGGCGCGACCGCGCGCTTCGGTCGCGGCGACTGTCAGTGGATGACGGCCGGCAGTGGAATCGTGCACTCCGAGATGTTCCCACTGCTCGACCGGGAGTCGGGCAACACCGCGGAGCTGTTCCAGCTGTGGCTCAACCTGCCGGCCAAGAACAAGATGGTCGACCCCGCCTTCAAGATGTTGTGGGCCGATGAGATCCCCAAGGTTACGCTCCGCGATGACGCAGGTCGGCAAACGCTGGTGACGATCAACGCGGGAAGTCTGGAGGGGCACGATGCGCCTGCGCCTCCGCAACACTCCTGGGCGGCACAGCCCGACTCGCACGTCGCCATCTGGACGCTGGAGATGCAACCCGGTGCCCACGCGACGCTGCCCCCCGCGCCGAAAGAAGCGCACCGCATGATCTACTTCCATCGCGGACAGCGCGTGGCTGTGGGGGAGGGAGCACTCGATGTGAACAACGCTGCCCTCGTGCAGTCGGACGCACCGCTCATGCTTCACAACACCGGCGACGCGGTGGCGGAGATTCTGCTCCTGCAGGGTCGTCCGATCGGGGAGCCGGTCGCGCAACACGGGCCGTTTGTCATGAACACCCGAGCCGAGATCGAGCAGGCGTTCGAGGACTACCGACGGACGCAATTCGGGGGCTGGCCCTGGAAACGCGACGCGCCGGTGCATGACCGCGGGCAGGGGCGGTTTGCCATCCATGCGGATGGTCGGCGCGAGGACGCTCCGGCCGGGTAGGGCGGCCGCCTGGCCTGCCGCGTCGATGGTAGGAAAGCCCGTGCTCCGACATGCGCTGTCGCTCACCCTGCTGCTCACGGCCTGCGATTCGCTCAAGAATCCGGCCACGACCGGTGCCACGCCCGGCCGCGAAGTCCAGGCTTCGGCGGATGCGTCCTCGTCCGCCGAGCCCTGGCAGGCTGGGGCGCTTCGGGAAGGCCCCGTGTCGTTCAGTCTTGCCGTGTACGGGCAAGACGGTGATCCCGCCGCATTGAAAGCCGCAGCGACGAAGGCCGTCGAAGCCCACTCCTCGAGCGTGAAGGTGGACCTCGAGTTCCCCGCCATCGAGACGTTCGCTCCACCCGCGCCCGACATGCTGGCGTTCATTGGCGTTGGGCTGTCGCCGGAAGAGGTGAAGGCGGTGCAAGGAGCGAAGGCGGTGGCAGTGCTCCGAGTCTCCGTGTCCGATCCCTCCGAAGCGGAGACGGCGATGAACGAGGCGAACGCGCTGGTGGCCGAGATCGCCACGGCCTCGGATGGACTGCCTTGGGACGAGGAGACCCGGCAGCTCTTCGCGCGAGACGAGTGGGCGAAGCGGGTGGAGTTTGGCCCGGACAAGGCGGGTGAACGCTGGCGTCACTTCACCACCCACAACTACCGCGACGGTGAACTCATCCGGCAGGTCACGCTGGGTCTTGGGAAGTTCGGCTTGCCCGAGATCGCGAACGAAGGCGTCGCCGCACATGAAGGCGAGACGATGGGCGCGCTGATCAACCTCGTGGCCGAAACGATGGTCGATGGGGCGGTCGTGGGCGAGGGAGGGACGCTGCCCATCTCGACGCCAGACGGGAAGACGGTGACCGTTCACCTGGGGGTGGGAACCAAGCAGGAGGGGGATGCGCCAGGGCGACTGCTGGTGCTTCGTTACCCGGGCACCGGTTCGCTGCAGCAGCGGCAGGTCAAACTGCTCGAGAGCATCTACGGGCCGATGGAGGGGAAGATCATGGACGCCGAGGCGGAGGATGCCGAGCTGCTCGCCGCGTCGGCCAAAGCGAAGCAGGAGCTGGCCAAGCTCGAGAAACACTTCGCGGGCGGCGTCCCAGACCTCGAACACTTGTCGGTGAAGGCGCCGTTCTCGACCGACGACGGCGGGATCGAGTGGATGTGGGTCGAGGTGACCCAATGGAACGGCGCCAAGATGAAGGGCATCTTGCAGAACGCGCCGCGAGCCATCGCTGGTCTGCAGCGAGGGGCGACGGTCGAAGTCGAGGTGGATGCGCTGTTCGACTATATCCACTCCCGTGGCGACGGCTCGTCCGCAGGCGGGACCACAAACGACATCCTCGAACGTCGGCACGGCGGGTAGCGCTGGGACGATGTCAGGCCGTGTGCGCCCTGACACCGGCCCACGAGCTGTCTATGCTGGCCCCATGAAGCGCAGCAGTGTCGGCCTCGTCGTTGCGTGTTTGGTGGCCTGCGGTGGCGGCTCGGGCGAGGCGAGCGAGGGGGCGGGTCGCAGCTCGTCGAGCGATGGGACCGGGGCGGGCCCGAGGACAACGGCCGCCGAGTCTACGAGCACGGGCGCGGGGTCGAGCTCGTCTGACACTGGTGCGGCATCGAGTAGTTCGGCAGAGGCGTCCTCATCGTCGGGCGGGTCGGTGCTCGACCCCTTCTGTGACGATCTTGGGCTGCCTCGCGCCGAGCTGTTCGAAGGGGAGGGGAGTGCGTGGGGAGAGGTCGCCGGAGAGTTCAGCGTCGAGACGACCTTCGGGCCGTGGTCGCTCTCCGAGAACTTCTCCGGCTGCGACTCCTACGTGTTCGTCAACGACCAGGGCAGCGCGACCGCATCGGGACTGCGCAGCACCGCGACGACAGAGTTGTTCGAACGCTCCGCGCTCAACGTTCACTACTTCTTCCTGACCACGTCAGGGGATTCGGCTACGGGCGCCGAGCAGTGGCAGTCCTCGATCGGTGGCGCGCTGGCGGGCTTGGACGCGGGGGCGCAGGAGCACTGGTCCTCGCGTGTGCACTTTGTGACCGACGCGTCGGGCAGCATCGTCGACTTCCTCAGCGCGCGTCCGGACCAGATCACCTTCGCGATCGATCGTGCCCAACGTTGGGACGACCCCGGATCCACGAGCGACACGACCGGCGGAAGTTTCGCCCCTGCGGCCCCGGTGCTCGGCTACACCGCGCGTTACTACAACGCCCGGCACGCTCAAGACCTGAGGCTCGAGGCGCAGCGAGACGTCACCCAGGTCGTGGTGCTCGACCAGTACACCTTCGAACCAGAGTGCGACGGATCCTGCTCGGGTCTGCCCAACGGGCCGTTCGCCAACAGCAACAACTGGACCGCCTGGCCAGCGGAGTTCCCGGACGCGGGGGCGATGGCAGCGTTCGATACGATGGAAGTCGTCGTGACCGCGCAGTGCGGCCCCGACCCCGACGCCGACTGTGGTCACTGGGACTACGAGGCGATGCTCAACCTCTGCGACACCGATGCTTGTGATGCGCAGGTCAACGAGCTGGCGCGATGGATCACTCCGTATGCGCGGCCCGGAGTCCGGCGGTGGGTGTTCGACGCGTCACACATGCTGGGCCTGGTCCGCGGCGGCGGCATGCGCTGGGTTCAGTTCGGGATGATCTGGAACATGAATCCGTCTGTGTGGGACATTCGGATCCGCCTGCGGGATGCGAGCAAGGACGCGTCCGTGCAAGAAACGATTCCCACGTTCGCCGGAAACCGCGGTTTCAACGACGACTACAACACCTGGGATCCGGTCGAGTTCACGCCGCCGGCGGGCACGACCCGCGTCGAGTTCACCGCGCTGATTTCGGGACACGGGCAGGAAGCGAACAACTGCGCCGAATGGTGCGAGCACCAGCACGAGTTCACCGTCAACGGCGAGATGGTTCATCTGCGGGATTTCCCCGGCGAGGTGACCGCCCAGCGGTGCGGCGAGGCGGTCGATGATGGTGTTGTCCCCGGTCAGTGGGGGAACTGGACGCCGGGGCGTGCGGGGTGGTGTCCGGGGGCTGCGATCGAGCCCTGGGTCATCGACATCACCGACGCGGTGAACATCGGAGAGCTCAACACCATCGAGTACCGGGGGCTGTTTGCAGGTGTTCCGGTCGAGGGTGGTCGTGGACGGATTCGATTGTCGAGCTACGTGACGTTCAGCGAGTAGGCTGCGATCACATCCCGTAGGCCTCGGCGAGCGCACGTTGCCGGGCGAGTTCGTTCGCGTAGCCCGGTCCGTGGGTCTGTACGAGCGCTTCACACAGCTCGATCCAGACGGCCGGGCCCGGCCAGGCGTTGGCCGCCGCCGTCAGTGCCCCGTGCAGCTGCTCGAGGTCCGTGCTCGCAGGCACCGTGGCAAAGAGATACACGCCCCGAACCTGCTCGCCCTCGCCCCCATTCGTCCCGGGCTCGGTGAGCATGTACTCGTCGCCGGAGCGTCGTTGCAGTCGCAGCGAGAGGTCCCCCAGCGTCTCCACGAGCTTCTGGAGCGCTTCGGATCCCGGATGCACACCGTCGATGGTGAAGGCGCGCCGCTGACCTTCGTGAAGCAGCTCGAGCTCACGGTAGGTGAAGAGCGTTCGTTCGTCGGTCTCATCGCGATCGACGGGCGCCGGGTCGAAGAGTACGACGTCGTCTTGCCGCTCCCGCTCTTCCCGGTCACCGGTGATCGTTTCGATGCGTGCGGTGACGGGCCCGGTGCGCGTGGCCCAGTAACACTGCCCGCGCGCCGTTCGAATCCACGCGCCGCCCCAGCGTTCATTGATGGGCGCATCGCCCGGCTCGACCTCCATCCCCAAGCGAATCGCGCCAGCGCGTACGATCTCCCAGCGGCCCAACGCGGTCGCGGCCACGATGCGGTCCCAGTCGTGCGGCCCCGGTTCGTGCCGCTCGACCAGTGTGCCGGAGAGCGCCAGCGCGTCGTCCCAACGGCGCTGCTTGGCCGCGATGTCGCACAGACGGGCCCGTGCCGCGTCCGCATCGGGGTCGAGCTCGAGCATCTCGGTGAAGCCGTCCACGGCCAGCGCGAATCGTCCGGCGCGCTCGTGACTCGTGGCGAGCAGCCATCGACCCATCGGATCGTCGGCCTCGAATCGTTCTTGGACCAACGCCTCGAGGTCCTCGTGCCGTCCCGTGTCACGGAGCACGCCGCCGAGGGCCTTCGCCACGTCTCGCGCTTGGGGGTGGCTTTGCAGGAAGGCTTCCAGGTGTCGCTTCGCGGCGGACGTGAGCCCGAGGTGTGACAGCGTTGCGCCCTGAAGCGTGGCCAGCCGGGTGTCGTCTGGCCACCGAGAACAACCGGCACCGAGCACTTCGAGCGCGGCGTCGGCCGCTTCGGGAAGGGCCTCGGAGTCCAGCGCACCGGGCGTGGTGATGCTCGGGTCCAAGACCGCCGAGGGGGTCTGTTCGATGACGCTCCGGGTCTGCGCGAGTGCGTCATCCAGGTGCTGCGGGGCCTTGAGCTCGGCCCGTGCGTCCATCCCGAGCTGCATCAGGGTCTCGGCCTGCAGCCGAAGTCCTCGATGGGCTGCGAGACGGGCGGCGATCAATGCCGTCTCGGCAGTGCTCCAAAGGGCGCCGTTGGCTTCAAAACGGTGCACGACCGTGGCCGCCTGACGCCCGAGCTCCGCGTCGTTGTCTCGGCACTGTGCGTCGACCAACTGTTCGATGACGGACAGCCAGTCGCGGCCGTCGCTGTCGTCGATGTCGTCCAACGCGGGGAGAGTGCCGGCTGCATCCTTCGGTTGTCCGACAGCGACCAAGGCCTCCGCCATGGCGATCCTGTAGCCGACGGCACCACTCTCCCCCGAAGCGGAGCTGGGCGGTGCCGCACGCAACAGAGCCAATGCCTCCTCACTTCGGCCCAGCAGGACGAGGCAATGGGCCTTGTTCTTGAACATCTTGTCGTGGCTTCGGACGACATCTGCAGCGGTGGCGGCGTCGAGCTGAGCGTCGATGAAGTCCACGGCGTCTTGCAGCCGTCCCGCGTCCTGCAGGGCACCGGCTCGCTCCAAGCTGATGCACTCAAAACACGGCCACGTTGGGTCGATGCGTCCGAGCGCTTCTTCGGTGACCGAGAGCCGCTCCTGGGCATAGCCGGGCCCGTCGGTGACCCCGTAGCAGTTCGCGAAGTCTTGGACCACGCACAAACTCTGCGGACAGTCGCGGTTGCCGGGGCGATGGGAGAACTCGAGGAGCGCAACACAACCCTCGAGGTTGTCGCGTCCCTGGTAGCGGTGCAGGACCCGGCTTTGCATGAGCCAGTGACGCAGGAAGATCTCGACCCAGGGCTCCTCGAGGTCCGTCGCCAGCGCGAGACCTTCAGGAACCATGGCCTCCGCTTGCTCGTGGCGCATGTCGCAGACGGCGGTGGGGAGGTCGTCCATCACGGCGGCCAGCCGGTGGTGGCCTCGCTCGCGCAGCTGCTCCTGTTTGTCATAGACCCACGCCCAGATGTTCATGGCTGCGCACCTCCTTCTGCTCCGGTCAGCGCACACACAGCGTGCTGCAGGTCGATCAAGGCTTCGTCGAGCGTCGGTGTTCCGCGAAGGTCGTCTTGCGCCGTGAGCATGCCGAGCACTGCCCGAAGCAGACGGACTCCGCTGGCCTGTCGGTCCTGGTCTTCGCATTCGAGGACCGCTTCGATCGCGGGGCACGCCAGGTTCACGTACAGCAGCTGGGTCGCGCGCTTCTCAATGGTCTTGGTGAAGCTGCGCGCGAGCGCCAGCGTGGCGGCGCCCATCGCTGCATCGGCTTTGTCGTCTTCGATTCTGGCTTTGAGTTCCTGCTTGCGGTCGACGAGGGCGACGAAGGGCAGGGACTTCGGCTCATAACGCGCCGCAAGCACCTCGAGGTCGTCGGCGCCGAACCACTCCAGCAGTCGAGCATCGAGCGCGTCCTTGGGTTGCACGCCGAGCATGCGTTCGTCGGCGCCGTCGCCGATCAGATGCACCGCACCTGTGCGGGCATCGCAGTAGCGCTGCACGAACCCAAGCGCTCCGTAACGCTGTCCGAGCACCACCGGGATGTCGCGGGCCCGATAGAGCAGGGACTCCACACCGGGACGTTCGCTCTGGCTGACGTACACGGTCCCTGCGGACCGGCGCAAGATGGCCTCGAGGTCGAGGTCGCCCATGGAGGTGGGCACGGTCAACTCATCGGCAACCAGGTCAAACAACCCGGGCGCGGCGAGCGAGCACCCCAGAAGCGCCTCGTTGTGTCGGCGAACGACCCGGCGCCAGGTGTGGGGCTCGTCGCTGGCCAGTCTCGCGAGCTCGGTCATGAGCGAGCGGGCGAGCGTGTTTCGAGCATGCGCGTAGAACTCGTCGCGCTGCAGATCTTCCCGACTTGCGGTGGGCACGAGCTGGTCGGACTCGACGATGGCGCCCACAAACGACGCCCACTCTGGGAGCAGGTGCCGGGCGTCGTCGTCGACGAGCATGCCGCGAACAAAAACCGAGACGTTCCGATTGTCGGCGCTTCCGTACGACGAGCCGTCCTGAATCCACAGCAAGCCCTCGACCCGGGCTCCGGGCGGGCCGTCTCCATCGTCGCGAACCTGCAGCGTGCACAGCGGCGCAAAACGTTGCTCGTAGCGCTCGGCGAATGCCATGGCCTGTTTGCGCCGTTTCAGCGCGCTTGCGTCCGCGTCGCGCCACGGCGGGGATTCACCATTGATCGGCCCGTACCCCTCGAGCGTCAGCGGGATGCTCAACAGGGAGCAGTACTTCTCCAACAGCGATCGCAGCGGCCCCATCTGCGCGAGCGAGCGGTGGGCGTCCTCGAGCTGCAAGCTGACGCAGGTCCCCACGTTGCGGGCCGGGGCCTCTTCGATCGTGTATTGGTGGCCAGAGCGCGACGTGAACCGCCACGCGGTCGCGGGATCCTTGTGCGAGGTGGTCCACACCTCGGTACGCTCCGCCACCACGTACGTCGAGAGAAACCCGAGGCCGAACAGACCGATCAACCCGTCCGCTCCGTCCTCCCGGAGCTCGCGCGTACGGCCGCGTCCCACCGTGGCGAGATAGGTCTGGATCTCCTCGTGCGTGAGCCCGGCACCGTTGTCCTCGACGTGCAGCCAGCCCTCGCTGGGGTTGGCCCGGATCGAAATCGCCGGCTGTGGAGCATCGCTCTGTTCGTGTGCTCGGCGGGTGCACGAGTCATGAGCGTTCTGCACCAGCTCCCGCACGACCACGTTGGGGGTCGAGTAGAGGTGCTGGCCCAACACGCGCATCAGGCCGTCGAGGTCCACCTCCGTCTTGTGGAGCTGGGGCGTACTCATGAGGCTAGATGATACCGCGAGTGCTGCAACCTCGGGTGCTGCGGGCCGTCTGCCAGCGAAGGCGCGCTGGATATCCGCATCGGTACGTCCGGCTGGGAGCGGCGTCGTTTCGTCACGGAAGCCGGCGAGGTTCGCGAGACCTCGTGTTTGTGCACCGGAGCTGGGTGCCGGTACGTCGAGGCGGACTGCGGATGAGCGCGGTCAGCTCGGTGTCACGCCGGGCTCGGACGCGTCGACCGACCACACCCAGTTGTCGAGGAGGACGGTCGAGTCCCAGACCCCGTCGCTGGTGTCCCAGATGACGAACCGGACGTCGAAGATTTCGCCGGGCTCGACGTTACCGCTGAGGGTGAGCCATCCGGTCCCGCCGCCGGCACGACCGGTGTGACCGCACGCGGTTGCGGTGATGTCGAAGCCGGTTCCATCGAGTGCGCCCGGGTCGACACAACCGTTGTAGTTGCCGCCGGATCCGCACTGGGCGATACCGCCGTTCTCGCAGGCCGTGAACAGCCCGTCGGCTGCGGAAACCAGGTTGATACCCACCGGCCACGTGGACCCGGCGCCGTCGTCGTAGATCGCGATGTTCTGATCGGCGGGGTTCTCGGGGTCGGTGCTGTCGACCAGCGTGATGAAGAAGTCGTTGAACGCGGTGCAGACGTACTCGGGGTACTCGGCCGAGTAGAAGTACATCTGCACGGAGAACGAGTTGGCGTTGGTCGGGGCCCGAACGCGTAGGTGCAGGTTCACCGGGTTGAAAGCGGTGGTGTTGTTGGGGTCCGGGCAGCCGGGCGCATTGGGCAAGTTGTTGCCGTTGGCCGCGAACCAGTCCGCGGGAACGGCGGAGGTCTCGCCCAGGTTAATCCCGGTTTGGTACGCCTGGAATCCAGGGTTGGTGTCCCCGGCGTTGTCGGCGGCATGTCCCGTGGAGAGCACGACGAGACGGTCCCCGAACTGCGCGGTGACGTTGTCGCCAAACCCGTCGCGAAGCGAGCGCGAGTTGGGATCGGGCACGCCCGTATCGTCGGCCAGCAGAAGTTCTGCCTCGATCACGCCCCACACGGCGTCTTCGGGGTTGGCGGGCGCTTCCTCCGTGAACTGACACAGGTCCAGCGCACGGGCGTAGTCGAGGGTGTCGGCGGAGTCGCTCGCCAGCGCGGCGTCACACTCGGGGAGCGGGTTGTCGATCATGCCGTCGCAGTCGTCGTCGACCATGTTGCCGTCGACCTCGAACGCACCCGCGTTGACGAGCTCGGGTGTGGAGCAGTTCGGTCCTGCGGTGTCGCAGCAGTCTCCGCCACAGGTCGTGAAGCCGTCTCCGTCGGCATCGATATCTTCGTCGACCGCTCCATCGCAGTTGTCGTCGGCCATGTTGCCGCACAGCTCCGAGACCGGGACGACCTCGCCTTCGCACGGGCCCCAAGCGGTCCCGGCGTCATTGCAGGTCTGGACACCGCCAACGCATGCGCCAACGTCCTGGGTGGCAGGATCGGCGGAGTAGCAGTTTTGGGTCTCGGCCGGCGTGCACGTGCAGTCGCCTTGGGTTTCGCACCCGTCCGAAGCATCACCATTGCAGTCGTTCGCGCCATCGGGGCACTCGCCGAGACCGCACTGCGCCTCGACGCACGACATCTCTCCTTCACAAGCCTCGCCACAGGAGCCGCAGTTCTCCGCCGAACTGAGGATGTCCACGCAGGCTTCGTCACAGCACACCAGGCCATCGGCACATGGGGTGTCGTCGTTGCAGCCTTCGACGCAGCTTCCTTGGGCGTTGCAGATCTCGCCGTCTGCACACTCGTCATCGGCAAAGCACTCCGCGCCCTGAGAATCGGAGATGTTGGAGTCCTCGGTATCACCGTTGGTGTCGGTGCCCGTTCCGGTGCCGGGGTCGATGGGGACGATGCCGCCAGTCGCGGAGTCGAGGATGTCTGCTGGGGCGGTCGCCCCCCCACAACCGACCAAGGTGGCCGCAATACCAATTCCGATCCAGTGTCGTCCCATCATGTCCCCGTCCCGTCCCCGGTCACGATATCGGGGCGACTGCGTTTGACCAAGCATCCATCGGCCCCGAACCTCCGCCGAGAGCGCGCACGCATGACACCAACACACAAGGTGCGATGCTGGTTGGCGGGCGTTGCTAGACTCGTGCTGGATGCTGTGGCTGCCCGCTGCGCGTTTCGTGACGCATTACGGCCTGCACTTCTGTGCCCCGGGCTTGCTGGCTTGGTGGTTGTTTCGCGATCGGTGGAAGGCGGCGTGGGGAATCATGATCGCCACGATGCTCGTGGATGCCGACCACCTTCTGGCGGATCCGCTATTCGACCCGGACCGGATGAGCGTTGGGTTTCACCCGCTGCATTCATATCCAGCGATCGCCATCTACGCGCTGCTGCTGCTGGTTCCCCGCGCGCCGGTCCGGATTGTCGCCGTCGGTCTGCTCTTTCATATGCTGACCGACGCCCAGGACTTCTTGTGGGTCGGGCTGCTTCGAGGCGCCTGAGTGCGGTCGCGATGAACGCCTCGCGGGATTGCTGACCCCGCTGCCTGCGTGCGATGGTCCGCGCGCACCGCTCCGAGGCGCAATGAACCGAATCTATCGCACGTCCCGAAGCTGTGTTGGTGTCCTGCTCCTGGTGGCCGTCGCGTGTGAGCCGCCCAGCGCGACTGCCTCGGAGCGTTTCACAGACGACATCACGCTGACCGCCGAAGAGCCGATCGCAGCGTTCGAGGTCCGGCTGTGCGTCACCGAAGACGCCCCCACCGAGTTCGAGGGTGATGGCAGCTTTTCCGCGCAGGCGAGTGTCAACGAGGGCAGCGCAGCGCTGACCCTCGAGAACCTGGCTGTCGATCCAGACTACGTCGGCCCCGAAGGCACGGATCCCCCGGTCGAGGTTGTGAGCCTGTCTGACAGCGAGGCTTCGCTCGGCGTCATCCTCACCACGAGACCCGACGGGCTGTCCTCCGGGCAGTGCAGCGAGACCCAGGTCGTTCAGTTCTCGGTCAGTGAGCTGATGCCCGGGCAGACCGTGACGATTGTCGGCGCAGCGGCCTTCTTCGGCGGCCAATGGGCCCACTCCCTGTGCGGCTCGGACCTCACCGACAGCGCCATGCGCCTCGAGATCGAGCGCATCTGAGGAGCGCAACATCGCGAGCTGGCGGTCGCGGTTGGGGGAGAGAAGGGCGAGGCCTCAGTCGTCCACGCGCAGCAGCACGCGCAGCGCGACTCTCGCTTGTTCTCGAACTTCGGCGGCTGGAGCTCCGGCCCCCATTTGAATCAGGATCGTGCTGAGCTGCGTGTCGAGGTAGCCGGCGGCAAAGCTCGGCGAGAACCTCGGGTTGGCCTGGTCCGATGCGAGTGCGCGACGGTAGGCGTCTTCGAAGGCCGAGATTCGCTCCGCTTCGATCGCCCGAACTCGCGACAACGTGTTCGGCCCCACGCGTCGATGGTCCAGCCGTATCTTCGTGAACAGGCACCCCGCGGGAACGCCTTGCGGGGACGTCATCCCCATGGTCACGCGTTCGAGCAGCTGCGCGAACGGTGGGCCCGCGGCGAGAGCGTCGAGCAGCGGGACGACGAGCAGCTCTCGGTAGAGTTCGAGTGCCGCATCCATCAAGCCGTCCTCGTTTCCGAACTCTCGATACAACGCGGGCTTGGACAGACCGGCTCGCCGACAGAGCTCATTGAGGGAGAGCGCGTGCAGACCCTCGGCCCAGTAGTTGTTCATCGCGGCCTCGACTGCTCGGCCTCGGTCCACGGTCTTCGGACGACCGCGGGCTCGCTTCTCAGATGCTTCGCCCAACTTTCCGTTCCGATCGGTACGATACTCCTTGACGTGGACTTGGTTCAGGGGATATTCGAGTTTGATACCGATCGGTACGAAAAAAGAGCGGGCGAAATCGAACCCAACGCTCAATGCCGCGGTTACCTAGGAAAAACAGATGCTTGCAGGACATTTTGCCACCGCGATACTCGCCAAACAGCGCGCCCCGGGCGCTCACTTTGGCTACTACCTCGCGGCGTCTCAGCTCCCAGATCTTCTGTGGCTGACCTTCGGTCTGCTGGGCCTGGAGCCGACCCAACCCGACAACGTCATGAACGTCAGCCTCGACACGATGCAGGTCGACATGACGTACAGCCATGACCTGCTTCCGATGCTTGGTTGGATCGTGCTCACCGTCTTGGCGGGCCGGGCGTTGTTCGGTTCGTGGCGGCCCGGTTGGTTCGGCGGCATCTTGGTCGTGGTGCATACGCTGACCGACAACATCGCCGGTCACCCTCACAACGTGTTCGGGCCCGAGACCCACGCCGTCGGTACGGGTCTGTACCAGTCCGCCCCCTACCTCGCGGTCGCGATTGAAGCCGTCTTCCTCGTTGGGATCATGGTCTGGATCCTGCGCAACGATGCGAAGGCCGGGGTGAGACGGAGCCGCGCAACCTACCGAGCGTGGGCCGCCGTGTTCGTGGGCGGTGTCGCGTTCATGTTCTCGTCGGCCGACCTCACCATGGTCGAACTCCTCGGCATCGAACCTGTGGCCGCGTTGTCCGGGAGCACACTCCCGATGCTCGCGATGACCTACCTGCTCATGAGCGGTGCGCTGCTCTGGGCAATGGCTCAGCCGACGATGCCCCGCAACACCCCGCGTTAAGGGTTGTCGCGAAGCTGCCGCGCGTACTCCCCGACGTACAAATCCCACAGCTCGTCGATCGGAACGGATCGTCGCGAGCGTCCGCTAGGCCCGGCTTCCGCCCACAACGGAGGATAGGTCGACCAGGCGGGCCCTTGCGGCACTCCTGGCGGCGCATGGGTCGGCACAACGGCTCGGTGTGCTAGCCGCGCGGGAACTCGAGTCACAGCGGGCCGTGTATCGAGTGTGCGAACGGGAGCCCGCCTGTGAATCGTCCTCCCTACAGCCTTGGCATCCTCTCTGGGTTGCTCGCGGCCGGCTGTACGCCGGTGCCGCCCGAGGCAGCCCCGGACCGGACCGAGCAGCATGAACCGAAGCCGGCCACTCCTCGGGACACCCTCACCGGTGTCGTGCAGGTGGTCGCAGCCGGCACTGCGACCTGCGCGCTCAATCACAGCGGCGCGGTTGACTGCTGGGGGTTGTTCACGCACGGGACCTTCGAGGACCCGCTGGCGCCGTTGTTCGGCTTGCCCGCGCCGACTCCCGTCCGCGTCGAGGGACCCCAAGCGAGCCGAATCACGGCCTACCCGCGGGGAGTCGGCATGCTCGACACCACCGGCTTGGTGTTCGCGATGGGTCGGCCGCACCCTGGCGACCGGGAGCGTCGCAGGTTCGAGCCTCTGGGTGGTCACGCCACCCTGCGTGTCTTTGGTGCGGTGACCTCGGCTTCACCGCTGTGCTGGTTGCAGGTCAATGGCGCTGTCGAATGTGACTCCGGACGGCGCGGTACCGTGGCCTCTGGCATTCTGCTCGATGAACGCGCTCCGGGTTGTTTCGCCCATGGGAACGCCCTGCAGTGCACCCACGAAAACGAGTCGATCGTCGATGCTGTAGACCCATCCTGCACGCAGGACCTTCAGGAGCGGTCCGTCTTTCGCGTCGACCTCGGGTTCAAGCCGGTCGCGCTGTACGAGGCTCCAGGACGCGTCTGCGCGCGTTCCGAGGACGGGATCCTCGAGTGCATCCGACGTGACCGGATTCCAACGGGGTGCGGTGCCCGGATGCCTGGATTTGAACCGCCCAAGCAGACGCACACCCTCATCCGCAAGACGTTCAATGGGCCCTTCGACGATGTGGCGCTGGGCGGAGCTCGTCTCGACCACGGCTTTGGACTGCGGCCCGATGGAGTGGTCGTCAGCCTCGACGATGCGAAGCCGGTTCCCGGAGCCGAGGGGATCTCTGAGTTGACGGCATGGGTTGGGCACGCGTGCGGCCTGACAGGCCGGGGCAGGGTGTTGTGCTGGGGGGACAACGAAGCGGGACAGCTCGGTGCTGGCTTCGTGGGTGCACCAGCGCTCGAAGAGGGGCTGCGCGCCAGGTTCGTACGGTCAGGGAAGACGGCGAGGCCCGTCGCGCGCGGGCGAAAAAAGCGGCCACCGTCTGTGAGCCGGACGATCGTCCCCCTCTCCGATGTGGTGACGCCCCGATTGTGTCCCGCGCAGAACGTCGAGTGAGCCCTCGCGGATGGTCCTCAACGCTGCGGCACGCGACGACCGCATTCACGTGGCGCGTAACTTCCCAATATCGCGAGTTCGTGTCCGGTCGGCGTCGCAGCGTTGATGCCGGAGCTGAGTTTCATTCGCTCATCCGCTGGCCACGCTGTACGGGGACTTGAACGGTTCAACGAAGACACCAGGAGACAAAAAGTCCGCCAGCTGTAGGCTGCTGCCTCCGATGTACATGTAGTAGTCCCAACCGAAGTGAACGTAGAAGCCGTCGCTTCCTTGTAGCTTGGCCCAGACCAGCTCTCGCAACACGGCCCGCGCGAGTGTGGTCGTTTCCTGTTCGGAAAGACCGTCCGTCTTGTTGCTGAGAAAACCAAGGTCAAGTGGAGGGAGGTTATCGGGCTGAACAGCCCCAAAGGACTCCAGGTCCGTCATGCACACACGGTCCACGTTCGTGACCCGCAGCGCCTCTTCGATCGCACGGACGTAGAGGTTCTCCGTTGCGAGGTACGCCTCGGCGGTGAAGTCAGACCCCGCGAACCGGCTGCCGATGTCACCAACCGAAGTCCAGGTTGAAGCTTGGTATGTGCCGTCTGCACCCCGAAGAGCAGGGTCGTACTTCGTGACGCGGTACTCGTACATTTCAGTCTCCGATTCTGTTGAGGTCCCCGTCGTACGTACCCATTCTGGTCGTCTTTCGACCAAGGTTTCGTACCGAATCGGCCATCTTCCAACCATCGGAGACGTTGTGTCCGTCGACGTCTGGGGTGATGAACCGGTTTCCCCGTCTGAAGACCGGTTGGCCGTGCGACCGATAGTTCGTTCGGCTGAACCCCAATTCATCTGCCTTCTCTCCCACGGTCAGCGGGCGCTTCCGGTGTTTCGGCGGCGCGCGACGGACCGTGCCGGAAGGGTCGATGTAGAACCCCGTGGAATCTGCGAGCTGTACTTGGCGTGAGGGGAGCTCGGCCGCGTCGCCACCGCAGTCCCCCGGTCCGCCTGCGGGTGCCAGACCAAACGGATCGACCCAGGTCAGCGGGTCTTCCACGTACCCATGCACCGCCAACCCGCCCGCCAGCCCGATGGGGTCCCGCGAGACATACCCGCCAACGCCTGGGTCGTAGTACCGGAACCGGTTGTAGAACAACCCGGTCTCCGCATCCTCGTATTGCCCAGGGAACCGCCACGGACACAGCGCCGCATCCCCATCCGTCACCGCGCAGCGCCCGTAGGTGTCGGTGACCCCCTGCCAAGCCACTGTGCCCGCTGCATCGGTCAAACACAGCGGCGTCCCGAGATGGTCGGTGAACATCGCCATCGCACCACGCTTCTCGGACACCCGCGCGAGCGGTGCAAAACTCTCCGGCTCGAACAGCCAGGTGACGACGCCGTCGTCATCGGAAGTGAGAGGAGGCGTTTCTTGTGTCGCGTGGGTCAGGCACTCCTGCGCGAGCCACCCAAACTGCTCGTCGTCCAGCGCCCGAGCGCGCAGCATGTCGAACCACGCCTCGTCATCGCCGAGCTTGGCGCGCGCTGCAAGCAGCCCTTTCTTGCGGGCGCACAACTCTGGGGTCCGTAGGACCTGTGGAGCCTCGTCTTCGCTCCGCCACTCGTGCAGCGGCAGGTTGCCGTCCCAGACCCAACGCGTGACGACACCGTCGGCGTTCTTTTCGATGCGCCGTCCGAAGGCGTCGTAGCGGAAGGAGACGGCGGTGCCGCCGGGCTTGTCGACCTGGGTCAGCTGGCCAGCGTCGTTCCAGTGAAACCACCAGCGGCCGCCGTCGGGGTCGTCGCGCTCGGCGAGGTTGCCGTCGGCGTCGTAGCGATAGGTGGTGATCCCGTCGGGTCCGGAGCGTTTGAGGACCTGGCCGGCCTGCCCATACTCGCGGTCGTTGCGATCCAGCGACTCGAACAGGTTGCCGACCTCGTCTGGGTTGCGCAGCTCGACCCGCGGCTCACCGCCATTCCTGGGCGTGACCTCGGTTTTGTGGAGGAAGCCCCGGACATCGTGCTCGTAGGCGATCGAGCCCAGCGCGTCGTCGTCGAGCGTGCGCAGCAAGTCGCCCGGATCCCAGCCGTACTTACGCAGGCGATGGCTGGTGGGCGTCGTTCCCTCGGGCGGTGAGGCCTGCCCAACCCAGTGCTGCGTCGGCCGGCCGAGTGCGTCGCGCCACCAGTACCCGCGAACCGCACCCTCGCCCGTGCCGACGGTGCGGTCGACCTCGAGCCCGAGCTTGTCGCGGGTGAACGCGGCCGACCATCGGTGCGTGTCGTCGCGGTAGCTCACCGAGGTGACGTCGCCCATCGCGTTGCGCACGATGTCGGCGGCCGAACCCCGGCTCGACTCCATGGCGATGCGGAGACCGCGGTGGTCGTAGGCGCTGACGACCGAGTCTTCGCGGTCGTCCTCGATACCCGCGACCGACTCGTTGGTGATCTGCCCGAGCGCGTCGCGTTCGAGAGAGACCACCACGTCGCCGAGGGCCGCCTCGACCAGCGCGCCGTCTTTGCGATACGCATAGCGCACCGACTCGCCGTCGGAGTGCGCAACGGAGGCCAGGTTGCCCGCGTCGTCGTACTCCATCGTACGCGTCCGCGGAGGCTGGTCGTCCTTGGCCTCGCGCAGCACACGAAGCACGCGGCCCAGCGGATCCCGCTCGTACAGCGTGGTTTGCCCATCCCACTGCACCTCGGCCGCGACCTCCCCCAGCACATCGAGCTCGAAGCGGTGCTCGAGTCCGCGTTCGTTGGTGACCCCGATGAGCTGACCTTCGGTGTCCCAGCGATAACGAACGGTCGCATCGCCACCTGCCACCCGCGTATGGGTACGCGAGGCGACCTTGCCCATCTGACAGTACGTAAAGGTCAGGTCCCGGCTGCGGTCACGAGCCCGCAACACGTTGCCCATCGCGTCGTAGCCGAGGTCGCGGACGTTGCCGTCGGGCTCCTGCACCCGCACGATCCGACCCAAGGCATCGTAGACCCGCTTCTGCACGTTGCCGTTCGGATCGGTGCGCTCGGTGGCGCGGCCGAGTGCGTCGCGTTTCCATCCGGTGGTGCTGCCATCGGGGTGCGTCGCCTGGCGCAGCCCCCCGGCGCTGTCGTACTCGAGCGCGGTGGGCTGCCCGGCGGCGTCAATCACTTGCCGGAGCTGTTTGCCCTCGTAGGCGTAGTGGGTGGCGTGCCCGAGTGGGTCAACCCGCGAGACCACCCGGCCCATGCCATCGTACCGCCAGGTCCACTCCGCGCCTTCGGGCCCAAGCACGGAGACCGGTCGGTTCTTCTCGTCGTAGCGGACCTTGCTGACCCGCTTTCCGCCATCCCCAAAGGGCGAGACGACCATCACCACGTTGCCTTTGGTGTCGTGCGTGGTCTCGGTCCGGCGCCCCATCGGATCGACGACGACCGTTTCTCGATGCGCGTGGTCGTACTCGTACTGGGTCGTTCCGCCGGCGGCGTCGGTGATCTCGGTGACCATGAACGCGCCGTCGTACGCATACGTCGTGACCTCGCCGAGCGAGTTGGTGACGGCCGTGGTCCGACCCTTGCGGTTGTAGTCGATGAGGTGGTGGTAGATGCCCTGCTCAGCGTCGCCGGCCGGGTCGATGCCCCAGGTCTCCACGCATCGGGCGTAGCGGCCGTAGCCGTCGTACTTGAAGTAGAAGGTCAGGCCGTTGCGATCGGATTCCCGAACCAGCAGATGACGGTCGTAGCCGAACTTCATCGGCTTGCCCGCGGCGTCGCGCTGCTCCACCAAGTCGCCGGCCTCGTCGTACAGATACTCCGCGTGTTGCCGATGTCCTTCGCCGTCGGCGCTGGGCAGCCAGATCCGCGTCAGCCGGCCGCGCGGATCATGCTCGAGCTTGACCACCCGCCCGGCGGCATCGTGGACCTCGGCCAAGCGGGCCCGCTCGTCGTAGCGATACTCCACCGCGAACCCGTCGGGGCTGCGCTGCCGCACGATGCGGGCCAACCCCCGGTCGGCCTCGTGGGTCGCCTCGCCGGGAATCGGCGCGAACTCGGTGACCACCCCCGCGGAGTCTTCGAGGCTGAACGCGAAGTTGCCGTGGCTGCGCAGGGTGAGCCGCTCGACCGGGTGAAACACAGTGTCGCCCTTGCGCATCACCCCGCCATCGAGCTTCCGAGTGCCGAACTCCACCTCGCGGCCATCGGCGGTCTGCAAGGCAACGCAGTGCGGCTCGAGCCATAGCTTCTGGTCGAGGCTGTGGGCCCAGCCGAACCCCAGCGGCGAGTCGCGGTCGAACCAGTTGCTGTTGTAGTTGCGCTCGAAGCGGACCGGAAGCGGCCCGGGCAGCGTGAAGTCGACCCCGTCGGTCAGCACGCAGCCGTTGGCGACGTTGACGGGGTGGCCGGTGAGAAAACAAGCCGACTTGTGCGCGATGTTTCGGGCCCGCTTGAACTTCTCTGGGATGACCTTGTCGATCGCCCCGTGGAGCTTTCCGGCGGCCCATTTGCTGCGGAGCGCCCGCATACCGGCCATCATCATGACCTGGGCCCAATCGATGCCCGGCGGACCGCCTACCATCACCATCTTGGGCAACCCGGTCGACACCACGGCAGAGGTGGGCATGCGGACCGGGTCGCTGCACGACAGCGCGATCTCCCCCATGCGCACCGCGTTGGCGCCCATCATCTTCACGGTCATCGAGCCCATCAACAACAACGCGTCCGAGGGCGGAGGGATCGGCGGGTCGGGCATCGGCAGCTTGCCCTTGAGCCCGACCGGCGGCTTGGGGGCCCGCGGAACCGGAGCCCAGGACAAGCCCGGCGGGATGAAGATGTGCGGCACCGGCATCGACACCTCGTCGCCCGTGACCGTGGCCGGAAGCCCCGAGATCCACACCTTGCCCGGGTCGACCGGAGTGTCGGTGACCCAAGCGGTGACCTGGGCGATCAGCTCGTCCATGATCAGACCCATCGGGTCGAAGATCAGCCCCATGAACGGGTGAGGAAACGGTGTGGGCACCGGGGCGGGCGTGGGCACCATCTCCATGTGGAGATCGATGCCGACCACGAGGTCGAGCCACTTGCTCGCGATGCTCACCGCGGACAGTGTAGGGGAGCGACGCGCGTGTTCCGACCCCGAGTTCCCGGGAAGTACAGGTCATGGTTTCCGGGCCGGATCTCGAGACTGCTGGGGCCGCGGCTGCGATTTCACTCGAGGAGGGGCCTCAGGGTACGGACGGCGACGCTGTCCGGTGCGACCTGCTCGGCCTGGGACAGCGCTTCGGTGGCCAGCTGGGACCACAGCTCATCGCGAATCGACCGCAGAACCCGTGACATCCACACCGCGGCGTCCTCTGTCTGGAGCATCCACGAACTCATTCGCTGCTCGATCTCGATCACCGACGCGCTCAGCCGGTCGAGCCGGGGGTCACTGGGCTCGACGAAGAGCTGGGTCAACAGCAGCGCGTAGTGGGCGGCCAGGGCGTTGCACGAGTCCAGGTCCTCTTCTTTCACCGGCGCGTCTTCATCTTCATCTTCGTCTTCGAGGTATTGCTCCTCCGCCCCGCGGATCACCTCGATCAACCAGACCAAGAACTCGGTCAACGCTCGCTGCTCGTTCGGTCCGAGCTTCCAACAGCTCTCCACCAGGGATGCCAGGGCCTCTGTGATGTCCTCGGTGAACGCGTCCGGGTGCAGGACGTCCAGGCATAGCAGCGTGCACGCGAGCGCTCGTCCGACGTGCTCGCTCCGCTCTCCGGCGCTCCACCGCGTCAACGCCATCACTTCATGCAGCGGGCTGACCATCGGGACCGGCACCAGGCCGCTGGTGCGCATGTCCTCGAGCGCTGCACGGTTGTCGTCCCGCTTGTAGCCGTAGTCGGCGTCCGCGATGGAATCGAGGGCTTCGTCGGTGACCGCCGCGAGCAACAACGCCAACAGAGAGTCGGAATCGGCGTGCCAGCCTTCCAGCGGTTTCCGGCGGACAACGAGATCCTCCGGCCTCACTCCACGGGGCGCGACGGCACCGGCCCTCGCGGCATCGCTGAGCCAGTGGGCGAATCCGAAAGCCACGCGCGACAGAGCGGTGCGATCGGCCCCCACGGTCGCTCGCTCCAGCGCCTTTCTGCATCCGGCCAGGTCGTGAGCGTGCCCGTGATACGCCTCCGCGATCGAGAGCCAGTCTGTCGATGAGCTTGCAAAGGACTCGGCGCGTTCGAGGCAGCGACGGGCCGATGTCTCTTGGTCCACGCTCTGACCGGCCCAGGCCTGGGCAAGCGTCACGCAGCCGTCGACCGACTCGGCGAGTTCGAGTCCTTCATCGAGGAACGTTCGAGCGCTCCGGGTCTCGCCGAGGGCGGAAAGCACGCTGGCGATCGTCCAGAATCCGGCGAGCACCTGTGGGGTCCGTCCCGCGGCTTCACGCGCCAAGGGCATGGCGCGCTGAAGCAGCGAGTTTGCACGGGGGTTGTCTTCGAGCAGAGCACCGAAGGCGCGGGCGATCGAGCACAGGTCGTCGACCGATTGGGCGCGTTGGGCCCCCTGTTCGAGGCATTGGCGGGCGGCCTCCAGGTCACCGACGATGGTGTGGAAGTGCCGGGCGAGCAGGGACCAGGCGTAGACTGGAGCCTCGGCGTTGGCCGCGAGATTTGCCTCGCATTCATGCAGCACCGAGGACGCCGCGGGCACGTCGTTGAACGCGTCGCGGAGCAGCTCTGCCTTGTCGGCGAAACACCAGGTCTGATTGGGAGCGATGGAGATCGCGGTGTCAAGACAGCGGAGTGCGGCATCTCGATCGCCCCCCTGCGCGTACGCCTGGCCGACGCGGCGCCAGTCGCTGTCGCACTGTGCGAGCAGCTCGGCCTGCCGGAGATGCTCCGTTCGGGCTTCGCCGTCGGCGACGCTGCGAGCGTGCTCGAGGCAGTCCGATACGGTTCGCGTCGACATGCGCAGATGCTACGCATTCGCCAGGCCGGTGGCGACCCCATGCTCGTGCGGCTCCCTCGCGAGGCCTCGCAGTTAGCAGGCGCCGGTGGGCGCGTCGCAGTTCTCGGGGCCGCAGGTCGACGGATACAGTTCGCCGCCAATGCAGGTCGTCGCCTCGCCACAGACCAGCGTGGGGTCGCATTGCGAACCGCAGTCGAGCTCGGTGCAGGACCACTGACCATCCTCATCGCACAGACACGTGTTGCATTCGTCGTCGGCCGGAACTTCGTCGCCGGGGGCGCACGGAGGGTCGCAGTCGAGCTCGGTGCAGGACCATTGACCGTCGGCCTCACAGAGGCACTCGTTGCACCCGTCGCCCGCGGGGGCTTGGTCGCCCGGGTCGCATTCACTCTCGCAATCGAGCTCGGTGCAGGACCACGTCCCATTGTCTTCGCACACGCAGTCGTTGCAGCCGTCTTCGGCGAGCTGCTGATCGCCGGGGGTGCACTCGTTGTCGCAGGCGAGTTCAGTGCAGGACCAGGAGCCATCGGCATCGCACGTGCAGGTGTTGCAGGCGTCCTCGCTCGGTACGGTGTCACCGTCGTCGCAATCGGGCTCGCAGCGGCTCACGAGGTCGGCGCAGCAGTCCTCGAACTCGATGCACGCCGCATCGCATTGACAGGCCTGGGTCTCGTCGAAGGCGGCATCGCAGCGGTCCTCGCAGGAGCCAGCGAGACCGTCTGCCTTGCCGATCGGAGCGCGGTCGTCCTGGGAGGCTTGAGGGGCTGAATCCCCGGTCGTGGCGTCTGCACAGGCGGTGATGGCCACCAGGGAGAGAAGGGCTGCGGAGGCGAGAGTCTGGAAGATTGGAGAGGTCATCGGTTGTTCTCGGACCCAAGAGCCGACCTCCTCCCACCTGTCGCACCCGCACTCGAAGAAAGAAGAAAAAACTAGAAGGGCAACAGCCCGACGTTCGTTGCGCCCGCCAAGCAGTCCTCGAACTCGGTGGGCTGGCACGAGGCAAACCGCGAGCAGGACGCATCCGACGGATCCAAGCTGTAGCCCGCGCCCGTTGTATGGACGGCAACGACCTTTCCCGTCTCGAGGTCGAACACGGGCGAGCCAGAGTGTCCGGAGAACGTGTCCAGGGTGGTGGCGATGCGTTGCGGCGTCCAGCGCTCGACAACGCCAGAGAGGTCGACGGTGGCGCGGCCGCCGAGGGGGTGTCCCACCAGAGCAACACGTTGGCCCACAAAACTCCCGCCAAGCGAGAGCGGCGTTCGATCCGGCACATCGCGGTCGAGGCGAATCAGGGCGACGTCTTCGTCCTCGGCGCGAAACGATGCCTCGCAGCGATACAGATCATCGGGGTCCAGAAAACTGGGGTCGTCGTTTCGCTCGGCGTCGTTGAACCCAAACAGGATCTGGGTCGAGTCGCACGCGTGTTGGTCGAGACAGTGGGCTGCGGTGGCAACCAGGCTGGGGGCGACCAGGAAAGCCGTGCAGTGTCCCAAGAACGGATCCGATGCGAACCGCTCCCCGCCACACAGGCCGAAACGTTCCCCAAGCGTCGGGACGTCGGCCGCAGCGTCCGCACCAATCCGGGTCGTGACCAGGGCAACGGACATCGCCCAGTCGGGCGCTCGCGGATCGAGGCTCTCGAGGACGAGCGTTCGATCGTCGTCCTCGAAGCTGTCGGCTTTTCCACTGGGACCGGCGACCTGTGCCGAGGCCTGTGGCCCCTCGTCGGCGGGCTGACATCCCAATGGCGACGTCGCGACCAGGGCGATGAGAAGGCGCTTCGCGGTTCGGCTGTGCATGGCGATGGTACGGAGCCGCGGGCGAGCCGAATGTCGCGGATGCAGGCCGAGAAAATCAGAAACTCGTGCCTGGGGGCTCGTTTTCGACGCTTAGGGACGCTTCGAGGCGGCTCTGTGCGGCGCGAACGAGGCGTAGCGCCGAGGATGCGGTGATCCCCATCCGAGTCTCGAGGCGCGCGAGGACGTCTTCGCGGAGCCTGCATCGCAACCGGGCGATTCTCCGCGCCGCGGTCGCCCGGTGGACCTTCCAACGCGCTGCGAGTCCGTCGATCGAAACGGCGTCGCGATAGTGAGTGTCCAACGCGGCCTTTTCGTCGGGGCTCAAGCCGTCCATCGCATCCCGCATGGCCACCCGGAATGCGTCCTTGCATTCCGTGAGAAGGGCGTCACGCTCGGGGTCGTGCCAAATGCCCATGCACGCAGCTTCCGGCTCGGACTCGACCAGCAGCAGCATCTCTCGCTTTCGCAGCAAGCGGTGGGCAGAGCGAGACACCGTGACACGAAGCCAGCCGGCGAGCGACCCACGGCCGGAGTAGCGTTGGATCGCCGGGGTGCCAGCCTCGCCGACGAAGAGGTTCTCCAGGAAGATCGAACGGACCTCTTCCGATTGCTCTCGGCGCAAGCGAAGGCCCCGCAAGGCGGACTCGATCGTGCTTTGGTATTGCGCAAGCAGGTGCTCGGGGCCCTGTGGGAACTCGTCCTGGCAGGCGAGCGCGACGTAGACGTCGAGCGAGCGTTGCTCGTCGGGAAGCTCGAGGTCCGAGGCTCGCTCGCAAAACCGGTCGAAGGTAAGCTCCGGCACCGGGCACGTCTGCTGGTGGGCGTCGAACCAGATTCGAGTTGGGGCTGACACCGGTGACACGCGGGGAGAACGAGGGCAAACAGACGCGGCAGCCGGAGGCGTGCCCGGCCGCCGAGGCGCTGGTAGCTTGGCACGAGTCCGGCCAGGATGTCGCGACTTCAGTGGCGGCCCATGTGCAGGGCTGTGATCGATGTCGCCAAGATGTCGACCTCCTTTCGGAGACGCCGGCATCCGATGGCTTGTCTCGCTACACGCTACAGACGGTCATCTCGCAGGGCGGGTTTGGTGTCGTCTGCGAGGCGTGGGACACCCGCCTGCATCGGCTCGTTGCGGTCAAACTCATGCCCCGTGAGCGGGCCGGGGGAGGTCTTCCGATCGAGGCGTACGAGCAAGCTCGGGTCGTTCATCCGAACGTGCTTTCGGTACTCGACGCTGGGTTCGACGGCGAAGCCTGCTACGTCGTGTTTGAGCGGGTTCTCGGGGTTGACGCCGATGTTGCCTCGTGCGACCCGCATTTCACCGCCGATCGGGCCCGCGCGTGGATCCGGGATGTCGCACGAGGTCTCGCGGCGGTGCACGCCCAGGGACTCGTGCACGGGGACATCAGCCCTCGCAACATCCTGGTGGATTCCGACGACCGTGCCCGGTTGATCGACTTCGGGATGGCCTCTACAGATGGCGATCCTCTGGGCGGCACGCGTCCTTTCCTGGCACCGGAGGCTGCCACTGGGGTCGATGTGCGCACCGATGTCTACGGCCTCGGCAAGACGCTGGAGTGGTTGCTCGAACGGGCGGGCGCGGGGAGGCGCGACCCTGGACGGTTCGTGGTGGCGCGAGCTTGTGCTGCCGAGCCCGACCGGCGGTTTGCGAGCGCCCGCGCTCTCGGGGACGCGCTTCGAGCTCGCCCGCACCCGGTCCGGAGCGCTTGGATTCAGCTGTGCATCGTCGTGATGCTTGGATTGGTCCTCGTGACCGATTCCATGCCCGACCTCGCTGGACAGCGTCTGCAAGCTCAGGCCGATCACGCGGTCGAACTGCTCAGAGACGGACAGGTTGCGCGTGCTCGCGGTGTGGCGCTCGCTGTGCACGATGCTGCAGAGGCGCTCGACCGCAACGACCTGCGCGTCGAATCCCTGTTGTTGGATGCCCAGCTGGCGGAGGACGGAAACGAACTCCTCGAAGCAGCCACTCGCTTGGCGCAGCTGCAGCCCGACGCAGACCTCCGCGCTCGCACGCTCTCGCGTTGGGCGTCGGTTCTCGAGGGAGATGCGCGAGAGGTGTTGCTGACGTTGGCCGAAGAAGCTGCGACGGAGCCCTCGACGATTCGTCTAGTGGAGACGATGCGATGGGCGAGTTCGTTCGACGACCCCGACGCTGAACTGCCACCTCCTGGCGGACCCTACGCGATCGAGAATCAACTCGTGCAGACGGTCCGGTCCTTGGGCGAGGGGGAAGCCGAGCCCGGGCCGGAGCCGGCAGACTGTACGAAGTTGGAGGGACGCTACGTGCAGGCGCTGTGCCTCGAGGTCCGAGCCGCGGGAGCCTTCGATCGTGGCGAGCTGGCCGGGACCGTCTCCGACACGACGCGCGCCATCGAAGTCCTGGCGGAACTCGAGGAGGTCGACCCGTGCGACACCGGATTTGCGCTGATGATGCGGGCGGCTGCGACCTTGGACGATGCGCCACGGTCGAGCGTGGACGACCTCGTTGAGATGGAACGGATTTGTCCCACCGAGCTTCCGGCGGACAAGGTGGTCTTCGGAGTTCTGCAAGCTCGCGCTCTCCTCCGACTCGGCAGATCAGAACAAGCCAGAATCCTGCGCGGGAGCATCCAGCCGATTCCCGGGGATGCAGAGGCCGCCGAGGCCATCGCTACGCTCGACCGAGAGTTCGGGGGAGACCGGGTGAGTGTTTGCGAGATGACGGGGGATCCAGGGCGCTGCGACGCTTCTCGAGCGGGGCCAGATTCGGCGTCGCCCGAGCCGCTGTGACGCGGAAGAGGGCGTCTGGGGGCGGTTTTCGCCCGGGGAGGCGGCTTGGGGCTCAGCCGAGGCCTGTAACATCGGCATGCGCGCCCCCGTCGTCGAAGCAGACGGGCGTCAGGCCTGAGCGAAGCTGTGGTTGGGATGCGAGCCGAACGAGTGATCTGGAGTGGAGCCTTGCTCCTGCTGGGGGCGTGTCGCGATGCAGATGAGCCTCCGGAGGCTGACAACGGCGCGGTGACTGGGGCTGACGTCGAGCTTCCCGAGCCCGTCGACTGCGAGGCCCTGGAGGTTGCGGATCGGCTGCGGTGGACGGGAGGCGGAGCGGCGAGTCCGGGATTGCGATCCGTCGCCGTTTACGGCGCGCGCGGCTTCACGTGCAGCGACGAGGGCGGTCTGGCGTCGTGGGATCTGACCGACGATGTGCCGGTGCTGATCGGGGAGTCCGATCAAGCGTGCGTGGCGGTCGCGACCGACGGAACCTGGCTCGCCGTCGCCCGCGACTCCGAGGTGCAGCTGCGGACTGTGGAGGACGCCGCGGTCGTGGGCACCTGGGCCACGACTTCGGCCGTCGAATCCATGACGCTGATCGACGGACACCTGTGGGTCGCGGCCGGACGCGGCGGTTGGGCCGAGCTCGATGCCGACAACGCGTTGCAGGAAGTTCGGCGGTTCTCCGACGCGCAATCCGACGCGCGGGCGGTCACCACGACGCAGGGGTTCGTGTACGTCGCAGATGCCCGGGCGGGTTTGCGAGCGTTCGAGCTGGCGGACGCAGGGGCGACCCCGCTGGGAACTTTGGCGGTCGACCCCGTCCTCGACGTCGTCGCGCACGATGATGGGCTCGCGGTCGCGACCCTCGGCGGCGTTGCCTGGGTCGAACTCTCGAACCCTGCCGCTCCGGCGCTCCGCGGCCAGGTGGAGACGCCGGGTTCGGCGTTGGCGGTCGAGGTTGTCGAGGGCCAGCTCGTCGCGGCTGACTTCAAAGACATCGCGGTCGTCTCGGGGGAAGAGGAGCCTCGGCTGCTCGACGTCGAGCCGCTGATCGGGGATGACCTGCTCGACCGAACCCGCGCACTGTCCGTGGACCCGGTCACCGGCCGTCTGTTCGTGGCGCAGTGGAATACGTTGCAGGCCTTCGACACCGCTTGCGACGGCGCCTCGCCATCTCTATGGCCCGATCGTCGCACCGTGGACTTTCGAGTCGTGTCCCCAGGGCGGACCCGAAGTCTCGCCGTCTCGTTGCGCAACCAGGGCGACGCGGACCTGTCGGTCACCGAGGTTCGAACCTCGATGGTCGGCGTGACCAACGACTTCGAACCGCTGAGCATCGCGCCGGGCAACGTCGTCGCGTTTGAGGTGACGTTCGAATCTCCGGATGAGGAGCCCTACGAAGGGGCCCTGGAGATTGTGAGCGACGATCCGGACCAGCCGGTGTTCGTGCTGCCGATGTCGGCCAACGTTCGCGGGATCCGGGTCGGCGAGCCTGTCGTGCCGTTCCGCAACGTGGACATGCTCGGGCGGATCTGGGAGCCGGATGGTGCCGCCGACAAGGTCTTGCTCCTGGCCTACTTCGCGGATTGGTGAACGGCCTGCAACCGGGAGTTTCCCGGTTTCGAAGCCACGCTGTGGCAGGGATATCAAGACGACGGGCTCGTCATGCTGGCGCAGAGCGACCAGAGCGTCGAGCGCATCGTCGCATTCGGTGTCGAGTACGGCTCCACGTTTCCCTTGGTCCGCGACGCCACCACATACGAGATGTACGACGACCCGGGGCCCGGAAACTTCGCGCTCGAGGTGATCGTCGATCGCGAGGGCATCGTCCGCTTTGCGCAGCACGGGTCGAGCACCGAAGAGCTCGAGGCCGCCATCGTTCCTCTGCTCTCGGAGTGACGCCGGTTTACGGGAGGCTTACCCAAGCTTCTCCAACGGCTGACCCCGGTACCGGGTCGTTGGCGCTATTCAAATGGCGGAGAGAACGACTGATGAAACGAACCGCCCTGTTCCTCGCAGCATTGGCCCTTGCGGCCTGTGACAGCGAACCCGAAGACCCATCCGAAGCCCGCCTCGCGGAGCTCGATGCCGAAGACGACCTCGAAGACCTCGCGGAACCTCCGCACCGCAAGCACGGCAAGCGCCACGGCTCCCATGACGGACCCAGCGCCGAAATCTGCGAGGCCATCGAGTGCACCGAGGCTCAGCAAGAGCAGGTGAAGTCCATCTTCGCCCGGCCCGAGCACGGTGAGCGCCCCGAGCGGCCCGACCTGTCTGCCGCGCACGCCGAGCTCGCCAAGGCGTTCGCGACCCCAGACTTCAATGAGGCCGACCTCCTGGCGTGGGCCGAACAGCTCCCGGACCGGTCCGAGCGTGGGTCCCACCGCGTCGACGCGATGTCCGAGCTCCACACCATTCTCACCCCCGAGCAGCGGACGGCGCTGGCAGCCAAGGTCTCGGCCGGGGAAGTCTTTGCAGGTCGTCGCCACGGAAAACACGAGCGGCCCGAAGGCAGCGACCACGCGGAGCGTCGGATCAAGCACTTCTGCGAGTCGTTGGACTGCACGGAGGCCCAGCGAACGGAACTGACCGCGGTCTTTGCGAAGAAGCACGAATCACGACCCGATCCGCAGGCTCGCCAAGACGCGATCGCAGAAGCGTTCAAAGGCGACACATTCGACGCCGAAGGGCTGCGTGAGTCGTGCGAACACGACCCCGGCGACGACGCGGGAACCCTCGCCGAGGTGCACACCGTGCTCACCCCCGAGCAACGCACCGTCCTCGCCGAGCGCATTGCCAAGCACGGCCCCCGGGCGCTGATGGGCAAGGGTGGAAAACACGGTCGTCATGGCAAACGCCGGGGTCGACATGGTGGCCGACGTGGCGGCCGGGACGGCGGACCCGAGTTCGGCTGAGCGGCTAGGTTGCAGGGCGGTTGCCAAACCTTCGGAGTTTGGCGACCGTCATGCTCGTGAGTCTCGCGCTGGTGATGCTTGGAATGGCCCTCGGCGGGAGCTTCACTTGGTTGTACATGCGCGAACAAAAGGAGGCTCTCGCCTTGGAGCTGGGCGAGAGCCAAAAACAGCTCGCGAGCGCGGATGCCGGCCGAACCACAGCGGACCGCAAACTTGCGCTTCGAGAACGCCAGCTCGCCTTGGCCGCATCGCAGCGAGATGACTACGCAAAGATCGCGTCGACCCACGAGATCGAAGCACCCCGTTGGGGCGCGGGCGAGTGGGCGCGCAAGGTGTGGAAGGATCGTCGCTACGGCGGTCACCCTTCCGAGAACCTCAGCGACCTTCGTCGAGACTTCGCGCCGTTTGCCGAGGAACACGTACTCCTTGCGATCGATCTCGAGTTGCTCGGGGGTTGGAAGTCTTTGCTCGGCGAGGACTCCGGCGCGTCGATCACCACCCCTCTGAGCGCCGGAGACACGCTGCTGTTCGAAGGGCCCGGAGCGCGGGTCCTCGACCAGCTCTCCACATTCCTGTTGGACGACGACACCGGCTTCTACGAGCCTGTCCCCCAAGACGGGGACGGGGA
>CAJXVA010000014.1 GCA_913061055.1 uncultured Pseudomonadota bacterium
CCGCGGAGGGGCCTGCGGCGGCCCAGCCGATCGCGCCGAGTCCCAAGGCGCCCGCCGCAGCAAGCCATGGCCAACGTGGGGAGCGAGACTGCGGTGCGAGGGCAGACTCGAGGGCGTCGCACAGTGCGTCGACGCTCTCGAAGCGCGCGTCGGGGCTGAGCATCATCGCTCGATCGAGCGCGCTCCGCAGACGTTGATGGAGCGCATCTCCGTCCTGCGGATGGGGGCCCGCGGGCGTCTCCTTGGCCGCGAGTGGGTGGCGACCGGTCAGCAGCTCTTGCACTGCGACCGCAAACGAGAACTGGTCGCTGGCCGCCTGCGGCTGCTGCATCGACGCTTCGGGGGCGATGTAGCCGGGTGTACCGCGCACGAACCCGGTCGAGGTGAGCCGCTCGCCGAGGGCGTCACAGCGGCCGGGAGCCTCGCCCTCGGAGTCGGTCGCCAGCGCGAGGCCGAAGTCGATGACCCGTGCCCGACCGTGTTGGTCGACCATCACGTTCTCGGGCTTGAAGTCGCGATGCAGCAGACCCTGGGCGTGGGCGTGGCTCAGGGCGCGTCCGGCTTCGAGAAGTCGGTCGAGGATCGGTGCGGCGTGGGACTGTGTTTCGGCCCAGACGCGCAACGTGCTGCCCTCGATGAGCTGCATCTGCACGTACGCACACGGCATCGGGCTGTTTGCCTCGAGCGTGCCTTCGCCGACCGCGTGCACGGTGACGATGTGGGGGTGCTCGAGTCGGGCCAGCGACCGCGCCTCGCGGAGTGCCTCTCGCACGCCGGGGTCGTTGGCCCCTCCGAGGGGAAAGAGCTTGAGCGCAACCTGTCGGTGCAGTGTCCGGTGTCGGGCGCGACACACCAAACCGAACCCACCCGCGCCGAGAATGCCCTCGATCTCGTGTTCTTCGAGCACGGGCGGCGGGGCGCCGGCACGCTCGTGCAGGAGCAGTTGGACTCCGATGGCGTCGAACAACCGACGCGCCGGATCCTTCGGCTCCTGCTCGCTCACCGGCGCATTGCGCCACGCCGACCCGCGTACGTCAATGTGCAACCCCTCGTGAATTCCCCCGCGGCGTGTTGAGCTGGCACCATGGACGCGATGACACTGCGCGGTCCGTTACTCGCCCTTTCGATCTTGGGACTGGCTTCCGGCTGCGCCGGCCATGATGACAAGGAGGGGAAGGCACCTACGCCAGTGGCCACGACTCCGCCAAGCGAGCCCGAACCGGCGGCGGTGAACGTGAAGGTCTCGGTGGCGTCGGTTCAGCTGCAGGACGATTGCCCCTCGGCGGCACCGGCGAAGCCCACGGCGTCGGACAAACCCGCGGAGTCCGCTGCGGAACCCGAGATGCAGCAAGAAAAAGACGCAGGGGATGTTGCCCCCGGCGCAGCGGGTCGGATGGCCAAAGGATTCGCGCCGATGTGCACGCAGTCGCGGGTGCAGCTCTCGATCGAATCCGATGGCGACGAAGCACAGTCCTTTGCGATCCGCGAGGTGCGGCTAAAGAAGGCCGACGGTGGCGACGTCCTCAGCACGATGAGCACCCGGGAACCCTCACTGTGGACCGACTCGAAGTACACCCCGTGGGACGAGTCGATCGCCGCCGGAGCCTCGATCAAGGTTGGTTATGCGCTGGGCGACCCCGATTGGGGCAAGGTGGGCAAGGCGCTGGGCGGTGACACCTGGGGACCGATGTACATCGTGGAGATCGATGTTGAGATCGGTGGACAGATGCAGACGGTGGCCTCGCCGAAGGTTCCCCGTGACGAGCCCGAGAACATCGTGACCTGAGTCTGAATCCGACCCTTCGTAGACCGAAGCAACGACCTGTACGTTGAGGGAGCACCCATGAAGACGATGATGTTTCGCAGCTCAATCCTGACGCTTTCGATTCTCGGGCTGGCGTCCGGCTGCGCCCCGCACGACGACGCCAAAGACGCGCCCACGCCGCCAGAGGCAAACGTCGCTGCAGCGTCGTCGGACGGGCCCGTCGATCCGGAGCCGGAGCCGGAGCCGGAAGTGGAGACTGTGACCGTCGCCGTCGCCTCCGTTCAGCTGCAGGATGACTGTCCGCAACCGGCGGCGGCAGCGGGGGCCGCCGCACAAGCGCCGGCGCAGGGGAAGCGTTCGATGCCGAAGCCCGGGCTGGATGACGTCGAGGGCGACGTTGCACACGGCGACATGGATCCGGACCTCGAGGACCGACTCGCCGCTCGCTGCGTGCAGTCGGAGGTTCAGCTGTCGATCACCTCCGAGGACTCCGAAGCACTCCCGTTCTCGATCCGGGCGGTCCGTCTTCGAAAGGGTGACGCGGCGAATACCGATGGGCCCATCGAGACGATGAAGGCTCGAACGCCGAGAATCTGGAAGGGTTCGACCTACGCGGCGTGGGACCAATCGATCGCCCCAGGTTCGACGCTGAACGTGCGCTATGCCCTCGGAGCGCCCGACTGGGCGGCGGTGGAGAAGATTCTGGACGGGAGCAGTTGGGGGCCGCTGTACGTCGTCGAACTCGAGGTCGAGGTCGCCGGGCGTCTGCAGATCATCAGCTCCCCGCTGACCCCTCGTGAGGCCGTCGAGGAAATGGTGACGTGAGGTCGGCACTCGTCGGGTTGGCGCTTTCGTTGGGATGCGGCGGACAGTCGCCGACCCCAACCCCCGACCCGGTCGAGAGTTCCGAGCCCGCGCCCGAGCCCTGGTCCGATGCTTGGATTGTGGCGGAGGGCACCCACTACCTCGACGACCCCGGGTTTCGGCGAGCTGCTCTCGAGCACTCGATGACGGACGGCTCCAACGTCTACTCCGCCACCCGGCTGAGTGCGTACGGGCAGCGGACGCGGGGCTGGGATGTTCTCCCGCAGTGGTCTCCGCGTGTGCACCCTGTGGACGCCGCCGTGGCCGAGGGCCTGCGTTCTGCCGGTCGGGTGGAGCTGCCCGTCGCGGCGGCGCCGATGTGGGACGGCGTCCGTCCGACGACGTTCGAGGGGTGGGCGGCGCTGGGACGCGAGGTCTTCTTCTCCTATCCCCTGCGTCCCGAGCCCCAGGCTGCCCACGCCGTCGCGGAACCGAGCGTGGCCGCTCGCGTGGGATTCGAGCCGACCTCCGACGGTTGGTGGCCAGGCGTCGTCGCGTTTGAGGACATCGACGGTCGGGCCAAGATCGGGATCACCTGCGCCTTGTGTCATGTATCGGTCGAGGATGGACGGGCAGTGATTGGTCGTGCGCGCCGAGCGTTGGACTATGGCCAGATGCGACTCGCTTGGCACGAGGACACCGGGGCCCCGCTGTCACCCACGCTCGCCGAACGGATGGCGAACTGGGGGCCAGGCCGCGCGGACATCACTGCGGACGATGACGAAGACCCGGTTGCGATCGTGGACCTTTGGGGGATCCGTGAACTTCGCCACCTCACCCAGGCCGCCACGGTCACGCACGACCACCCCGCCGCGCTCGCCATTCGGCAGGAGACGCAGATCCTCCACGCCAACCGCGAGCGCACGCGGCCCCCGCGGGAGCTTGCGTGGGCGCTGGCGGTCTACCTCTACACGCTCGAGCCGCCGCCGACCGACCACGTGGACGATGCCGCCGCGCGCCGGGGTGCTGCGCTGTTCGATGCCGACTGCTCGGAGTGTCACAGCCAACCCTGCGGCGCTGGCTCGCCCATCGCGGCGGTCCGGGTGGGAACCGACAAAAACCTCGCTCAAGGAGGCGCGCGCGGGACCGGTTTGTATCGCCCCGCGCCGCTCATTCGGGTGGGGGATGCCGCTCCCTATCTCCACGATGGGACCGTCGGGACGCTTGAAGATCTGCTTGGGCGTGAGCGCCTCCGCGACGGGTACGACGGCCCGCGGGGGTTGGGGGCGGTCAAGGGGCACGCGTACGGCGTCGACCTTCCCCCAGCATCGCGTGACGACTTGATCGCCTACTTGCGCTCGCGTTGAAACGGGAAGCGGCGACTGAATCCGACGCCGCGGCCACGTTCGAGAAGACGCTCATGGTCTTGGAGCGTGGCGAAGAACCGCCGGATCGGTGACTCATCGCAGCGGAGGAGCGACCTCGGCGGCGGCGAGGCAGAACCGCTCCAGGTGACGGCTGTCGTTGACGAGGACGGCCACCGGCGAGCCTTTGTGGTCCTCGGTGCGGACGAAGAAGTCGAGGTTGTCCGAGCCGAGCTTTCGGGGGTCCTTGCCGACGCCGAACTTCAGCTTGCGGCCTGGAGCGCCGAGCAGGCGACGGGTGAGTCGACCCAGGACGTCGTGTTCGCCCTCGCCGAGTTCGATCTCCACAACGCCGCCGGGGGGAAGCCCAAACTCGATGCAGCGGAATAGGTACGGAGCCCGGTAGGTCGTGGCGCGGACGGGGCGATGTTCGGCCTCGCTGCAGCCGGAGAGCACGTCCTTGCCGGTGAGGCCGTTGCAGACACGCGACGGCGTGCGTTTGAAGACGATGGCGTCGTCATCGACGAGGTCTCGGATCAGCCTCGGCCGCTCGTCGTCCTCGGCGTCCTCATCCTCGGGAACGGCGGCGCTACGGTAGGCCCGAGCTGCGGCGAAATGCTGCCAGGTTCGGGCGAGGTTCGAGGCCTGGAGCCGCTCCAGACCCACGACCGCGACGACGACCACGACCACCGCGACCGGCCACCACTGTCGGTTCAAGGTCGCCCGAGGGCGGAACCCGAGCGGTCGGCTCAGGGCCAACGCACCGAGCCCGAGGACCCAGGCGAGCGCCGACACCCAGCCCGCGAGGCGCTCCGCCAAGGTCCGTCGATAGCGGAGCTCGAGTTGGCCGGACCCGGGGACCCGCACGGAGAGCAAGCTGAGTCCGGCGATCCGTTTCGCGGCGTCGGTGTCGACGGGCTCGCCATTGAACGTGGCCTCCCATCGCAGATGGGGTGCTTGGCGGAGCACCACCGTGGAGGGCTTGGGGCTGTCGACCTCGATGACGACGTGTTCGTCTTCGTCGGTCGTGACCGTCGCGACGCCCTGGTCGGCGGTCACCCGGGGCAGGGTGCTCTCGGGGATGTAACGCGCGACGTGGTAGCGGCCGAACGTCTCGAGCTCGATCAGACGGTCGGCGAAGACCTGCTCGCGATCACCGAGGGCTCGGTCGTGAATGACATGCGTGACGCCCAGGGCGTCGTAGCCGGCGGGATCGCGACGGATGCGGTGCTTGAAGTTCACCGCGGCGATGTGGCCGTCGAGGACGAGTTCGGCGCCGGCGTCGGTGATGGCATAGATCGGGAACATGCCTCCGCCCATGCCGTGGCGCAGGTAGGCAACTCGCAGCGGGCCCTGGACCGCGGTGGCCTCTTCCCGAAGCAGGGCCAGCATCCCGGCTTCATCGGTGCCTTCGGGGTGGGCTTCGAGCGTGTCGAGTGCGCCGACCGGTCGCGTCTTGAGTCGGCCGAGATCGGGCGCGAACGAGGCAAGGAACGGGGCTGCGAGGGCGGCGAAGACCCATGCCCGGGGCCGTGAAGGGCGTAGGGGGGGGGCGATCGAACGCACCGCGGCCGGAAGGAGTACAGCGCCGACGCCTGCGATGGCGAACATGACCGGCTTGAGCTCGATGGTGTAGCGCGGGAACTGGAGGTTCTTGAACCCGGAGACGACCAGGTCCAGTCGAAGCACGGTCATCGACTCGTGGGAGCCAAGGACCACGAGCGCCGCGCACAGCAACAACGCGAACAGGCCCAATGTGGAGGGGCGCCGAACGATGGCGACCACGCCCAGGATGAACAGGGGTCCCAGCCAGGCCCAGTGGGTGGGGAACAAGCCGCCGGTCAGCGTCTCGTACGAGAGCTGGCCGAGCGGAGACCACTGCACCGGGCTGCGAGCCATTCCAGCGGCACTGCCGAAGAACACCAGCACCACGCTTCCGGCGACGGCTGCGGCACCGAGGTGCACGATGGCCCACGTCCGCAGGGGCGCCGGCATCTTCCCCGGGCAGAGGAACACGGCGACCAGAAGCAGCCCGGCCGACGCGGCGGCGGCGAGCATGCCGAATGGGTGGGCGGTGACGCTGGCGCCGAGAACCAGGGCGGCGCCAGCGATGCGGCGCGGGGAGGGCCGCTGCAGCGCTCGCAGGGTGAGGGTGAGCGAGAGGGCCCACAACACCGCGGAGAACATCTGCGGCCACACACCGTGAAACAGCAGGTAGTTCCATCCGCCCTGCCGACTCGCCCCTGCGTCGAACAGCCACAACAACCCGCCCGCGCAGAAAGCCCAGCGCGCTGCCAGTCGGTCGCCGTGCCGGAGCGTGGAGACGATCGTATGTGCCAACCAGCCCACGGCGACCATGCCGAGTGCCCACGTGATGGCGATGCCCCAGGCATAGCTCGCGCGAGGACCCACGAGACCGAAGGTGGCCGCGTTGGAGAGACCGCCGAGCAGATAGCCGAGCACCGGGTAGCTCTCGCCGTACGGGTAGCCAGCACCGAGGGTGTCGCTCCATCCCCACAGGCGTCCGGTGGGGATCAGCTCGTCCCAGAGCAGCCGGGTTTGAAAGTAGTGGATCGCGTGGTCCCTCGAGGCGGGGGGCCGACCCAGGAGCAGCTCCCAGAACAACCCCACGTACGCGGCGAGGAGGACGAGCACCGGGGCCGCGAGTCGGAGCTGCGGCAGGGGGCGGCGCACGAGGAACCGCAACTCCCAGGCACCGCCGAGCAGCATTGCCGTCCCGAGCCAGCGCGCGAGCCCGGGGCCGGGCAGGGCGAGCGCGGTGCCGCAGGCGAGCAAGAGTCCAACCGCGAGGCGGTCGGTGCTCGTGCGGATCGCAGGGGGCCGGGGGGCGGTCAACGCCGCGAATCTATCAAACGCTGCGGCCGCCGCGGGGGCGGCCTACGCCGGGCCCCGAGCCGCGCGTTCACCTCGGAGCGGCCCTGTACACCCCTGTAGCTGCCGTGAAGCAGGGGGGCAGCACGCGGTCAAAAAAAAACTCGCCTGGCTTTGAACCGTTCGGGCCGGTTGCTCACCACCGGGGCATGAACGTCAAGACGCCCCATACCGTTGCTCACGCGCTTTTCGCTTGCCTCATCCTGGCCCCCGGCTGCTACGCGGTCGATGACCCGGCGATGCCCGCCGAGAACGGGTCCTCCGGAGAGGTCGATGACCCGACCGGCGGCGAGACTCCGAACCCGACGGGAGACAACGATGACGGAACCACCGGGCAGAGCACCACGGGCGATGAGGGAACGACCGGCGGCGTGGGAACGACCGGGGAGGTCGACACGACTGGGGGAGACGGTGAGAGTGGTGGGGAAGAGAGCTCCGGGGAGGAAGGGGAGACCACGAGCGCAGTCGATGCGCCGACGATCCTCGAAGTCCTCCCCGAGGATGGGGCGATCGGTGTGGCCGCCGGGGACCCGATCCTCGTCCTCTTCAGCGAGCCGATGGACAAGGCCTCCACCCAGGCCGCGTACCAATCCGCAGACATCCCCGCGGGGAGTGTGACGTTCTCCTGGAACGATGCGGGGGACGCGTTGACGATCACCCCCAACGACCCGCTCGACTACGCCGAGGGGACGAGCGCGGCGACAACCGACGCTCTGAGCTACGCCTTCACGATCTCGAGCGCCGGCGAGTCCGAGGGGGGCGTCTCCCTGGAAGATGACACCGAGGTGTCCTTCTCGACACTTCGCCGGCTCTCGCTGAGCTACACCCAGGACACCAACCTGTCCGGCCGAATCCGCGACCTCGGCGGCGCCACGCTGCTCGCCGGCTCGTACAGCCTCGGCGACAACACCATCAACGACACCGGGCGGGGCTTCGTGACCTTCGATGTCTCGAGCCTTCCGGAGGGTCCGGTGACTGTCGAGGATGGCAACCTGCACGCTCGGTTCTCAACGGTGCAGGGCAACCCGTTCATCGATCTGGGTGCTGTGGTCTACCAGCACGTCAGCTACGAGACGTTCAATGACGCCCTGTTCGACGCTGAAGCCCTCGGCACGGCCTCCGGCTTGTTTGCCACGATCAATGATGACGAGGTCGACCGAGACGTCACCGACATCGCGGCGGCCGCGGTCGAGGATCCTGACACCTTCGGAGAACGGGTCCAGTTTCGGTTCCGGTGGGTGTTCAGCGAGACCGACAACGACGGCCAGACCGACGGCGTGACCATGGTCGCGGGCGACCTCGGGCTCGACCTCCAAGTGCTGGTCCCCTGAGATGAAGGATGTTCGCTATCGTCTCGGTCCGTCGATGGCGAGCCGAGACCCATCTCCCACTGCGCAGACATTCGACGAGTCGATGTCAGCTCCCCGAGCACCGGGGATGGGACTCGAACTCGCGGACCGTCGCCGGGTGTCGAGGCTCATCGAGTCGATGACCGGGCAGAAGGACCAACCGGAGCGCCTCGGCCGATTCGAGATCGAGATGTTGCTCGGCGAGGGTGCATTCGGCGAGGTCTACCTCGCGATCGACCCCGACCTCCGCCGTCCGCTGGCGCTCAAACTGCTCAAGCAGAGCGCCAATGCCGATGCCCTGGTTCGGCTACGCAAGGAGGCGCAAGCGATGGCCGCCCTCGAGCAGGCCGACCTGATGACGGTGTACGAGGTCGGCACCATCGGCGATCGAGCCTTCATCGCGATGGAGCTTGCGGAGGGAGGAACGCTGGATGCTTGGGCACGTGCCGAAACTCGATCGTTCTCGGCGATCGCCACGCAGGTCGAGATTGCCGCCCGATGCCTGGCCGCCGCGCACGAGGCGGGATTCGTGCACCGCGACGTGAAGCCTTCGAACATCCTCATCGGCTCCGACGGTCGAGCCAAGGTCGCCGACTTCGGGTTGGTGCATGTGCAGCCGCTCGGTGGTGACCTGGACGAGGATGGGCTGAAGACAACCCTCGCTGGCACGCCCGCGTACATGGCACCCGAACAGTTCGACGGAGCAGAGCCGACGGCGAGGGCCGACCAATATGCGCTGGGCGTCACGCTGTTCGAGATGGTGTACGGACGGCGCCCGACCAAGCGCGCCCCGGCGGTCGAAGACATCGGAGTCCCGAGCTACCGGGAGCAGGCGCCGCGACGGGTTCCGGGATGGCTACGAGAAGCGCTCTACCGATCGCTTCGCTTCGACCCGCGGGAGCGGTTTCCGTCGATGGACGCCTTCGCCGATGCTCTGGCGTCTGGGATCGGTCAGCGGAAGCGTCGGACCCGAGGGGTCGTAGGAGCGGCTGCGTTGGCGACCGCGGCCGGGGTGGGTTGGTTCTTGCGCCCCGATGCCGTGGCCACAGTGCCTTGTGCGGATCAAGCTCGCGAAGTGGTTGGGCGTACGTGGACGCCGTCGCGTGCGGGAGCGATGGCCGCCGCGATTCGCGGCACCAAGACCTCCTACGCAGATGCTCTCGCCGACGCTACGAGGGCGAGGATCGACGCGCGCGCGACGGCTTGGGTCGAGTCCTGGACCGAGGCATGCGCGGATGATCCCACGCCTGCCCGGGTCGAGCAGAGGGCGTGTCTCGAGGGGCAGCGAGCCACCCTCGACGCGCTGCTCGAGGCCCCCCTCGGTGAGGGATCGGTAGACACGCTGGCCGCGGCTCTGGGCGACAGCCTCGATCCGCAGGCGTGTGCACAAACCCGGACGCGTCCACACACCACCGCGACGACGGCTCCGGAGTCCACGCTCAAACAGCAGCTTCGAGACGCCGAAGTTGCCCTCGCGCGCGGTGCATTCTCCGAGGCTCGTGCGGGTGCCGACGGGGTGCTTCGTGGGGCACTGAAGGCAGGGCAAACCCGGATTGTGGTCGAATCCGGAATGCTGGCTGCCCGGGCATCGCTCGAGCAGGACAAGCCCGACGAGGCGGAGACTCCGGCCACGGACGCTCTCAACGCAGCGCTCTCCGTTGGTCTGGACGTGCAGGCCAGCGACGCCGCGTTGCTGCTTGCGCGGGCCGTGGCGCAGCGTACAGAGCCCGAGGAAGCCCTGCGGTGGGCCGAGCTCGCGGTGTCGCTGTCGGCACGTTCGGGTCGGTCGGTTCGTGCCCGCGCTGAAGCGCTCACCGTTTTGGCGCGGACGCTGGCTCTCGCGCGGAACATCCCGGAGGCCGCATCACGTTGTGACGAAGCGATCGCGCTCGCGGAGTCCGCACCTGAAGGCCCCACCTCTCAGTCGAGGCTCGACTGCGGCAGAACCTGGGTGTCGGCGGGGCGATTCGACGACGCTGAGCCGCAACTCGAGCAGGCGATCGAGACCCTGAAGATCCGCTATGGCCCTGGGCACCCGGAGGTCGCCACCGCCCTCCAGGTGCTCGCGGGCGTGTTCGACCAAGCGAGCCGGCCCGACGAGGCGCTCGCCAGCGCCGAAGAAGCGCTCGAGCTGGTTCGTAACGCCTACGGCGACGAAGACCATCGCATTCTCACCGCGCTCAGCACCGCCTCGGGCATGTCGAACCGGGCTGGAGACTACGACCGGGCGCTCGCGCTCGCGCTGGAAGCCGCGGAGGTTGCCCGAAAGACGCTGAACCCCGGCGACCGAAAATACAACTACGCCGTGTGTATGGCCGCCGGGTTCGCCATGGGCTTCGACTGCGGAGACGACACACGAGCCCTCGCAGACGACTGCGTCGCCGGTATCCGCAAAGCAGAAGGGGACACCCCGATCGCGGAGTTCTCATCTCCGGTTGCGTCCGCCAACACCCAAGGCTGGATCTTCGCTGTGCTCGTCTACCAGTGCCTCGAAGACGCCGACGCGGAAGCTGAGGCACGCGGCGGCCTGACCCGCTACGTCGACGCGGACAACGTCAGCTTCGAGCTTCAGACGATGTCGCTCGCGATCTTGGCCAACGCCGACCTCGCCGCGAACGACCCCGCCGCGGCGGAAACCAAGATTCGCGATCTGCTGGAGCGGACCGGCGACACCAACGTGATCAAGCTCCGCGAAGGCATGTGGCGGACGACGCTCACCCAGGCGTTGGCGAAGCAAGAGCGCCACCAAGAGGCTCGCGAGGAGGCCGCGCGGGCTCTGGAGCTGTTCGATGGCGGGGACGACGAAGCCATCGGTCCCGAGCGCGACTGGCTCACCGAGTATCTGGCCGAGGAGCACTGAGGTACCCTCGTCCTTGGTGGAGGACGCGGAACTGCTCGAAGCATGGCGACAGGGCGACACCTCGGCAGCCGACCAGCTCATCCGAAAGCACTTCTCTGCCGTGCAGCGGTTCTTTCGCAACAAGGCGTGGGGGGACTGCGAAGACCTCACCCAGACGACGTTCGAACGCTGCGTCGTCGGACGCGACCGCTTCGAGGGGCGAAGTTCCTTCCGTACGTACCTGTTCTCGGTCGCCCGCTACGTGCTCTTCGAACACTACCGTGGCAAGAAGGCCGGCGCCTTTGACCCTGCCCACAGCAGCGTCATCGACATCGATGCGAGCCCCAGCCAGATCGTCGCCGGTATGCAGTGGCAGCAGACCTTCCTCGGCTTGCTTCGCGAGATACCGGTCGAGATGCAGGTCGTCCTCGAGCTCTACTACTGGGAGGGGCTGCGGACCCATGAGATCGCGGAGGTCGTCGATGTGCCCCGTGGCACGGTGAAGAGCCGACTGCACCACGCTCGCCTGCAGCTGAGAAAGCGCTGCGAACAGAACGGACTGGAGATGGAGCAGCCTGTCTCCCTTCCCGGGTGGGCGCGGGACCTCGAATTCGCCGCGTGAAGCCACGCTTCGGTCGGCCTCGGGACGAGCCGCTTGCAGTCTGCTCGCATCCCGACATGAGCGATGCTCATGGTGGTACGAAGACTGGTCATTGGGTTCATACCTGAGGATCCCCCAAAGTGTGGTCATGCAAACGACGATTTGGGTGACCGCGCTCGCCTGCGCGCTGATGGCGGGGATCTATCTCGCCTTCTCGAGCTTCGTCATGAGCTCGTTGGCCGTTCTGCCGAGAGTGCAAGGGATTGCCGCCATGCAGTCGATCAACCGCGTGATCCTCTCTTCGAGCTTCATGGTGTTGTTCTTCGCCTCGACGGTGGCCAGCCTTGGCCTCGGGGTATGGGGGGTCGTTCGCTGGGGTGTCCCCGGATCGTCGTACCTCGTCACGGGCGGTTTGCTGTACGTCTTGGGGATGTTCGTCTGCACCGCGGCGTTCAATGTGCCCTTGAACGATGGCCTCGACGCACTCGACCCGACCAGCACGTCCGCGGCCGAGGTGTGGACCACCTACCTTCGGGACTGGACCCGCTACAACCACTTGCGGACCGTCTTTTCGGCCGCCGCGAGCGTGGTCTTCGTAGCCGCCGCCTGGGTGGCGCGCTGAAGCGGCCCGCACCTGTCTTCGCTCGTCGGCCCTCGCCCGGGTAGCATCCACCCAGGCTCATGAACGTAGATTGGGATCGACTTCGAGCAGAGTTCGCGACGGGCGAAGTCCGCCAACAGGCCGCCCGTGCGCTCGAGGCCCGACGCTTCGAGTTTGCAGATGGCACGATCTGGTTCCCCGACGGGGCTCATGAACTCACGCCCAGCAGCCTCGGACTGCCCGCCCTGTTCGGTGTGATGCTCTGTGCGGGGGTCGGGGCCGCCGTCTGTTGGGCCGATGGTTTGGTCTACAAGTGGCCGGCGACCGGCGTTGCTGTCCTTGCGTTGGTCGGAATCGCGTTGCTTCTACGGTCCGAAGCTCGCCGAACACGCGCGGTGGAGAGTCGGCTGGAGCGCGGTCTGTTCTTGTTGGCTGATGGTGTGTTGTTGCGAAGTCAGGGGGTGGACACCCGGATCCCGAAGTCTGCGATTTCGAGCTTCGTCATCCGCCACCGGAATCGAGGCGGCGAGAGGTCGTCACCGTGGCTCCACATTCTGCAGGGCGACGTTGACGTTCCGACCGAACTCACCGCGCCGGTACTCCCGATCTTCGAGCGCTGGTTGTCGGATGCGGAACTGGACCCCGTCGACCCTGTCGAAGCGTAACGCGCCTTCTCTGGAACGCAGTCGGCGACGAGCCCCTTGGCCTCGGGTGATGGGTCGAAGCTGCGCCCGTCATCGCGCCGGCCAACTTGCTACTGTGCGCCGGTGATTCGCTCGTCCCTCTCGAAGCTCGCCTGTGGTGCGTTTGCAGTGGCGCTCACGACCTCGGCCTGCAAGTCACCCGAGCCGGCCGCATCCTCGAAGGAGAAGGCCGGGGAGACGGCGGATGCAAGCGACCCGGTGGGCGTAGCCAAGCCGGCGCCGATGGACTTGGCAGTCGGTTTGCCCCCGGGGACTCCGACGGCCGGAGCAGAGCCGAGCATCGAGTACGCCGCCGCGCTCGAGCCTCTGTTGGACCTGGTCCCGGGAGCGGACGACTACTACATCGCGCTTCGGGATCCCGCTGCACTGCTTCGGCTGTTCGACGCCTTCGTCGGCACGGCTGCGCCCACTGTCCTGCAACGGTTCAAAGAGGAAGCCGACGTGGAAGACGTGCTGGTCGTTCTGGAGGAGGTGTCCAAGCTCCGCGACGCGCTCATCGAGGCGAAGGTCGACATGGACAAGGGGGTCGTGTTTCTCGAGGGCCCCGGTGTTCTGGTGTACGGGACCGCCTCGGACGACCCGAGCGCGATCAAGGTGGCGCTGAAGGCCGTGGGCGTGAAGGACACGGATCTTCCGCCGACGTGCGTCGCGCCGCCTGCGATGCCCGGGTTTGCCGCGTGCGGCGAGGATGAGGCGGTCCTCAAGGGCCTTACCCCTGGCAAGCATGGGGCGGCCTTTGTGGCCGCGTACAAAGAACGCTTGACGGGGTTCGACGTCGAGCAGGGCAACGCGCTGTTTCGGCTGGAGGGTCCCAAGGGTCCGGTCCTGGCCGCGGTCTCGACTCCGCCCGGTCGCATGCACGTGGTGGTCAGCCTGGCTGACGTTGCGGAGGAACTCGGCAAGTACCTCGTCGCAGCCAAGCCTGACGCGCTCGGGATGCTGACGCCGGGCGCTGCGTTCATCTGGGGAAATGTGTCTTTGGCCGCGTTCGAAGACCAGATCGGCCAGGCGCCGGGCCCGGTGAAGAACGTGACCGAGACGCTGACCGGAGAGATGCTCGTCGGAGGTGTGAAGGGGACCGCAGGCGCGGCGCTGGTCGGTGTCAACGACCCGTTCCCCGCATCGGGTCTGGTCTCGCTCGCAGCCCTTCAGACGGACATGCTCAAGGCCCAGCTCCCCCCGGGATCAACGGTGAAAGTTGAGCCCGTGGACGTCGGCGGCAGCACCACCCAGGCGCTTCACGTCAACTTTGCCATCGACGAGGAGGGCCAGAAGATGGTCGATGCGCTCAAGCTCGAGCCCAGCGCGTACGGTTTCTCGGCGGGGCAGTACGCCGGCGCGGTGTTTGGAGGCTCGCAGGAGGCGGTCAAGACGGTGGCCAGCTACAAGCCAGCGACCGCCTCGATGGACGGCGTGCCTGGAAACCTCGCGGCTGCGCTTCGGTCCGGAGAGACCGCGGTCGCCTTCTACCTCCCCTTTGATGCACTCCAAGCGTCCGTGGTCCGGGAGACGCTTCAGGCCGCGGTCGCTTCCACACCCGGGTCCGACTTCGCGGATCCGAAACTCATCTCGGCCGCCTATGATGCGGTGAGCCCGTTGTCCTCGGTCGCGATGTGGCTGACCCACCCCCAAAAGGAGCGGGTGCTTCACGTCTCGGTCGAGTCCTTCGCGGATGCCACGACCGATGAAGGGAAGGCCGCTCTGGCCGCGCTGGGGAAGGTGATCGCCGGGGCCGACTCTGCGGACACGTACGGCGAGCTCGCCTCCGCCTATCCTTCCTCGCCCCGTACGCTTCGGTACAAGGTCCGCGCGGGGCAGCTCGAAGGTGGGGTGGGCCCAGTGGCCATGTCCGCGAGTTTCCTCTTGGGGCTCGTCGCCGGCATCACCGTTCCCGCATTCATGAAGTACATCGACCGCAGTCGGGCAGCCACCGACGAAGCAGCCGCGGCCGAAAGAGCCGCCGTCGCAGCCGCGGAAGCGGCCGCCAAAGCCCACAACTAGTTCGCCATGTCCAAGCGTCGTCTCGATACTCAGCTGATCCACGCCGGAGAACCCGAGCCCCGAATCGAGGGGGCGGTGTCCATGCCGATCTTTCAGACCTCTACGTTCGAGAGTGGTGAGGCGGGCTCCTATCACGACCTCCGCTACCTGAGGCTCAACAACACGCCGAACCATCTCGCGCTCCACGGAAAGATCGCTGCGATCGAAGGCGCCGAGGCTGCGGTGGTCACCGCCAGTGGCATGGCTGCGATCTCAACCGCGTTGCTCTCGGTGCTGAGGCCCGGCGATCATGTCATCGCCCAATCCACGCTGTATGGCGGGACGCACTCCTTGTTCATGGAGGACCTGGCGGCGCTTGGCATCGAGGTCTCGCTTTTTCCGTGCGATGAACCGGCACAGGCCGAGGCTGCGATCCGCCCCAGCACCAAGGTGCTGTACTGCGAATCGCTCGCGAACCCGTTGGTCCAGTTGGCGGCGTTGCCCGAGCTCGCTGCGTTGGCGAGCAAGCACGGCTTGGTCTCGATGGTCGACAACACGTTCGCAAGCCCGGTCAACCTCCGTCCGGTGGCACTCGGTTTCGACCTGGTGTTGCATTCTGCAACGAAGTACCTCAACGGCCATTCGGATTTGGTAGCCGGAGCCATCGCGGGACGCCAGGCTCTGGTCGATGTCGCGCGCCGCAAGCTCGATCATCTCGGGGCCTGTCTCGATCCCCACACCTGCTTCTTGCTGCACCGCGGGTTGAAGACGCTCGGCGTCCGAGTGCGCCACCAAAACACCTCCGCGCTGGCCCTCGCCCAAGCCCTCGAAGGACACCCGAACGTGGACCGAGTTCACTACCCGGGGCTGACGTCACATCCCCACTACGAGCGCGCCTGCGAGCTCTTGGAAGGGTTTGGCGGGATGCTCAGCTTCGAACTCAAGGGCGGCGGAGATGCAGCAGCCAGGCTGGTGCGTGGGTTCTCTTTGGCCGTCAACGCTCCCAGCCTTGGCGGACCGGAGACGCTTGTCACGAGGCCTTGCGACACCTCGCACAAGGGCATGACGCCGCAAGAGCGGGAGGCCGCGGGCGTGAGCGATGCGCTGATTCGTGTGTCGGTTGGGCTCGAAGACCCGCAAGACATCGTCGCGGACTTCGTGACCACGCTGCAGTCGTGACGCGAGTCTCATCCGCGATCGACTCGATCGTGCGCCCCGGCACAACACCCCGCGATCGGTTCTTGGCCTCCGAGCTGTGCCGGCCTACAACGCGGGCATGCGATCTCGTCGTTTGCTTCTCGGCACTCTCGTCACCCTCATCGCGTTGCCGGCTCCGGGTTGCGGCTTGTTCCGGCGCCGTCGGGGCAAGGGCGACACCAGCGTCTCGACCAGCGTCTCCGTCGCGCAGACGGGCCGCGACATCAGCACGTTGACCCGGGACGAATACGAAGTCCTCGACACGACCGCCGGTGACTCGAAGGCCACGCGCTGGTTCTTCTTGTCGCTCCCCGTCGGCGGTCAGACGAGCGCCGCCGAGGTCGAAGAGAACGCCTACTACAACGCGGTCGGAAAGGTGACCGGATGCGATGCGCTGATGATGGCGCACCCCAAGCACCGACGCGTCATCGTCCCGCTGTTGATCGTCAACGTGGTTCTCTACGAGGCATCGGTCCGCGGTCGATGTGTTTCGCTCAAGAATGACCCCCAGCTGGACGGGGCTGCTCCGTCCACGCGAGAGGCTGGGAAGGTGGAAGCGGCGGCTCCCGTCGAGCCGGCCGCGCAGGTGGAGCCGGCGACGGTCGCAGAGCCGGCAGTGCCGTCGGCCGGCTGAAGAACTGCCGCCGATCGCCCCGTAGCACCGATTTGCGTCCCTCGACCCCATGGGAATGCGCGCCCCGGACGAGGGCATGTGCTGGTACCACGGCCCCAACCCGCAGGACGTCTTCTCGGATGCGGAAACCGGCGTCGCGCTGGTATCGGTTCGCTACGAGTCGGGCCCGTGCATGTGTGAGTCGCCGGTCTATCGCGAGATCATTCGGATCGACGCCGAGACCCTGGCTGAGATCGAGGTGCGCGCCCAGCTGACCTCGCCGGAGGACTGATGTCGGGCGGTCTCGGTCGCGTCATGGCTCGGATAGCGCGCAGGCATCGTCGCTTTGAGAGCCGAAGATTCCCGAACGGAGGAAGAGGTCCAAGCGTTCGACCGTCGACAGCCCGAGGAGCTTGGCGTCGGTCCTGGAGACGAGACAGGGGATGCGATTGAACTTCGCAGCGCGCCACTGAGCCGTCCATTCGGTGGCTGTCGCGACGTAGGCGGAGCCGTCGAGGGGCTCTCGAATCCCGCAGGCGGACGCAACCGCATCCAGGACAAGGCTGTCGGCGATGTTGCGACCCTCGAGCCATAGCGCCCGAAACAACGCGAGCCGAAATTCATCTGCGGCGGTCGCATCGATATGGCTCGCCGCGATGAGTGCCCGGATCGCGGGGCCACTGCGGGGCCGAAACGACGGCCTGTGAATCTCGACGTCGGGCGCTCGCATGATCAACGTGGCGATCTCTTGCGCCAGCTCGTGCTGCTCCTCCGCAGTGGCGTCTTCCATGGCTGCGGGGAGGTCCGGTGCGTGCTCTACGAGTCGCCACTCGACGTGCGCATCGACGGTCCGGGTCGTCAGCCGCTCCTCGAGCGCATAGCAGAACGGGCAGTTGAAGTCCCCAAACGCCACCAGCGGCCGCACGTCGGCGACAGGAGTGGGGTCGGAGGGGCCAGCCACCTTCCAATACTAGCGATCGAAGCCCGAAACGGACAGGCACAAGGGTGTCCCTTCGCGGCCCAACGGACGCCCGTTGTGGGCTCCGTATTCCACAACGGGCCGCGCAGACCGATCTGCTAGGCGAACAGGGGAACGCTCGGCAGTGAGAGGTCGAAGCCCGTGTCGCGGCCGAACTCCGAAAGGCCGAGGTGTTCTCGGAGGGCGGCGTGCACATGGCCCGGGAGGAGGCGTTCGCCGGCGTCGTCGAGTTCGAGTGTTTCCAGGTTGAGGTTGCGCGGGACGAGCCCTTCGTCGGTCGCGCCGATGACCCGGTTTCCGGTGATCCCAGGACCCATTAGAAGCATGCTGTTGTTGGGCCAGTGGTCCTTGCCACCATTGAGGCCATACTCCGGGGTCCGGCTGAACTCCGAGGTGATGACGATCGTCATTCGTTCCAACAGGTCGAGCTCGCCGGCGCGGTCGATCGCGAATGTAATCGCGGCCAGCAGCTCCATGAGCTTGGGTCCATGGAGCTCCTCGTGGTTGGAGTGGGTGTCGAAATCACTCACGTAGACGCTGGCGGATGCCCCGACACCTGCCTTGAGGCACGCCAGCGACGTCGCGATCTGCGACTGCCACACGTCGAGCGTGTTGTTCACGTCCGGCATGTATTCCTGGTATCGGCGAAGCAGCGGGACCGTGAGCTGGTTGCCGAACAAGGTGGCGCGCTGGGCCCGGAAGCGAGGGAGCTCGCCTGTGGGCGCCGCATCGTGACGAGCCTGGCGGGCGGCGTAGATCTCTTCGAGGGCGAAGTCGTCCACGTAGCGTCCCTGGTTGGGGATACCGCGCTCCCGTTCGTGGAGACCGATGCTCGCGAGCGTGAGGGGGTTGCCCAACCGGGTGAGCGGCACGAGGTCTCCGGTGCGGGAGAATCCACCGTAGCTGATGAACGGCGTGGGGGCATCGGAGCCCATCACGTGGTGGGCAGCGAACAGGGCCGCCAACGACGGCGTGTTGTTGTCGGCTTGGACCCCGCTCCACACATGCCTGGCGGCTTCGGTGTGGCCAGCGGTCTTCATGTCGATGCCGTTGAGCAGCAGCATGTCCTCGTGGAATCGCTCGAAGAACGCGGCGTTGTCGTCGAGCGGAGCGTAGTTCATGGCGCCGGCGGACTCGATGTCTCCGGTGTCGTAGCGCTGGTTCATCGCGGTGCCTTTGGGGTCGCAGAAGTTGCTGACGTCCCAGCCACCCAGTGCGTTGATGGTCAGCAGCAGGGGCCCGTCGTACGGCTCAGCAGCGTGTGTGAGTGAGGGGGAGGCTGCCAGCGCAACCCCGCCGGCTCCGAGCGCTCGAAGAAATGTTCGTCGATCCATGTTCATCACGCTCCGCGTCTACTGGTACAGAAACTCAAACGACTGCATCTGATAGTTGAGCACCGCGGCCCAAGCTCGTACGACGTAGTCGGGGTCGTCGACGATGCTGCCCGCTTCACACGGACGGCCAAGTGAAAGCGAAACTCCACCACGGGCGAGCTCCTGAGCGCCCCGATCTCGCACCCGGGTGAAGAGGTCGTAGCTGATGTCGATCGCGGGATCGTCGGGCGCGAGCCGCTCGCCGATGACCCGTTCGTGCAGATGGACCAAGGTGTCGCGGACCTGGTCTTCGTCGGCGCCTGTGAAGGTCGAGAGCTCGACGTCGGCGAACAGGAGGCGTTCACCGGGGGGTCGGTCGAACTCACGGGAGACCTGGCGGCACGACACGTTGTTGGCCACGAGCTGTTGGATCCCTGCCATCAGGCCGTTGGGCTCGCCGATACGCTCCGTGACCTCCGTCGAGTCGATGCCGCCGTACAGGATTCGGTACTGCCCGAACTCCATCAGGGCGTCTTCGTAGGCAGGGTAGGTCTGGAACGAGTCGCCGAAGATCGCGAGGATCTTTCGGTGAAGCTGCTCGGGGGTCATGAGCTGACCCGCGCCGAGATCGAAGCGCATCGCGTCCGCTTCGTCCGAGTCGGCGTCTTGAAACCGCGCTCGGTAAAATGGCGACAAGACAATGGCCTTCACGACGGCCTTGACGCTGTAGTTCGAGTCGACAAACACATCACGGAACTCGGCGAGCGCCTCGCGTTGTGCCTCGTAGGCCAGGAACGCGCCTTGCGTTTGGGGCGTCAGCTCGCCGGAGGGCGCGCGCAGGACGGGTCGGCCCAGGACGATGCCGAAGATGTGCTCGACCATCGTCGTGGCGAAGCGAGGGTCGGCAACAGCCTGTTCGCCAAGCCACAGCAGCGCGTCGAACTCGCGGCTCGCGGGAAGCAACCCATCGGTCCAGGTGCGTTCGGCGACCGGCACCGTCTCGTCGTCGTCTGAGGCGAGCTCGAAGCCGGCAGGGAACGTATCCTCGGGGACCGGACCCGGATACCGGGCGGCATCGGATTGGTAGTTGCGGAAGACGCCTGCAATGGGGTCAACCGCGAGGTGACAGATCGCGCAGTCGCTGGCGTCGCGAACCGGGTTCTCGTACTCGGCGATGGTCGCGAGCGGGTCGGAGTTCTCGGGGGAGAACTGGAGGATGTCGACGCCGAGGAAGTGCAGGAGGAACGCACGCGCCCGGGCCCGGTTCACGTTGGTGGGCGTGGACTGGTAGCGGTCCAGGTAGATGTAGTTGTTGAGGATGCCCGCATGCGGGAGCTCGGTCTCCGCGCCGCTGAAGTGAAGCTGAGCCGGGTGGAACTCCTCGGGGTCTTCCGGATCGGTCCACGTGATGTCGTCGAAGACATCGAAGGACCGGGCGGAGAACGGGTTCACCATCGTGTAGTCCGCCAGGAGCACGTTGGAGAACGGCTCGTTCTCGGACACGATGTTCTTGATCAGGGCGTTGCCAGCCAGAACAATCCCGTCCGAGGTGCAGCCCAGTGCGATGCCGCGTTCGGGCTCAGGCAGCTCGAGGAACCACAACAGGGTTGGGTGATTGACCGTTCCGAGGCCGGCGATGTTGAAGGCGGCACCCTCGGTGAGGAACACATCGTTGAATCCCTCTGCCGTTCGGTCGCTGAAGGCTTCCTCATCCATCATCTCCTCGATGATGTCCCCGAGCGCCGCCTCGCCTTGTTCGTCGACCCGGGCGATCTCACTGGCGCTGGGCAGGCGGTACGCGAAGTTGAGTGCGAACCGGCGCAGCGTCGCGTACGGCGACTCCAGTTCCACGCCCGCGAGGAAGTCGAGGTCGTCGGCACACTCTGTCGTGGGCGCGTCGAGCCGCATCGCAGCCTCGTCGAGCCGGCGATAGTCCGCACTGTCTTCGGTGATGACCGGGCCCCCGCCGTGTCCGAGTTCTCCCAGGGGCTTCCGCAGGATCACAGGCCGATCATCGTCACCCTCGTACTCGGTTGCGAGGTCGATGAAGGCCGCGTAGTTGGCCTCGAGCGCGGCGGAATCGCCGTTGTCATCACGAAGGACGAACCGAGTGGCGGAGGCGAGGCCCTGATCGCTGTGGCAGGCCAGACACTTGGTCTGCAGTGTCTGCGACCAGACCTCCCAGGCGAAGTGACGTTCGTCGGTGAGGCATTCGCTGGGTTCTCCGGTGGTGCTTCCCGTCTCGTCGGCGCCGTCGGTTTCGCCCCCGGTGGTGCCTCGAGAATCCGGAGGTTGGGTCTCCGCTGAGCCCGACGACGCGTCGCCGTCACCCTGTCCTGAGGAGCCACTCCCGCACCCTGCAAGGAGAACCGCGGACAGGACCGTCGCTCGAGCGTCGATGTAGCGGGCCATCGCTCGACCGTATCATGTGGGCACTCGGTGTCACTTCGTAATTCGAGTGGGATCACCAAACGTTGCGGACGCTGATGGGCACGATCGCGCTGTTGTCGGGGGCAGGGGGAGACCGGTCCGAGGGGTGCAGACCCCGATGTTTCACGGGGGCCGGTCTCAGGATGCAGACGCGAGTGCGGGTCGCTGCATCATGGGTTCGAGGGCTTCGACCAGCTGCGCCTTTGCGTTGCGATCGACGACGCGCCCGTGGGCCATGATGACGCGTTCGATCGGCCACTGAAGCATCTCTTCGACGCTGCTCGACGCTGCACTCGCGTCCTTGATCGCACGGCGAAGCAAACGGCTCTGGGCGAAACGGCGGTACGCGCCCGCCATTCGAAACACCCACGGTGAGATCCAGCCCTGGACGTCGTGCACGTTGAAGACGAGGTCGGTGACGACCAGGCTGTTGGTCGCCTTGTGGAAGAAGACCGTCTCGGTTGCCCACGGGATCCCCGCGATCTGAAGGGGAGTGAGCTCGCCGGCCCACGTTGGCGCGGTGTCGCCAAGCGTCTTCTCGAACCGGACGTCACTGCGCTTTTCTGCGAGTCCTCGGACACCCCAAACGGTCGCGTTCGGGTAGCGCTCGATGGCAGGGGCGAGGTGCGTGTGGTGAAGCAGGTTGGGCGCGACGATGTGTTCGACCGGGCCGAGGGTTGCCAACTCGGAGGCGAGCGCATCGTCGATCGGCACGACGGAGTGCAGCAGCAAGCCGCCCGACTCCAGCCGGACGACCGTCATGCGCCCGCGAAAGTGCACGACGCCGTTCATGAAGTGGTCATGCTCGGTTCCCCAGAGACCCTCGGCCAGCGGTTCTAGACCTGTTTCGTCCATCTCGAACGATAGTCAAGCATGCTTGACTAAATAGTCAAGTATGCTTGACCATATTCTCCATGGTGGTTGACCCCAAGGACATCGCGGAGCTGGAGGCCCGCAAGCGGGCGAGCCTTGGCCAGGTGCTGATCAAGGCGGCCCGACTGCTCAACGAGCAAGCGATGGCGCGGGTTCGGGAGCTGACGTGGCAAGACGTTCGCCCCGCGCACACGACGTTGTTTCCCTATATCGACTTGGAAGGAAGCCGGATCACGGACATCGCCGAGCGGATGGGTCTGAGCAAGCAGGCCGTGGGACAGCTCGTGACCGAACTCGAGTCCATGGATGTGCTGGAGCGCGTCCCCGATCCCACCGATGGCCGCGCCAAGCTGGTCCGGTTTGCCCGGCGAGACGGTCGCCTGATTCTGCTGGACGGCCTGGCCGTGCTGGCGGAGTTTGAGGAAGGCCTGGTGAAAGAGCTTGGGACCAAGCGGATCGAGGCGCTGCGAGAAAACCTCGGCGCGCTCCTGGACGTGCTCGAGTCGCGCTAAGGCGTGTCTGCGAGCTCGCGCGCCAGCTGACGGTCCGCATCGTGAGACGGACCGGCGTCTTTCAACGAGGAGAGTGCTCGCTCGGCCCATCGTTTCGACGCGTCGGCGTCCGTCGCGATCTCAGCCTCGGCCAAGGAAAGATAGAGCTCGGTTGTCAGCACGGGTGCCAGCTGCCTGGCGACGTCGGGGGGCTCGATCAGGGCATGGGCTTCGAGGGCGGTGGCCTTGGCTTCGCTCGGGGCGCCGACGGCGACGAGGACCCGAGCGGCTTCGCCCCATCCGCCTACGCGTAGCGCCGGGGAGGTGGAAGAGTTTCGATAGATCTCAGCCGACGCGCGCGCGTGTCGGAGCGCGCCGTCGAGATCGCTGCCGTCCAGAGCGAGCCACGCCTGCACCGTGAGTGCCTCCGCCCGGACGATCGGATCGGCACCCTCGGCGCGAAGCAACCCGATCGCTCGGACGACAGCCTCGCGCCCCAGTTGGAGCTCTCCCGCGGAACGATGCATGCGCGCGATGGCAATGAGGATGCCCCCCTCTTCGTTCGGGCGGCCTTTGAACGCCTCGAGCGCGGCCTGAAGGGGCTCTGCCGCGGCGCCGGGTTGGCTGAGCCGAACCTGGCAGGCACCGAGCATCCATCGAGCGATCCCGAGTCGTGGGTCTTTCGCGGAGCGCTCGGCGAGGGAGTCTGCGACCGTGGTGAGCAGCGGCAGTGCCTCGGTGCAGCGGCCGTTGGAGATCAGCGAGCGCCCCAGGTTCATGCGTGCGGTGAGGGCTTGTGTGTCGTTGGGGCTTGTGACCTTGGCGAAGATGTCGACGGCTTCTTTGTAGTACCGCGCGGCTGTGGCCTCGTCTCCAAGGGCCTGCGTCGCCTGTCCCAAGGACGTGAGCGCGGAGGCGACTTCTCGGTGCTCGCGGCCGTACGTCTCGGTGAGAATCTCGACCACGCGCTCGAACTGCTCGGTCGCTTCGGTGTGCCGAAGGCTCATTCCCAACGCGACACCCAGGGTGGAGTACGCGCGGGCGACGTCGGGATGCCACCGGCCGAAGTGCTCGAGTCGGACGCGCAACGAATGCTCGATGAGTTCGATCGCGTCGTCGAACTCTCGTTGGCCGATCAGCACTTGGGCCAGGTTTTGCTCGGAGGCTACCGTTTGCGGGTGGTCCGGTCCCCATGCCGCGACCGCGAGGCGGTGGCTTTCCTCGAAGTGGGCCTGGGCGTTGTCGAGGTCTCCTCGGGCGTAGGCGACTCGTGCTTTGGAGCCTTCGACTTCCGACTGCTCGTCAGGGCCGAGGCGCGCCCGGGTGCCCAAGACGGTCGCGGGTTTCAGCCATCGTTCGGCGGCATCGAGGTCCCGCGTGCTCGCCAAACCGAATGCGAGCGAGCTTGCGACCTGGGCGGCGAGGGCATCGTCTCCGTGCTCCAGGGCCATCCAGTAGGCTTGTTCACGCGTTGTGACCGCGTGTTCCGGCCCCTGAAGTCGGTCTTGGGTCTCGCCGATTGCGGCGAGTGCCTGCATTTCGACGAGCGGGAGTTCTTGCGCCTGTGCCTGCTTCAGAACCTCTTCGAGGATCTCCGCTCCCTCGGCGATCCGGCCTGCTCGCAAGACGCCTAGGCCTCGCCCCAGCGCCTTCATCAGCGGTCGCGAGCCTTCCGCGACAGGTTGCGGGCGGTCGACGCAAACCTCGAGCGGACCCACCGCGCGTGACAACGAAAACGGGGAGACCACCAGGTCGCGGGTCGTCTCGGAGTAGACATCCAACACCCCGGCGAAGCGGGCGAGTCGGTCCTCAAAACAAGCGGAGCGTGCTTCGTAGGTCTCGCGGTCCAGTGTCCGGTCGATGCGAGCGGCGCGGCAGCTGGCTTGCATGGAGCGCTTCCATTCTTCGACGTACGCGTCTGCATCCCGGGCGAAGCGTTCCCAGCTCTGCCCAGCCCCCGGCCACTGTACGGAGCGGAACCCCTGCTCGAGTTCTTCGCGTTGGGCGGTGGTCCAGAGCGCGTCTGCGGGTTCGATGACGTCGTCGCACCTCGATGACCGTTCGACGCCATAGCCGGCGAAGACCGCCGCGATACCCATCATCCCAAGTGCACCGACCGCGAGACGTCGGCGACGCTGGACAGGGTTTTTTGCGAGGGCGTCGACCAGCGTCGCCATGTCCTCAAATCGAGCGGTGCGATCTGAGGCGAGTCCGCGCTTCAAGGTCGCCGCGACGGACCGAGCCCGAGACCCCGCACCGGGAGGCACGACAAGCTCGGCCTTGGGACCGGGTCGAACCCCGAAGAGCGCCTCCCATGCGGCGACGCAGAAGGAGTACTGATCCGCCAGGGCATCGGCGGGTCGACCGTCTCGCTGTTCGGGGGCCATGTACGCGGGCGTGCCCACGACCGCTCCGGTTTGGGTGACCGATGCGGATTCGCAGTCCGTGGCTTCGGCGTCTCGTGACTCGAGCACTTCCGTGGATGCGCCCACTCGGGCCAAGCCGAAGTCGGCGACCCGCACTCTGCCGTCATCTCCGATCAGGACGTTGGCGGGCTTGAAGTCGCGGTGCACGACGCCGGCCCGGTGTGCGGCCGACAATCCGCGCCCGGCCTGGAACAGAAGCTCGAGTGCTTCGGAGAATCGGCCGGAGGGCTCGGGCCGCTGTGCCAGCCATGCCGCGAGGTCGTCACCCTCGACCATCTCCATCGCAACAAACATCTGCCCCTGCGTCGTCCCAACCTCGTGGACGGACACCACGTTGGGATGGTTGAGCTTGGCCAGTGCCCTCGCCTCGCGCTCCAAGCGAGTCCGTGCGCCGCGGTCGCGCGTGCCTGCTTCTGTGCGTAGGATCTTGAGGGCGACGCTGCGATCGAGCTGCGGGTCGTACGCCCGCAGCACGGTGCCCATCGCCCCGGAGCCGAGCCGGTCGACGACCACGAATCGTCCCAGCCGCGCAGGTCGCGAGTCCTCTTGGAACAGGCCCCTGGAGATTCGCGCCACTTGCAGCCCGGTCTCCAGGCCGTCGGGCAGCTCGTCCCGATCTTCGCGCGTATCCGTCACGCCCTGAGCGTTAGCACCCAGACCCGCGAAGTCCAAAGCCCGACCCGACGATTGCCGTGATCAGCCGCACCGGCTACGTTCGATGCCGCTTCGCAAGATGCCGGACGACGACAACGCGCTTTTGAACCGATGGAGGGAAGGTGACAAGGCGTCGGGCGACGTGCTTTTTCGCCGACACTTCCGTCCCGTCCGCCGATTCTTCCGCAACAAGATCAACGAGGACGACGTCGACGATCTCATCCAGCGCACGTTCATGGGTTGCGTGGAGGGGAAGGACCGCTTCCGTGGTGACGCGAGCTTTCGGACGTACCTGTTCGCGACGGCCCGCAAGCAGCTCTACCAGTTCCTGCGAACTCGCGGACGGATGATGCGCAGGGTCGACCCGGAGCTTGGGGTGACCTCCGTCGCTGCGCTTGGCATGACGCCGAGTTCTGTCGTCGCCGCCCGGCAGGAACACGACATCCTGCTCCAAGCGTTGCAGCGCGTGCCGGTCGAACAGCAGACGATCTTGGAGCTGTCGTACTGGGAGGGCCTCAGCGGTCCGGAGATCGCCGCCATCTTCGACATCTCCCCCGTCACGGCGCGCACTCGGCTGTTCCGAGCCCGGGCTGCACTGCAAGAGGTCATCGAAGGCCTCATCCAGCCGGATACGCCGTTCGACGTCGACGCGGTTGCGGCGACGCTCCCCAAACGCTGAGTGACCGAAGCGGCGGCAGCTCTACGGCTGTTACTGTGACTCGTCATGCGAAGTCTCATCGCGGCGAGCATCGTGGGGCTTTTCTCTGGCTGTACGCCTCCGTCCACCGCGAGCCCATCCTCCGATCCCATACCGTCCGTTGAAGAGGACGCGGCCCCAGAGAAAGAACGCGATCCTGTAGGTCCGATCGTGCTTGGAACGAAAGAAGTCCGGGGTCTACAGCTCACGCTGGAGACGGCCAAGCAGCGGTGGCTGCTGGGTGAGAACATCGTCGTGCACTACGTCGCGAAGAACGTCGGCGAGGCCCGGACGAGCGTGAGCTTCGGTGGCGACTACCGGGGCGGTCCGCGGGCGACTCGCATCAAGGTGACGGCGACCGACGCCTCGGGCACCTCGTTGCTCGACCCTCATCCCAAGTTCATGATCTTCGGGGGCCTGGGAGGAGACTTCGACCTCGAGCCGGGCGAGGAGTTTGCGTTCACGGTTTCGCTGGGCCGGTACCGCCGGTTCGAGACGGCGGGCACGCACCGTATCGCCGTGGCGCACGACCTCGGGTGGACGTCGGAGGATGAGGCCCTCACTCCCGACGACGAGCGCTGGGTCGAGGGAGAACTGGAGATCGCCGTCCCGTCTGCGGCGGAAGCGGAGTTGGTGGTGGCACGGATGCAGGCGATCTCCTCGGATGCGGGCAAAACTGTCGGTGAGCGGGCCCGTCCGTTCGCGGACTTCACCGCCCTGTCCTATCCGATCTACCTCCCGCTGCTTGCCTCGATCATCGAGAGTGAGCCCAGGGCGATGCGTGGCATCGCGAGCATCGCAACCGTCGAAGCCACCGCGGTCTTGCTCGGGCTTGCGGAGCATCACGACCCCGAGACTTCGAGTGCAGCGCTCGACGCCGTAGAACGGCGCCTGCCGTCGACCGCTTCGACTCCGCGCTTCGACGAGGCCGAACACGCTGCATGGGTCGCGAGGACTTGGAATGCCGATGTTCTTGGATCCGATGTACGAGCGCTGGCCGAATCCCTTCTGAACGCCAACGATCCACAGCGGGTGATGCGTGGGGCGCGTTTGCTCGGGGCGGTGGCGGAGCCCAGTGACGTCCAGCGGGTGATGCGAGCGCTCGACCGCAGCTTGGAGGCGACGCGCCAAGAGCCGATCCCCTATCCCGAGCCGCGCACAGCGGTCTCTGAGCTCATCGCCACAGCCGAGCTTCTTCTGGCTGCGGGCGTGTCGTCCAAACCCAGTCCCTCCACTCCAGGAGAGATCGCGCTGTACATCCTCGAACACGCAGACGAGGAGAGCCGACCTTCGGGATACGGTGCGCTCGCGGCAAAGTGGCTCCGGCACGACATTCCGCAGCTCGGGGTATTGGTGCTGCGACGAACCTCTGCGCCCCTGGAACCAGGCCTTCGCGCGGAGCTCCCAACGGTGCTCGGCCAGCCCCACGTCGGGCTTGCGAATGCGGCTTGTGCTGCGTTGGGGCAGGCGGGGTCGAACTCGGCCGTCCATGGGGCGGTGCTCGCCGCGATGACCACCGCGACCGATCGGTGGTTGATCAGCTGCCTTCATGCCACGGCGGTGAGCGTCGGGATCTCTCGGGATGCGATCGCCAAGGTTTGGGTGGATCGCCTCGACGAGGAGGACATGACCCAGCGAATGCTCGAGGAGCTGCTCTTCGTCGTCGAGCACAGCGGCCATGGTTCGTCGGGGGTGCCCGACGCGGCTGAGGGGATGCGTCTGAAGCGGGTTTGGACGGCCTGGCTGCGAAAGCATCGCTCCGGGGTGCGGGCCGGAAAGGTGTTCGCCCTTGGGGATCCTGCCCTCACTCCAGAGCTCTTTCCGCCGGGTTTCTCGCTGAGCGACCGGGCCGGTATGCGCTGGCCAGAGCCGTGACAGGGCCCGAAACACCGGAACAAATGAACTTCGGGCCTCGCCAGACCGCCCGATCGCTCCGAGGGGCGCGGCGCAGTACCTTCGCGCAAGTGGCGCAACCGTTCCGTGGGACCGCCTACACGGCCCCCTAGAATGAAAAAAAGAAAAGCCCCAGACACTAGAAGACGGACGTGCTAGATGCTCCGCTAGCCTCAATCGAGAGGCCTTCCGCTCCTAGGGAGCGGTAATCGAAAGCACAAGAAAATGGCTGAAGGTACGATCAAGCGTCTCACGGACAAGGGTTTTGGATTCATCGACACTGGTGGTGGCCAAGACATGTTCTTCCACATGTCGAGCGTCGAAGGCACGAGCTACGACCAACTTCGCGAAGGCCAGAAGGTCTCGTTCACTGAAGGCGAAGGTCCCAAAGGCCCACGCGCCGAAAACGTCCGCCCTGTCTAAACCAGACTCGGTAGACCCCGTCATTTGACGGTGAAGAGGAGTCGGCTTGATCGCCGGCTCCTTTTTTCATTGGTTGTGGTGGCGACGGCTCAAAACCGGACCGCAAAGCAGACACCGTCCGGCGTCCGACGGTGGCTCAGTCGTGCATCCGCGCTGCCGGAGATCCGAAGGGCCGCTCGGGCGCCTGCGATGATGCCCAGGATCCGGTTTCGGGTGATACCCGGCCAGTGCGTCAGGTCGAGCTCGACGCCGCCCTCGATGTCTCGCGCGGTCATCACCCCGTGCGTGTAGCTCTTTCGGTACACAGCCGCGGCGCGCCGAATGATCATTCGCCCCGGAGCGAGTCGCAGAAGCGCCTTCCACACCGTGTTGAACACCTGCTCGTTCGCGGCTTCGATGATCGTGGGGAACAGCTCCTCCAGCGAACGACCCGCTTCCGTGGCGATGCCCTCGTAGACGATGTCGATCTTGTCGACGTCGAGCCAGGCACCCGCGACGAGCGCGTCGACCTCGTCACGTAACTCCGCCGAGAGTCTCTCCAGCGCGCCGTCGACAGCGTTGTCTCCGAGCTCTGCTCTAAATCCGACGAGGTGTCGCAGGACGAGCGTGGCCGACATTTTCACCACATCCCCCGGGTTCGCGCGCCGCGACGCGTCTGCTTCGGCGTTGCTCACGGCCGCTCGTTAGCCCTCGGGGTTGGGGTTGATGATGCCTGTTCCGGTTCCACCGATGTACGCGTAGCTGTCGTGCTGGTCGTAGCCGACGACGACGACGCCGAACTTCTGATCCCCACCATCGAGGACGTGCACACCGTCGGGCACGGGGACGCGCGCAACTTCGAACGTCCCGGCCCCGACCGGCGCGAACAGGGTGTCGTCGACCGCGACGCCGTCGATGGTGATCGAGGCTCCGGCAGGGCGAGTCAGGATGAAGACATCGTTCACCCAGGTCCCCGGAACGAGGACGACGTACCGCGGGAGGAACTGCTCGACCGACACGTACTGCGCCATGGCAGGGTCGCCGATGTCAGAGCCGAGGGCCTCCGCGCCGACCATATAGCCAACGACGCCGATCGGCTTGGTGGCGGTGATGCCGAAATCGGCTTCGGTGCCCACGGGCGCGGTGACCATGAACTCCCCGACCATGCCCGCGTCGAGGTTGAGCGCCGGCCCGGGTAGGCCCGAGAGTGCAGGGTCGAAGTCGAACGAGATCGTGGTGCCGTCTTCGGATGCGTAGACCTGCCAGAACGTGGCTTCAGGGTTGCCAGCGGCGCGCACGGGCATGTGTGCGGCGACAAAGTTCTGGCCCCACTGGCGGACGCCGGAGAGCTGCTCTTCGAGGTGGTCACAGCAGCAGACGTTGCTCGGGATGTTGATGCACGTGTGACCGGGCAAGACCGCGACTGGGTGGTCTTCGTCGGTCACGATCCGCGAGCCCGTCATGGAGTTGGCCTGGTTGGCCGCGACGATCTGCGCCACGTCGCCATCTTGAAGAGCGATCGTAATCGTCTCGCCGGGTGCGGCCGCCTGGATGCCCCCGCCGGCTGTGGTGGCGTTGGTGGCCGTGAACTGCACGCTGGTGCCATCAGCGGTACCGACGATGGTCACGTAGGGGTAGCCGGCGCCTCCGGAGGACGAGATGAAGTTGGTGCTGATGACGTGGTTGACCGAGTCCAGCGTCGGCACGGGATAGAGCATCGAGGCGTCGGACAGGAACGAGGACGCACCATCGATGGGGCTGAACTGATACGCGACGATGGGCGTGTCGGAGACGATGCGGTAGGCGCCCGCGGCTCGAATCCCGGTGTTCTCCTGGTGACGGTCGGGCACCATGAACTCGTTGAGCGACAGGGGCGCAATGGTGACCGGCGCCGCGATGTCGGTCCAAACCCCTCCTTCGCGGGTCTGAACGGAGACATTCGCTGGCACATCGGTCTGCACGTTGGCGGTCACGATGGCGTATGGAAGCGCATCGCTCGTGCTGTCCATGTCGACGGCATAGAAGACACAGCCGACCGACGACTCCCCGGCCTCGGCTTGCTCGCAGGTCTCGGGGATCACCGGCCCCGTCATACCGGGCCCACCCGCATCGGGGAGGGTGCCGATGTCGAAGATCGGGCCGCCACCGGTGTCATCCGCACTCGTCGCGCTCTGGGAGCCTCCGCTCGTCGGCCCGCCGGTATCGGTGCCCTGCGTCGTGCTGTTGGTCGCAGTCGCGCTGACCGGTCCAAGCGTGGTCAGGCTCGTCGCTGCGTTGGAGCCGCCGTCATCGTTGCAAGCGACAACCAACACCAAACCCGCGAGGATTCCGCAAACTCTCACATTGCAAAGGTTGCCATGATCCTGCGCGAGCGGGTCACGCCGATGGCGGATTCTCGAGCAGCTTGAGCAACGTGGGTTCAACCCCCAGCGTCGCGCAGCGCTTGCGGAGCTTGGCGAGGGCCTCGGGAGTGAGGGCCTTGTCGGCGCCCGGCCTGCGATGGGCACGTAGCAGCAGGTTCTTGGCGGAGTGCGTGCTCTCGACGAACTCGACGACGTCGACCTTGTAGCCGCATGCCGTCAGCATCTCGACGCGCAGCGCATCGGTGAGCACCGAGCCGTACTCTCGCCGAAGCAGGCCGTGTTTCGTGATCGCCCCGTCCGAGCGCTTCTCGAGCTGGGCCGCGAGCTCGCGCTGGCAGCAGGGCGCGACGAGGAGCACGGGGGCTCCGGTTCGAATGCCGAGCGCGAGCGCTTCATCGGTCGCGGTATCGCAAGCGTGCAGGGCCAGCAAGATGTCGGGGGGCTCGGTCGGCTGGACATCGGAGATCCGGCCGACCGTGAACGTGGTGTTGGTCCAGCCCATCGCGTCCGAACGCTCGCGGCAGTTGGCCACGACGTCTTCGCGGATGTCGACTCCCCAAAGCGTGCTGGGGATCTCCGCGAGCCTCAGCGCCTCGGCCAACACGAAGGTGAGGTAGCCATTGCCGCACGCGACATCGACGATGCGAAGCGGCGCCTCGGCGGTGGCTTTGCGGTGGGCGAGCAGTCGTTCCCAGCCTGGCCGGCACAGCTCGACGAAGTGATTGACCTGCTTGTACTTCTTGGCGGACTTGGTGGAGATCGTGCCGTCGGCGTTCATGATGCCGATGACACGCAGCAGATCGGCGCTGCCATCGGGCTGAAGAACCCGATCTTTGCCCCCCATGACCTTGGACTTTCGCTCCTCGTCGAGCCTCAGCACCTTGGCCTTGCCGTAGCGGGCGTCCACGCGGACGCGGGTGCGCTCGTCGATGACCAGCACTTGCTTGACCCGACCCTCGCCGGCGGCGTCCATGGCCGCTTCGACCATCGCGTCGAGGTCGTCCCCCTCGAAGACCTGCGCGGCCTCGTCATCTGCGCCAGGACGTGAGAACACCGCGCGCTGCCATCCGTCCTTCGCGTGCCGCCGAAGCGTCTTGGCCAATCGTCCCAGGTTTAGGGCCCTTTGAGACATGAGGCGGGACCATAGGCCTGGTCCGCACGAGCCTGCAAATCACGCGGTGGCCCTGGCCTCGGGCTTGGTCCACAATCCGATTGTGACCGCATCTGCGCTCCTGCTCGAGAAAGTCCACGCAACGGCCGAGAAGTCGCTCATGGACGACGGCTACGCCGTCACGCGAATCAACAAGGGCCTCACCGAGGATGAGCTCATCGAGGCGCTGAAGGCCCTTCCTGAGGGCCCCGTCATGGTGGGGATTCGCAGCAAGACCCACATCACCGCAAAGGTCCTCGACGCGGTGCCGCGGCTCGACGCGGTCGGATGCTTCTGCATTGGTACCGACCAGGTCGCGCTGGGGCACGCACGGGCGAACGGCGTCACCGTCTTCAACGCTCCGTTCTCCAGCACCCGAAGCGTCGCCGAACTGGTCATGGCGGACATCGTCATGCTGGCGCGCCGGATCTTCCCGCGCAACGCGGCGGCACATGTCGGCTCGTGGGAGAAGGGCGCCACGGGTGCACACGAGGTGCGGGCCAAGACGCTCGGCATCATCGGCTACGGCCACATCGGCAGCCAGCTTGGCATCCTCGCCGAAGCGTTCGGCATGAACGTGCAGTACTTCGACATCGAGAAGAAGCTGCCGCTGGGCAACACAAACTCCGTGGTCAGCATGGACGCCTTGCTCGAGTCCTCGGACTTCGTGTCGCTGCACGTGCCCGACACCGAGATGACGCGCAACATGATGACGGCCGCCGAGATCGGCAAGATGAAGAAGGGCGCGTACCTCATCAACCTCAGCCGCGGCAAGGTCGTCGACATCGACGCGCTGCGGATCGCACTCGAGTCCAAGGCGCTTGCGGGTGCTGCGGTCGATGTCTACCCGAGCGAGCCGGCCAGCAACGCCGAGCCGTTCGAGAGTCCGCTGCGTGGGTTGGACAACGTGATTCTGACGCCGCACATCGGAGGCAGCACCCAGGAGGCCCAGGCCAACATCGGCCTCGAGGTCGCGCAGGCGCTCGACCGCTTCCGCAAGTTCGGCAGCACGATGGGCTCGGTCACCTTGCCGAACCTCGATGTGCCCGCGCCGAAGGTCAGCGGATCGGTCAGCCGGATCATCAACCTGCACCGCAACGTGCCCGGCGTGCTCTCGGAGACCAACCGGGTGGTCGCGGAGTCGGGGGTCAACATCGTCGGGCAGTCGCTCGGTACGAATGAGGACGTCGGGCTGCTGTACGTGGACGTCCCGGTGGCGGCGGATGATCCCAAGGCGGAGAATCTGCGGGCTGGGATTGCGGCGCTGGGGACTTCGCTGCGCACGCGCATCGAGCCGGTGGGATAGCGTTGAGTATCGCGAACCACGAAACTGGCGGTTGACAGGAATGTTAGCTAGGGTAGTTTTAGGTGTGCGCCGGTTGTTGATCTTCTCATTGTGCGCGGCCTGTGGCTCCACGAGCGGAGACGGAACCGCCGCCGACGGCCCAGCGTCCTCCGGCTCAAGCGGGACCACCTCTGCGCTCGATACATCCTCGGGAGTCCTGACCGGTGGAGCGACGACCGCAACGGCCACCAGCGGGCTGCCCACGACGTCGGAGGACACGGGCAGCGAAAGCACGTCGGAGGTTGGAGCGACGTTCATCTCGGACGACTCCGAGGGGACGTGTGCCTCCCTCCCCGACGGCGTTCTCGGCCACTGCTCGAAGTGCTCCTTCCTCCTGCAAGACTGTGGGGACGGATCCGCGTGCAAGCCCTGGGCGAACGACGGGGGGGACGTATGGAACTCCGCCCAGTGCCGTCCCTTGGCGCCCGAGGCAGGTCTCCGAGGCGAGCCCTGCGTTGTGGAGGGGGTGGCGTCCTCGGGGGCCGATAGCTGCGGCGCGGGTCTGGTGTGTCTCGGCGTGGAGGGAGACACGTTCGAAGGCGAATGCGTGTCGTTCTGCGACGAAGATTCAGAGGACTTCGGCTGCGAAGACCCCGGTGAGACGTGCGGCCTCTACAACGGGAGCTATGTTCCGCTTTGCTTGCCGAGCTGCGACCCGCTCGAGCCGTCGTGTGAGGAAGGGGCCGGGTGTTATCCGGGGCCGGCGGGCGACTTCGTGTGCCTGCGAGAGGGCGTGAGCCTCAACGTCGATGGTGTGTTCCATCCCGAGTGTCCCTCGGGGACATTTTGGGCGCACGAAGACCAAGTCCCCGGTTGTAGCTACGAAGAGCCCTGCTGCGCGCCGTACTGCGACACATTGCAAGCGCTGCCGTGCGGAGTCGATGCGGCATGCATTCCCTTCTTCGAGACGCCGAATTCCGAGTTTCCAAACGTCGGCTATTGCCGCCCAGACGCCCCTTGACGGGGGGGGGACTCTCCAAACCCGTGGGACCGGCTGACAACGCGCAGCGCCAGAGCTGCCCCATGATCCGAAGTCTGCCAGCGTTGCCTGGGACCGATGCGGGTCCTCGGGACGGGATTTGTGTCCCGCCACGGTGGATGCAGGGGAATGCTCCTGGGCACCGTGATGAACACGCTGCGCGAGATCGCGAGCCACCAGCGGCAAGGTCTCCCGATGACAGACGCGCACCTGGACTTCATCAACCACGCGGTCTCGACGTCCATACCCAGCCCTCGGACGAGCAGGGCAACTTGGTCGGTAAGGTGCTGCACGCAGCCACCGGCTTTCCGCGGCTGATCGAAGTGACGATCGACGGCGTTGCCTATCGCGGGTTCGTTTCGAGCGACTCCGAGGTCGTCACCGAGGACTTCGAGCGTCTGGACGATGACTGGGTCGGTACGCAGGCTCGCGAGTCCAAGCTGAAGCCGATGCCATGGCTCGGCGACATCGCACCCCCGGGTTGATCGGAGGCTCAGGTCCCGCCGGTCACCGTCAGCGTCCAGTCTGCCGCGCAGTCACTGCCGGTGGCATGGACGATCTCGATCGCGAGCCAGAGGCTGTCGTCCTCACCGCCGATGCCCTGGTCGTCGTCCCAACCGGCGCTCACCGACTCGACCCCGTCCATGCCGACGCCCTGCGCCGGAACGACGTCGCAGTCCGGGTCACCGTCTTGGGGCCCTTGGTAGACGTAGAGGTCGTAGTCGACGTCCGAGGACTCGAGCTGCACGGTGTAGCTGAGGTCTTCTTCGAAGATGCTCGCGTTCGTCTCCTGGACCTGCACCAGGAACCACGTGGAACCCGTGCCGGTCTGCGAGGCGGCTGAGCCATCGTCGCCACTGACCGGGCCCAACATGGTGCCCAACTCGCAGGTGGTGTCCGGCGTGATCAGGTCGCACTCACCGGTATCGGTGTCGGTCTCCGTATCGGCGTCCGAGTTCGAGTCCGAGTCTGTGCCGGTGTCGGTGCTCGCGTCGCTGGCATCGGTCGTCGACGCGACGCCCGTGGATGCACCGGTTGTCGACTCATCGTCGGTCGTCGATTCATCGTCGGTCGTCGAACTTCCGCTGGTGGAGCTGGATGTCAGCGGGCCTGCCGTGGCGGAGATGCCCGTGGTCTCAACGACTGGGCTCGTGTTGCCGGCCGTCGACTCGCCGCCAGACGTGCCAGGCCCCGATCCCGTGCCGGTGTTCGCGTCGCTGCCTCCCGCGCAGCCGGTCATCGTCGCGGCAGCCAGCAGAAGGTTCAATCGGACGCTCATCGATACACCTGGTCCCCACCGCGTGGGCGGAGTCCAGTATCGCAGATGCCGCAGTACTCCGTCGGCCCACGCAGAGATTGCATCGTCGCGGCCCTGAAGTAGGCCTAGAAGCGATCTGATGAAGATCCTCATTACCGGAGGTACCAACGGGATGGGCAAGGGCGTCGCGGCGGCGCTCGCGAAGGAGGCCGAGGTGATCATCGTGGCCCGGTCCGAAGAACGCGCCAAGGCGACGGTGGACGAACTTGGCCCGAACGCCTCGTACGTGCTGGCCGACCTCGCCCGCCTTGCCGATGTTCGCCGCGTGACAGAGGAACTCCACGCCCAGCACGACGCTCTTGACGGGATCTTCGTGAACGCCGGCCTGGGCTACGCCGCGGGCCGCGTGGAGACCGAAGACGGCATGGACTCCCACTTCCAGGTCAACTACCTGTCCCACTTCATGCTGACGCTGAACCTGTTGGACCTGCTGGAGCGGTCCGAGCACGGCGGCCGAGTGATCTTCAACGTCGCATCGTTCGGCGAGATGGATTGGGATGACCTGCAGATGGAGCGAACGTGGGGATACGAGCGGGGAATCGGGCAGGCGATGGTGGCCAAGCGGATGCTTGTCGCCCGGCTGCACGCGCTGTGTCGTGCGCGAGACGACTCTCGCGTCTCGTTCGTTGGCTTTCAGATTCCCAAGACGGTTTGGAGCAACCAGATCAACATCATTCCGTGGCCCATGAGGTTCATGGCGACCGTGGTGAAGCTGTTCGGCGGGTTCATCTCCATCGACGACTGCGGGCGAATCATGGCGCCGCTGTTCACCGAGCCGCACGCATCGAGTCTGCGGAGGTCGGGCAAACTCATCACCGAGAAGAAGGGGGCACTCGTGGAGATACCGGACATCGACTTCGTCCTGGACCCGGCCGAGCAAGACCGACTGTGGCGCGTGAGCCTGGCACTGTCCGATGACGACGCCACCCGACGCATCGCGGACCAGCTGGTGGACAAACTGGCGTCCTGACGGGGCTCCGGGTGGGACGTGCACTCGGGATGGCCAATCAACCCTTGCCTCGCGTGGGGGGGCAGTCGATCATCTCGGGGTGTCGACCAAGGGCGTCGTGACGCGGCGGAACTGCCTGGAGGGGCTGGGTGCGCTTGGTGCCGGATCACTACTGGGAGCGTGTCCCGCCCTGGAAGCAAGCAGTGACGCTATCGCGGCCGAGCAGCACCCCGAGCCAACCGAGGAGCGCCCAGACCCGGTCGCCGCGCCGCAGGCACCCGCGAATCCGGAACCCACACCGGCCGAGCCCGCAGCCAAACCCGAACCCGAACCGGAGGTCGCGGAGGTCCCGAGCCCCACGCCCCGCCGCCCCCATGTCCTGTTTCTTTCGATCGACGACCTGAACGACTGGGTCGGCGTGTTGGGTGGGCACCCGCAGGGACGGACGCCCAACATCGACGCCCTCGCTGGCACGGGGATGTTGTTCGCCAATGCGCACTGCTCCGCGCCCTCGTGCAACGGCTCGCGAACGGCGACGCTCACCGGGCTGGCGCCGTCGAGCACGGGTGTGTACGGCAACGCCCAGCCATGGCGGCAGCACCTGCCGGATGCCGTCACGCTGCCGGAGTACTTTCGCCGCAATGGGTATCGGTCCCTGGGCGCCGGGAAACTGTTTCACGGACAGTTTCCGGATCCGCGCGGGTGGGACGAGTTTCACCCATCGCTGTGCCGCCAAAAACCGGAACGTCGCAAGGGCGCGCCCAAGCCCAAGCGCGCCGAAGGGGGCGCCAAGTTCGGGACGCTGGCATGGGGCCCGCTCGAAGGCCCCGACTCGGACATGGGCGACGCGCAGACCGTCGACTGGGTCATCGGTCATCTTCCCAAGGAAGACGACCCGCCGACCTTTCTCGCCTGCGGGCTGTACCGTCCGCACTTGCCGTGGCGCGTCCCTCAGAAGTGGTTCGACCTCTTTCCACTGGACTCGATCCAACTCCCCGACGTCCGCGCGGACGACCGCGACGACATCCCTGCAAGCGCGCTCAAGCGGCTGACCCACGACAACGACCACAAGAAGATCGTGGCCAAAGGGCAGTGGAAGGCGGCCGTTCAGGCCTACCTGGCCGCATCGGCGTTCGCAGACGCGATGGTCGGTCGTCTGCTCACCGCGCTGCGCGAGAGCGCGGTGGCCAACAACACCATCGTCATGCTCTGGTCCGACCACGGCTGGCACCTCGGCGAGAAGCTCAAGTGGCGCAAGTTCACGTTGTGGGAGGAGGCAACCCGCGTCCCGCTGATCGTCTCTGGCCCGGGGGTGCCGAACCCTGGGGTGTGCAATCGCCCGGTGAGCCTGCTCGATCTCTACCCAACGCTGATCGAGCTCTGCGAGCTCCCGCCACGACCAGACCTCGAGGGCCAGAGTTTCGCCAATCTACTGACGCACCCCAAGGCGGGGCGCAAGCGCGGTGCGGTCACGACCTGGGGACGCGGCAATCACAGCGTTCGCACCAAGACCTGGCGGTACACCCGGTACCGCGACGGCGCGGAGGAACTCTACGATCACAAGGCAGACCCCAACGAGTGGACCAACCTCGCCTCGCAACCGAAGCACGCCGAGCTGATCGCGAGACTCGCCGCGCGCCTGCCCAAAAAGAGCGTCCGCGGGGCGCCCCGTCGCAAGTCGTACACAAAGGCGCAGCTCGACTGCGATCCAAGCATCTACTTCGAAGACGACGACACCGAGGACGGCGAAGCAGCGGAGGACTGAGTCGATCGGCTGCGTCAGCGGCTTCGTCAGCGCCCCATCCGGCGGGGTACTCGCCCGGACCCTGGGCGCCAGAGGTCCGACGTGGCTGCACGATGCCCACGGGCATGTTGTTCAGGCGCGATTCGGCGGGGTCGGAAGCGCGAGCAAGGAGTGGGTCTACGATGACGCGGGCCGCCTGGTGAGGTTCCGGCAGCGAGATGACGCCCGCGATCGGGGCCACAGTTTTGACTACGACGAGCAGGGCCGATGGGTTGGTCAACGTTCGCTCGCCCCCGAGGGTGCACGGAAGCGCATCGCGTATGAGGGGCAATGCGACGGGGTCGACGTTGCGCCGAGGGGTCCCACTGCGACTGAGATCTTGGGGCTCCGCGCCTGCGTCGAGTTGGGGCCGGCGACGGTCTGCGAGAGCGGCCGGCCCGAACCATTGGGGGGGATCATGCGGTGACGTTCCCACTCGCGGTCGAACGCCACTGCTATCGGTGGGCGGACTCCAGCAGCGCCTGAGCACGTTGCCGTCGTTCCGTTGGACCCTCCTCGCCCAGCGCGACGGCGAGTTCGAGGAACGGCTTTGCCTCGGCACCGCGACCGCTCGCGATCAGCACTTCACCCAGCGGGATCAAGATGTCCACGCGGTCGCTGTGGTCCGGGGGCAGGGATGCGTCCGCAATGCGCAGCGCTTCGCGAAGCTCCTCCTGTGCCGGCGGGTATGCCTTTCGGGCCAGGAGGATCTTGCCGAGGCTGAGCCGGGCGAGCATGACCTTGGGATGGTCGCGGCCCAACGCCTCGACTCGAATCGCGAGCCCGCGTTTGCCGTCGCGCATCGCCGCGTCGAGCTCCCCTTCGACGAGGGAGAGCTCGGCGAGGTTCACGTAGATTCTTCCGAAGTCCGCGTGTCCCTTCGGCAGCGTCTGCTCATAGAACGCGAGCATGTCGAGGTAGCCCTTCCGCGCGGCACCGAAGTCCTTTCGCTTCGCAGCGTTGCTGGCCAGGTTCAGCTGCGCGTCCCGGTAGAACGCGTGGTCTGTGCCGACGGTTTGTTCGTAGACCCGCATCGCCTCCTCGAACCCTGCCTTGGCGGCCATCGGATCGCCGGCATCGTCGTCCAGCAGCGCGATGTTGATGAGCGAGTGACCGATATCGGCGTGGGGCCCGTCATGCAGCCCGCGATCGATCTCGAGAGAGGTCTGGTGCGCCTCGCGAGCTTTGTCGAACTCGCCGACCTTGTGGAACGCGTTGCCGAGCGTGTCGTACGAGGCGGACGTGTTGCGGTGCGCGTGACCGAAGACCTTCTCCGCCGACGCGACCGTGCGCTCGGCTGCCTCGACAGCCTGCAGATAGTCGCCGGCCTCCTGCGCGAGGATGGCCCGGGTGTATTGGATGTTGAGCTGGGTCGTCGGGTCGTCTCCGGCCCGCACCGCGGCAACCTCCGCGGCTCGGGCCATCCAAGACGCGGTTTTCGGATCTCCGAGTCCGAACCCGTGGGCTCGCGCGAGCAGCAGCCAGACGTTCGCCTCGACGCGGGGGTCATCTGCACGAGCCGCAGCTTCGGGCGCCGAACCCAGCACCTCGATCGCCTCCTCGAATCGGCTGTTACGGATCAGGGCGTTGCCGTAGTTCTGCAGATAGCGGGCGAGCTGCGGACCGTGGTCGAGGCCTTCGATGCGCGTCCGAATCTCCGCGAATGCAGTGAGCGCGTCGGCTTCGCGTCCAGCGACGCCCAGCGCGTCTGCGCGGTCGATCTCGTGGTGCAGCTGCTTCCATTCCTGGCGGGCGTCTGGAGCGTCCGGCGGCGGGACCATGGTGGAGAGGAGTTCCGTGTCTTCGCAGGTGTCGACCGAGGGGACGGCGCCACCGATCTGGTTTGCGGCGGCCACAGCCGCGGCATCTGGCGTGGCAAAGGCATCCAGCAGCGCTTCGGTGCGGTCGAGCCTGCGTTGCAGACAGAGCATGCGTCGGTCGAACAGCGCGCCGGACTGTTCCTCCCGCACGCGGTGGGCCTCGCATGCATCGAGGTGGCCGGCTTTCCAATCGTCGGCGAACGAGGACAGGGCGTCCTCGACGGCTTGATGCGCCTTCGGAGCTGCCTCGGAATCCGCTTGGGTGAACGCGCCCAGCAAGCTCGAAGAACGGTCGGCGTTCCAGACCTCCTCGATGCGTGCGCTGCCGTCGGAGCAGAGCGGGCCACGATCCGCCCCGGAACTCGCGGCCAGCGACATGGCACCGCCGGTCAGCCCAAGCGCAATCGCGGCGAACAGCCAGCGGCCCCGCTGCTCTGAGGGGCTGCGGTGGAGAGCTGCCAAGAGGCTGCGCATGTCGGGCCAGCGCTCGGAAGGATCGATGGCGAGGCCGCGCTCGACCACGTCTCGGATCCGCTGCGGGACCTTGGTGTCGCGAGGGGCTTCGAGCAGGCGGCCGTCGCAAACGTTGGCGCGAAGCTCCACCAGCGTGTCGCCGGCAAAGGGGCGGTGGCCGTACAGAGCCTCATACAACGAGACGCAGAACGAGAATTGGTCCGAACGCGCGTCGAGGTCCTTGCCCTGTTCGGGTGCCATGTACGCGGGCGTGCCGAGCAGGCTTCCGGTCCGCGTGAGGGTGACGTCGGCCTCGGCCGAAATTCGGCCCGAGCCGGAAACCGCCGAGTCGTCCACGGTGTCCCGACCGCTGGAGAGCAGGTCTTCCTGCATGCCGTCGACGGCGCCCACCAACCCGAAGTCGGTGACGCAGACTCGGCCGTCCTCTCCCATCAACACGTTGTCGGGCTTGAAGTCGCGGTGGACGAGGTCCTGGTCGTGCGCGGCCGCGAGCCCCTCTCCGGCAGCTGCGTACACGTCGACCACCTCCTGCCAGGAGGGCGCCTTCGCTCTCCACTCCCGAAGCGTGCCTCCGTCGATGAACTCCATCGCGATGAAGCTCTGACCGCTGAGCATCTGGTCGACCTCGAACACCGTGATGACGTTCGGGTGGGAGAGCTTCGCCATGGCCCGGGCCTCCCGGAGCATGCGTTGCACTGCCGCGTCCCCCGAGCTCGAGAAGAGGCCGGCGCGCAGGACCTTGATCGCGACGCGTCGGTGCAGGTCCGGGTCGTAGGCGAGCACGACTTCGCCCATCGCTCCCGCCCCCAGGCGATCGATCATCACGAATCGGCCGATGCTGACCCCGCGTCGGAGCTCGGACTCCGGCGACGCGGGAGCCTCCGGTACCGTGGCCACCTCCGCATCGGGTGGGCGGAGCGTGGACGCCGTGGCCTGGCGAGTGACGTCCTCCGGGTTCACGGGAACAAGATACCGCTGTGCCCTCGGGCCCGCTGAACCCGAGTCGGGCACGCCTGCAGCTCGCACCGCTGGGGCTGCTAGGGCCCCGGCAGCGTTGTTCCGGGATCTGCCAGCGTGAACGTTTGGAGCACGTCCTTCTCCTCGACGCGGTCGTAGAGGCTGGCCTGCAACACGCCCGGTTCGAGGGTAGGTTCGAGCCGCACCTCGGTCACGTTGGTGAATCCCTCCGTCGTCGACCATCGGAGACAGCGGGTCGGACAGTGCTCGTCGCTGACGCTGTCCTTCGAAGGGTCGTCGTCTTCGGGTCGCAGCACGGTCTCCCCGTCGTCCTGTGACCACACTCCCCAGGAGGACAGCTGGAGGTCCCACTCCAGCCCGTAGGCCTCGAACGTGCCGTCCTCGCGCAGCTCAAACTGAAAATCCCGGTTCTCGGGCGTCAGCAGATACGTCCCGAGCTCCGGTCCGTCCTCGTCTTCATGACAAGCCCCAAGCAGACCACCACAGACGACAAGACCAAGGGTCCAGACTCTCATCGAGCGCATGATACCGACGGTACGCCGTAGAGCTGTTTTCGGATCTTCGGGCGATGTGGGAACCGAGGGCTGCGTTGTCCGTGGTACCGCTGATGGCCGATTTGTTTCGGTCGTTTGGGACGGAAAAGATTGGCGTATTTGAAAGCCAAACCCCGTTGTCGTGCGTTGAGAGCCGCCACGCCGCCGAGGCGTAGGAGCAGGTGATGATGATGAACCGACGATGGATGATGGGAGTCGCGGCGCTGGGTGCTGCTGCGGGATGTACACCGGTGGAGGTCGATACCGCCGAGCCGGAGCCGCCCGCGGTGGCCAACAGTCCCGAGGCGACCCCGGTGAAGACAGACCCGACACAGACCACGAGCCCGTCGCAGGCGGGAAGTCTGTCGGTCGAGGTCATTCCTCAATACGCAAAGGTCTTGGCTGGAACCGGTGGGCATCTCGATGTCCTGGTGCGGATTCAGGCCGCCGAGGTCCCCGGCGCAGAGCGTCCGCCGCTGGATCTGGCGTTGGTCCTCGACCGAAGTGGGAGCATGGCCGGGGAGAAACTCGCAGCCGCGAAACAGGCCGCGATGGAGACGGTCCGCAAGCTGGGTCCGGACGACCGCCTGACCTTCATCTCCTACGACGATCGCGTCAACGTGCACACCCACCGAGCCAAGGTCGGCAACGGCAAGGCGCTGCGACGAGAGGTCCTGCGTATCACCGATGGCGGAGGGACGGCGTTGGGTCCTGCGTTGCGTAGTGGGCTGGACGAACTCACCGACGCTCAGCGAGGCGACAACGCGCTGGCCCACCTGATGCTGCTCAGCGATGGACTCGCCAACGAAGGCGAATCGCGACCCGAGGTGCTCGCGGACTGGACGTCCAAAGCGTTCGGCAAGGGGGTCGCAACCACGACGCTGGGGGTCGGGCTCGACTACAACGAAGACCTGATGACCCGCATCGCGGATGCGGGCGGTGGCCGGTACCACTTCATCGAGACCGGCGATCAAGTGCCCGAAGTCTTGGCGGACGAGTTTGCGGGACTCACCGCAACCGTGGCTCGCAACGTCACCTTCGAGGTCGACGCGGCGCCCGGCATCGAGCCCGGGGAGATCCCCGGCTACCCGAACGTGGTCGATGGCGACGTTGTCATGGCCAAGATCGGCTCGATCTCCGCCGGCCGGAAGCGCGAGCTTCTGGTGCGCATGGACTACCAGCCGCCCCAAGGCAACACGATGGCGCTGGGCTCCTACACGCTGCGGTTCCGGGACGTGTTGGACGATGGAGCACCCGTCGAACTCGTGATCAATCCAACGGTTTCGGTCACCCAAGATGCTGCGGAGGCCGAAGCCTCGGAGAACTACGCCGTCACGGTGCGTGCACAGGAGATCGACGTCGCCTCGGCGCTTCAGGCGGCAAGCGAGCAGGTCGACCGCGGAGACTACGAGGAGGCCCGTCAGGACCTCAAGCGCAAGACAGAGTCGCTCCAGCAGCAGGCCGCCGAGAATCCCGACGTCGACTTCGCGCCGATGCTCCTGGACCTCGAGGAGGCCGAGGGAGACCTGGATCGCGCCAAGGAGAGCGCTGTGGAGCGCAAGCGGTACCAGAAGAAGAACAAGGCCAAGGCGTACAAGAAGCGCAAGAAGTAGGACTTGCCGGTGAGGTCATCGCGGTGTGTCATGCCCGCGATGAACCTCTGCGCTCGTGAAGCAGCCCTCGGTCTCGCATCGCTCCTGCTCGCGCTCGGTTGTGCTCCGCCCAATGCCGCGACGCCATATCCGTCCGCTGCGCCGGAGTTTGGGAGCGCAACGCCGGCGCCGGACACCGAGCCCGCCGCGACCGCGCAGCCCGAGGTCAAGGGCATCGCGAACTACTTCGATCGGGAGGTCGACCTCGCCCCGTTCCTCGCCGGGTTCCCCTACGGCCGCATGCGACCCAACCTCGAGACCGGGAAGCTCTTCTACTACGAGCTCGGTGAGCAGTACGCGCTGAAGATGCTCGACATCCCGGCCTCGGGCGCCTGGGACCTGACCGCCGGCAAGTCCATCTCGGATGTGGATTGGTCGAAACGAAGCCTGTGGGGGATCCATCACCACGAGGATTCCAACACCTTGTGGCTTCACGCCGACGAGTCGAACGACGAGGTCATGAACCTGTGGACGCTCGACTTGGGTTCGGGCGCCCTCGAGCAGGTGACGCACCACGACTACGTCTACGGCCTCGGGTTCAGCGAGGACGAGACGCAGGTGGCCTACCTCCCGCGCAAGGGAAAGAAGGCGCCGTTCTCGACCTGCCTACGGGTGCGAGACGTCAAGAGCGGCGAGGAGCGCGAGGTGGTCTGCGACTCGCCTGACCTCACCTTCACGTGGTCCGACATCCGCTTCGCGCCCGATGGCAAGGAGGTGTTCTTCAATGCGCAGGTCAAGGGCGACCGCACCAAGGGCCAGCTCGTCCGGGTCGACCTCCGCAAGAAGACGCCGAAGGTTCAGCTCGTCACCGACACCAAGGTGTCACGGAACTCTCCCTCCCCACTGGAGGGGTGGCTGGGGAACGAGCTGCTCTACACGGCCAACGACGACGGGTTCTCGAACCTCTACGCCTATGACCGCGTCACCAAGAAGACGCGGCAGATCACGCGATTCAAGGAGGACCTCTCGGCGGAGCGCAGCGGAGACAAGGTCGTGGGCGTGCACAAGACGCCCGCCGGGTCCACGGTCGTGCTGATCGATCCGAAGTCTTCGAAGGTTCTCGAGACGCGCAAGTTCCCCGGGTCGGTATCGCTGAGCGACGCCCATGGCGACCGCGCGTACCTGACCCAAACCTCGCCCGACATCTACCTCGAGGGGTACTCGATGCGGCGCGGTGGCACGTCGCTGGGCGACATGGAGACCGTGCTCGCGCTGGATCCCGAGCTTCAAGAGCGGATCGTGGCCTGCAAGGCCAGCACGGTGAAGATCCCGACGTTCGACAAGGACCCGAAGACCGGCAAGACCCGGCAGCTTCATGCCTTCTTGCTGGAGCCGCGAGACCCGGTGCCCGAAGAGCAGCGCATGGCGATGATCACCGCGTTCTATGGCGGCTCCAACGGCTACAGCAAGTTCGACAACATCATGTGCGCCGCAGGGCTCACGGTGTTGTCGCCGGCGGTGCGCGGGAGCTCAGGCTTCGGCAAGGACTTCTACTCGCTCAACGACAAGGACCTGGGCGGGGACGAGATCGTCGATGTGCTCTACGCCGCTCGATGGCTGGAGGAGCACACCGGGCTGTCGCCGCGTCGCATTGGCGTCAAGGGCGGAAGCCACGGGGGATACGCCACGATGCGGGCCCTGACGTACCCGGCGGCGACCAACGGCCGCAACGAGTCCTACCCGCTGGGCTTCGGGATGGCGCACGCGGGCTTCAGCGACATCAAGACGTTCTATGACGCGACGAACATCCCCGACTGGGTCGCGCTCGAGAGCGGTGACCCCAACGTGGCCTCCGAGCTGGCCCGGATGAAAGACCGCTCGCCGATGCAGCACGTCGACCTGCTTCGTGCGCCGCTGTTGCTCACCCATGGCAGCAAGGACTGGCGGGTGCCGGTGGACGAGAGCCGACAGTTTGCCAAGGCCGCACGCGAGCTGAAGAAGCCGGTGCAGTACGTCGAGATCGACGGGCAGGGGCACCACATCGAGGGTCTCAAGCTGCAAGTGCAGGTGTACCAAGCACGGTTCGACTTCTTGGCCGCTGTCGCGAAGGCAGCCGCGGCCGCGCAATAGACCTGCGGACTTGTTGGACCGATGGATCCGATCACGATCGCGCTGATCGCCACGGGTGCTCTCGCCGGCACCGGCGGTGTCGCGGCGTGGTGGGCCCGGCGGAACGCCAAGAATCGTATCGAGGCGATGCGTCGGGCTGTGGAGACCTCGATCCCGTGTGGCGGGGATGCGCCGGTGAGTCTGCTCGACCTGTTCTGGGACCTCGGGGCGAGCGACTTCGCCTTGGAGATGCTCGCGCACGGTCAGCTGCTGCTCGATGAGCCCGCGGACCTGTCGACGCTGATGCGTGAGCTCCCCAGTCGGATCGCAGAGGCGGGGTCGTATCGGGCGCTCGTCGACGAGCTGCTCGAAGCGATCAGCGTGTACTCGCAAGAGCATCGCGGCGCGGGAGACCGTCGGGCGATTCCTGCTCCTGTCTCTTATACACATCTCCGAGCCCACGAGACCTCTCTACAT